>NHEX02000014.1 GCA_002171475.2 Flavobacteriales bacterium TMED96
ATTTGAAAAGAAATCTACTACAATTGCCACAAAAAACGATATTTTGTGACAGTGCCTCATTAACACTTTGTGGGGGAACCATAGCACCGCACCCTTCACAACTATTATCTAAAATTTCAGCTACAACTAATCCTTTTCGAGCTTCATAGATCTCAGCATATTTTGACATTGTATCAGAATCTATATTTTCAGCAACCGAATCTCTTTCAGACTTTAATGCATTTTGTTCTTCTGACACCTCTTGCATTTTAGCATTTAAAGAATCTTTTTTAGTATTGAGCTCTGAAATAATGCCATCAAGGGAAGATTTATCTTCTTCAATTTCTTTTGATAGCTCTTCTTTTTTACTCATAAGCTCAATAAGCTCATTTTCTTTTTCGGACAAAAGATTCTTCTCAAAATCTATAGTTTCCATCATAGCATCATATTCTTTGTTGGTACTTATTGAGCCATCAATAAGTTTATCTTTTAAAGAATTAATTTTTGCAGAAGTTGTTTCTACTAAAGTTTCATTGGTGCTAATTAAAACAGATGTTTCTCTTAATTCATTTTCTTTATTCTGAAGTGATGTTTTAACACCATCTTCATTTTGAGTGAGCTCTTCAACCTTTGAGGGTAAATCCCCAAGTAATTTTTCAATCTCAAATAATTTATTATCAACTTCTTGCAATAAGATTATTTGATTAATTAAACTCATTAAATAGGATTTCCTAGATTTGCCTTCATTTCGAGACGAATATATTCTAATTACACAATAAAAAAAACATTTATTATCAGTTTAAATAATTATATTATTTCACGTGTCAAATTTTGAAAAATTAAAGACGTTTGAGCCTCTAGCGTCTAGTTTAACAATTAAAAGGTCTCCTATTCATGGATTGGGTCTTTTTGCAATAACTGAAATATCATCAGACACTGAACTTGGAATATCACACGTAAAAGATGATAGATTTTCTCACGGATATATCAGAACTCCTCTAGGGGGATTTTTTAATCATTCAAAAAAGCCAAACTGTAAAGCAGTGTATGATGGAGATTTTATTAAAATTATTACTTTATCAAACATAAATTCAGGTGATGAAATTACCGTTGATTACACAAAACATGATTGGATAAAAAAAAACCGATGAAGAACTATTTATTTACATCTGAATCCGTCACAGAGGGGCATCCTGATAAAGTCGCCGATCTAATTTCAGATAATGTGGCAAATTATTTAATCGATCAAAATGAGAGTTATAGAGCTGCTATCGAGACAATGGTTTCATCGAATATGGTAACCATTGCTGGAGAAGTTAAAACGAGCTTAATTGATAACACTGACTCAATTGAACAATTAGTTAGACAAACGGTCAAAGATATCGGTTATGAACAAGAAAACTTTCATTGGAATACATTATCTTTTAAAAACTTAATTCATAATCAAAGTATTGACATCGCAAAAGGAACTGATAACTTCGGAGCTGGTGATCAAGGAATGATGTTTGGATATGCTTGTAATGAAAATGATTCATTTATGCCAAGTGCAATTTACTATAGCCATAAAATTACGAAAGCACTCTCAATTGCAAGACGTAATGGAGAAAACTGGATNGGTCCAGATGGAAAAGCGCAAGTAACAATCGAATACAGCAATGTGAACAAACCTATGAGAATATCAAACGTTATTTGCAGCACCCAACATAGTGAAGATTTAAAAGATAATCCTGCTGAAGTTCAAAAGAGAATAGAGCAAATTATCAAGCCAGAATTGGGTGATATGTGTGATAATAATACTATCTTTAAAGTAAACCCAACTGGTAATTTTGTAACAGGTGGACCAGATGGTGATACTGGAGTTACAGGAAGAAAAATCATTGTAGATACATACGGTGGNTATGCACCTCANGGTGGAGGAGCCTTTAGTGGAAAAGACTGCACAAAAGTCGATAGAAGTGGCGCATACATGGCACGATATCTAGCTAAAAATATTGTAGCTTCAGGAGTTTCACAAAATGCTACTATTCAACTTAGTTACGCTATAGGTGTTAAAGAGCCTGTATCACTTTATGTCTATTGTGACGGTAAAGTTAGGAATGATATATCAGATTGGATTTATCAAAATATTGATTTGACNCCTTTAGGTATCATTAGAAAATTTAATCTATTTAAATTAGACCTAACTGAAACTACAAATTATGGTCATTTTGGTAAAAACCATCTTGCTTGGGAAAATACTGATATGGCTAATCAATTAAACTTTTAAGAGGACAAATGAGATTACAAACAACTGAAACAAACAAATCAATTAAAACAAAAAGTAAAACGAAGATTAAATCCAAAAAGATTGTTGAATCTTTACCATATAAAATTAAAGACATCAAATTAGCTAAGTTAGGTAGAGATAAGATTGAGATTTCTGAAAAGGAAATGCCAGGTTTAATGGAATTAAGAAAAAAATATTCTAAATCTAAACCCTTGAAAGGCTTAAGGCTTACCGGCTCATTACATATGACGATAGAAACAGCAATACTTATAGAAACTTTAAAAGACCTTGGTGCTGAAGTACGGTGGGCAAGTTGTAATATTTTCTCTACACAGGACGAAGCTGCTGCTGCAATTGCAAAAACTAAAACCCCAGTTTTTGCATGGAAAGGTGAAACCCTTGAAGAATATTGGGATTGTACATTACAAGCTTTGACATTTAGAAATAATTTAGGTCCAAATCTTATTGTTGATGATGGTGGAGATGCAACACTACTTATTCACAAAGGATATCAGCTGGAAAAATATTATAATGAAAATAAAAAGGTTCCAAAAATCACTACAAAAATTGATGAAGAAATAGTAATTGAAAAACTTTTAAGAAAAGTACATCAAAAAAATCCTAATCATTGGCATAGCATTGTTCCTGAAATTATAGGTGTTTCAGAAGAAACTACTACAGGAGTTGCTCGTCTTCAACAAATGGTTGAGGATGCTTCATTGCTATTTCCGGCATTTAATGTAAATGATGCAGCAACTAAGTCTAAATTTGATAATCTTTATGGTTGCAGAGAATCCCTAGCTGATGGCATTAAACGCTCTACAGAAATAATGCTTGCTGGGAAAACCGTTGTTGTTTGTGGTTACGGAGATGTTGGTAAAGGTTCGGCGCAATCAATGAAGTCATATGGATGTAAAGTTATTGTAACTGAAATTGATCCAATATGTGCACTTCAAGCAGCGATGGAGGGATTTGAAGTAAGAAGATTAGAAGATGTTTTAGATAGAGGAAATATTTTTGTAACAACTACAGGAAATAAAGATATCATCACCTTAAAACATATGAAAAAAATGAAGGATCAAGCAATCGTTTGTAATATTGGGCACTTTGATAATGAAATCCAGGTTGATGCATTAAACAAGTCAAATGCTAAAAGAGATCAAATAAAACCACAGCTTGATAGATATACTTTTAAAAATGGAAAACAAATATTCATATTAGCAGAAGGTAGATTAGTCAATTTAGGATGCGCAACAGGGCATGCTAGTTTTGTGATGTCTACCTCCTTTTCAAATCAAGTGTTAGCTCAAGTATTTTTAGCAAAGAATAAACCTAAAACAGGAATATATGATTTACCTAGAAAGCTAGATGAAGAAGTTGCTAGAATTCATTTAAAACATCTAGATGCAGATCTGACAAAGCTTTCTAAAGACCAAGCAAAATACATTGGGGTTAACATAAATGGACCATTCAAAAAAGATGAATATAGGTACTAATGTCTAAAAAACCAGAATTTGATGTAACAATAATTGGTGCTGGGGCTGTAGGTTTATCTATTGCTCATTTTTTATCAAAAACAAAATTGAGCGTACTTGCTATTGATTCAGAAGATAATTTTGGGAAGGTTACTTCAAGTCGTAATAGCGAGGTAATTCATTCTGGAATTTTCAATCCGCAAGACAGCCTAAAATATCAATTATGTCAAAGGGGTAATGAACTGATTTATAAGTTTTGTGATGAAAATAGAATTTGGTACAAAAATTGTGGTAAGATTGTTGTATCAAAAGAAGAAGAAATTGATAATTTTAACTCATTTACTGAATCACTTATAAANAAAGAAATTGAATTTGATNTTTTAACATCTGAACAATCTNCAAAAATNGANCAACATATAATTTCAGATAAATCTATATATATTGAATCCTCTGGAGTAATTGATTCACATGACTATATGAATCATTTATTTAGAATTGCCTCAGATTATTGCACATTTATCTTTGAAAGTAATGCTCTTGAAATAAAAAAAAGAAGAGATGTATATGAATTACAAATTCAAAGAAAAAATAAAGAAATTGAGACAATCAATACTTCAAGTATTATTAATTGTGCAGGATTAAACAGTTACACTATAGCAAAAAAAATAATGAATCAAAAGCTTCAAATACCATCATTAAAATTTTATAAAGGTTCCTATTTTGCATTAAGTTCAAAGTGGAGAAATAGATTTAACAGATTAGTTTACTCTCTTCCACAACCAGATGACTCTTTAGGCATTCATATAAGTTTTGATTCGACAGGTAGAACCAAAATAGGACCTGATTATGAAAAAGTTGAAGCAAATAATTTTGATTATACCGTAAATGAAAATTCTCAAAAGCAATTTTTTGACAGTGCTAAGGACTATATAAAAGATTTACAGTTTGATGATTTGACTCCTGATTATTCAGGTGTAAGACCAAAACTTTTTTTTACAAATGATAATTTTTCTGAATTTTATATAAACGAAGAGAATAAAAATGGATTTCCGAATTTAATTAATCTGATAGGAATTGATTCACCAGGTCTTACTGCTTCATTGGCAATTGGAGAATTAGTTGTTCAAACTATGATTCCGAAAATGAATCTTTAAGTTGAGAAAAATTTGAATAAACTTTGTCTTCATAATCCAATAATGAATCGTCTTGACTAATTTTTTCTATCATTTCGTCCAAACCCGTTTCAATATCATATTTTTTCTTAAATCCTAATTGTGTGACAATTTTATTAAACGAGACTTTATAATTTCTTTTGTCAACATCCTCATCTACTGTATTGTATTCTGACTCCGGGAATTTAGCTGAAACTTTATCTCCAATTTGATCAATTGTGAAATTCATGTCATCTGAACCAACATTAAATATTTGTTTGTGAGTTACTTTTTTGTCTGATTCTATAGCTAGTTTGAATGCTCTTGCTACGTCCTTGCAGTGAATAAATGGTCTCCACTGATCGCCTCCAAAAACACTAAATTTCTTATCACGCAATGCTCTTATTAATAAGGTATTAACTACTAAATCATATCTCATTCTTGGTGAAAAACCAAATACTGTTGAAAGCCTTAATATTGTTGGACTGGTAATTTTACTATTATCTAGGATATAGTTTTCTGAATATATTCTAGTCCTCGCATATAGAGACACAGGATTTAATGGAGAATCTTCTGTCAAATATCCAGACGTACTTGCACCATAAACACTACAACTCGATGCAAACACTAACTTTTCAACTTCGTAAAAATTACATATTTCTGTTAAAATTTTTGAACTCTCATAATTTAAATTAAGCGTTTCCTCCGCATCAATACTACTAGCAGGGTCACCTACAATTGCTGCAAGTGCAATTACATATTTATTATCTTTAACCGCTTTTACTAAGTGTTTAATATTTGCAACATCACCATCAATAACAGTTAATTTTGGGTGATCTTTTATGTGATTAATGGAATTTTTGCCAAATGTAAAATTATCCAAAATTGTTACATTATAGTTATCATCTAAGAGCATTTGAACTAAATGAATACCGATATAACCAGCTCCTCCAGTAACCAATATATTTTTTGACTTTTCAGATTCTACTTTATGTAAAAGTGTATCCTCAATTTCCTTAACTTGATCCATGCTTGAAAGCGATAAAGGAATATCTTGTTTCAAGGACTGATCAATAGTTAAAAATGAAACACTTAAATTAACAACTTCTCTCAATAAACTTTTTTTCAGGAAAATATTATCATCAAAGATACCTGAATATATTACAATCTCAATATCAAGCTCTTTAATGATATTTTTCAACTCAGCTGTATTACCAATTACGTCATAATTAAAAATCTTTTTTCCTTTTTCATACTTGTCATCTAAAATTCCAACAATATTATATGAATTTCTATTATGCGGATTTTTTAAAAATTCATTAGTTTTTTTATTGGCACCAACAATAATAGTATTCTTAGTTCCAAATAAAACATCTTCTCTTTCATTAATAAATCTTCTTAAAAGCCTTGCATTTGCTGCAAAAAAGCTGAATAAAAGATAAAAAAGGATTAATGCTTTGAAATTAATCTCAAATCCAAAGGAAAAAGCAAAAATAATTAAAATGAGGAAGGATATTAAAACATTCGATGATAACCTAAAAATTTCATTTAAACTAGCATATGCCCAAATTGATGCATAGTTCTTTGTTAAATATGAGGAAATTATATAACCAAACATAAAAAGGCTGAATTGATAGAAAATATCAACGGCATTATTTCCAACAAATTTAAAACTATATAAGAAAGCGTAAGAAATTATTAATGAAAATAAAGAGATGATTATATCAATTAAAAACTTAATAATTGGCTTTATATTTTCATTCATATTATCAATTCTCATCTTAGACATTGTTTAATAATTTTTTCTGTTTTATCACAAATTTTATAAATGTCATCTTCATGAATTGTTGGATGAACAAGGAACATCAATGATGTTTCACCAAGCTCTTTAGCAACTTTTAATGAAGGTTTCTGTTTAGAAAACATTTTGTCAAATGCTTTTTCTTTATAAATCTCACTACAACTTCCACTATAACATGCAATTCCTAAATCATTCAATGAATTCATAATGAAATCTCTATCTTTTTCTGGTTTTAACTTTTCAGGTTCAGTGAAAACATAATATTTATAGTATGCATGCTTTATATGCGATGGCGGTAAAGCAATTCTTAATCCATCTAGATGTTTAAAAGCATCATTAAAAATATTAGATAAGCGCGTTCTTTTATCAATCCATGAATCTAATTTTTTAAGTTGAAGACGTCCAATTGCTGACTGAATTTCTGTCATTCTGGCATTTGTGCCATGATCTTCATGTAGCCATCTGAATCCTGGAGGATGTTCTTTATTGTATACAGTGTCATAGCTTTTACCATGATCTTTAAAAGACCAAACAGAAGACCAATAGTCTTTATTATTTGTAGTAACCATTCCACCTTCTCCAGCTGTTGTCATTATTTTATCTTGGCAAAAAGACCATGCATTTACGTCTCCAAATGATCCAACAGATTTTCCATTATACTTAGCTCCATGCGCTTGAGCACAATCCTCAATTAAAAATAAATTATGTTTATTGCAAATTTCTTGAATTTTCTCCATTTCACATGGCCAACCAGCTAAGTGAATTGCCATAATAGCTTTTGTATTTGGAGTAATTGCAGCTTCAATCAAATCTGGGTCCATATTTTGAGTATTTCTATCAATATCAATAAAAACTGGTTTTGCACCTAAATGCATTACACTAAAAGCGCTTGCAACAAAAGTTTTTGGACTCATGATTACCTCATCACCGCGAGAAATTCCCAATGCGTGAGCTGCTAGAATTAATGCATTTGTACCGTTGTCAACTGCAACGGAATGCTCAACTCCCACATAAGATGAAAATTCTTTTTCCAATTCTCTGCCTTCAGATCCCGTCCAATAATTTATTTTTCCTGATTTTAGTATTTCGGTAGCTTTTTTAATATCTTCAGGATAAAAATGTGGCCAACTATTCATGTAACTCCTTAATTAATTTTGCTGGACACCCAGCAAAGAATGTATTTTTAGGTATATTTTTTGTAACAAAACTATTTGCACCAACTATTGCATTTTCACCAATTGTAATACCAGGCATAATAGTTGTATGAGAACCAATTCTTGCATTATATCCAATAATTACTTTTCCTTTTTTTTCATCAATTGAAGAGTATGAATATATTGAACAGTGAGAACCAAACTGAGCATATTCACCAATTTCAATATGATATAAGGCATTCAAATAGGTAAACGCTCCAATATCTGTAAATCTTCCTAATTTTAAATTTTCAGGGTGATGAACTATCCATCCATATTTTGTAGGTTTTCCGTGCTCCATACTTGGGACTTCCCAATTAGAAAATCTTTTTGTGTCAGCTTTAATTATTTTCATTTGATCCTTTAAACTTAATGTCATCTTTGGAATTATCAAAATTTACATCTCTGTTCAAGAAAATTTTTTTTGCAGTTAATACTATTATCTTACAATCTAATAGTAAAGACTGATTATTTATATACCAATTATCAAGATTAAATTTTTCTTCCCAAGATAATTGATTTCTACCATTCACCTGAGCCCACCCTGTAATTCCAGGTTTTACTAAAAATCTTTTATTCTGATCGTCATTATAATACTTTTTGTACTCATATAGTAAAGGTCTAGGGCCTACAAAACTCATTTCTCCTTTTATAATATTTATAAGAGTTGGAAGTTCATCTAGGCTAAATTTTCTTAAAATTGCACCCAACTTTGTCGTTCTTTTTTTATCATTTATTTTAGATGGATTTAAATCTCCATGGTTATTCATTGTTCTGAATTTAATTATAGTGAACGGCTCCCCATTAAAACCACCTCTTGCTTGCTTAAAGATAATTGGAGCGCCTAGATCAAAATAAACAAGGATGCTTATAAAAATTAAAATTGGAGAAAACAAAATTATTAATAAAAGACTTAATGAAAAATCAAATATCTTTTTTACAAAATTATACATTTTCTATTAATTTTTTTAGTTTTTCAAAAAGTATTTCTCTGGAAAAATTTTTTTCAGCAAATTTGCGAGCGTTTTTTGAAAAACTTAAACTTTTTCCTTCATCACTTAAGGTAATAAAAGCATTATAAAGCTCTTCAAAAGAATTATGTTCTACTGCTAGCCCCAGCCTATTATCCGATATCATATTAGCTACCCATCCTTCGTAATTATTGATTACAGGCAAACCTAATGAAAGATAGTCAAAAAATTTATTTGGAGATGTTCCGTAATAAAAAATTTCTTCATTTCTTAATAATTGTAAGCCAACATTGGCTTTTATTTTTTTAAGAAAATTAGGTAAGTCCTCTTTCATTACGGGAGCATGAAAAAATATATTTTCAATGCTACTATTTGAAGCTTCTGATATTAGACTTTGTTTAAGCATACCATCTCCAATCAGATGTATATTAATTTTTAAAGTATCAGAAAATTGATTTTTCTGTAACCATTTAGAAAAATTTATAACATAGTCTAACCCATTTGCATAACCATGAGCTCCAAAATAAACTGCATTAATACTTTTATATTCTTTGTTGAAAATTGGTTTAAAAAATTCAGTATCACAGCCATTAGGAATAAGCACTATATCTTTTTTATCAAAACCAAGCTCTCGAATTCTATCTCCAGCTCCAGGAGAAAGAACGACAAAAGCGGATGAAAATTTATATATTAATTTCTCTAACAATTTACTTAAGAAAATTATTATTGGATTTTTTAAGACTTTAAGCTTTATCGGGACTTCAGGCCATGAATCTCTTATCTCAAAAATAACTTTCTTCCTTTTAAATATTTTGTAAATAATTGCTGTTAAACCTGAAGAAATTGGTGGTGAAGAAGCATATACGATATCAAATTCATTTTTAAATAAATATCTTACAGAGAGATATGATTGCTTAAGAAAGGCTATCATTCTATTATTAAAGCTTAACTTGTTTGAATAGGGAACATTAAATTGTATAACATTTATTCCATCAATGTTTAATTTTCTTATATCATTATTAAATTCCTTATCTTCATGAAAGAATCTATCATGATTTGTACATAAAATTGATACCTCATAACCACATTTAACTAGTCTTTTGGCAAATTCATATGATCTGGTTCCCGATGAACCCTGAGGTGTTGTAAAGTAGTCATGTAGATATGCAATCTTCACTATTTATCTTTTATATAATTTAATAACTCTCTTTTAATTCTTTTTGAAGTGGCACCATCCCAGAGAGGAATTCTTGTGGACTTTTTTTTCTTAATATTTGATAATGCTAAATGTAATTTTTTTTCGAAATCATTGTAATTATTGTCAATTAATTTATTTGTACCTACATCAATTGTTACCGGTCTTTCCGTATTTTCTCTTAAGGTGAAGCAAGGAACATTCAAGAAAGATGTTTCTTCCTGAACTCCGCCAGAATCTGTGATAACAAATTTTGCATAATTTTCCAAACTAAGAAAATCAATGTAATTTAAAGGCTCAATACCGATAAAATTATTATTATCTAATTTTGTAATCATATCTTTCATTCTATGATGAACGGGACAAATCACTTTAATTTTTTTAGAAACTTGATTTATGAAATCAATATTTAAATTTCTCGTTGATATATGATCTACATTTGATGGTCTATGCATTGTAAGAAGACAATACTCTTTTTCTTTTAGATCATATTTTTTAAGAATTGATTTATTAATCTTATTTTTCATCATTACGAGACTATCAATCATAATATTACCAACAAATTTAACCTTGTTTTTACTTACTCCTTCATTTATCAAATTCTCTTTTGCAGATTCTGAGTGTATTAAAAGCAAGTCAGATAATTTATCAACAATAAGTCTATTAATTTCTTCTGGCATATCCATATCAAAAGATCGTAAACCAGCTTCCACATGAACTACATCAATATTTAATCTTTTTGCAATTACTGTAGCTCCTACAGTAGAATTAACATCGCCATAAACAATTACTAAATCTGGCTTTTCTGCAACTAAAATTTTATACATCTTTTCAACAATTTTTCCTATCTGTATGATTGGATCATAATGTCCTATATCTAAAAAATAATTAGGCTTTTTAATTTCAAATGTGTCAAAAAATGACTGTGACATTTGATAATCATAATGCTGTCCTGTATGAATTAGAACTTGAGTCATATCATCATCTTCATTTAAATATTTGATTAGAGGGAAGGCCTTAACAAAATTTGGTCTAGCACCTACTATGTGTAAAAATTTAAGATTTGATTTTTTCATAGTTTTTTAGTTTCATGTTTGTATTATATTAGCATAAATAACTTTAATTAAGAAAACTATAATGCCAAAAAAGAAAAGAATCTTATTCGTCGGATCTTTTAAAAAAAGTAATACTGTTAAAGGTGGACAAAACACCGCATCTATTTTGCTAGAAAAAGCTTTAAAAAGCCATTACAAAGTAATAAAAATAGATTCCACAATGATCAGCATTCCTCCACCCAATCTTTTCATAAGAGCTTTTTTTGCCATGAAAAGAATAGTCTTTTTTTTATTTTTGGCTCCTACCTGCAAATCAATCATAATTTTTTCTGCTGATGGGCTTAGTTTTATTGAGAAGGGACTGATGGCAATAATAGGCAAATTATTAATGAGGAATGTTATTTTTTGTCCTAGATCAGGATACCTCCTAGAACAATTGGATAAATCAATTTTATTAAAAATGTATTTAAAAATAATTGGTTTTTTCTCAAATCATATTGTTTGTCAAAGTCAATTTTGGAAAGATCAATTTTCCAGACATGGTTTGAAATATGAAAAATTAATTGTAATAAATAATTGGATAGATATAAAACTAAATAATAAAGAAATATTGAATAATAGTCCTATTAAAGTTCTTTATCTGGGGTGGATTACAAGAGAAAAAGGTATTTTTGATTTGATAGCAGCAGCGCAAAAAGTACCAAGCATGAAATTTATATTCTATATTTGTGGTGATGGAAAAGATATAAATAAGATTAGAGATAAAATTGAATCTTCTGGAAAAAATAATATTATTTTGAAAGGTTGGATAAGCGGAGATGAAAAATTAAATTTATTTAAATCCTGTGATGCTTTTATCTTTCCTTCACATTCAGAAGGATTTCCAAATGCTATCCTTGAAGCTATGATGCATAAGCTGAGCATTGTTGCATCTGATACAACATCGCTACCGGATATAATCCAACATAAGAAAAATGGGTTATTGTTTGCTGCAAAGAACATAAAAGATTTAGAAGATACAATTCTTTTATTAGACAATTTTAAATTAAGGAAAGAAATGACTGAAAATGCTTATAATCAATTAGAAAAAAGGTTTAGTGTTAAATCAGCTAAACAAAAATTTATGAGGATACTTTAATAATTATGTGTGGAATTGCGGGATATTTTGGTAACAGTAAGAGTCAACTTCAAGAATTAAAAAATTATGGTATAGAGTCAATTAAGCACAGAGGACCAGATAGCAACGGAATAATGCATTGGGAAGATAAAAATTGTCTCTTTTTGCACACCAGACTTGCAATTAGAGATCTAAGTCCAACAGGTGCACAGCCAATGACTTCAAAAGATGAAAGATATACTATTGTTTATAATGGGGAATTATATAATACTCAAAACGTCAAAGAAAAGTTCTTGGGACCAAAATATAACTTAAGAGGTTTATCAGATACGGAGATTATATTAGAATCTTTTGCAAAGCATGGAATAAAAATTATAAAAAGCCTGAATGGAATTTTTGCATTTGCTATTAGAGATAATTTGCAAAATAAGATATATCTTTTTCGTGATCCTTTAGGAGTCAAACCTCTTTATTATTCTTATAAAAAGAATAGTTTTGCATTTTCAAGCGAAATGAAAACTTTACTATCTTGCAATCTCGTAGAAAAAAATATCAATATCAAATCAGCCAAATGTCATGTAAGATTTATGTGGTCTCCAGGCGAAGAAACAATTGTTTCAGATATCAAAAAACTTCTTCCAGGACATGGTATAATTATAAATAACGAAAAAGAGATTGAAAAATTTCATTATAAATCATTTCAACCCTCTTTAGAAAAAATGACATTGAAAGAATCAGATATTATTGAACAATGTAAGGAAAAAATAGAAAAAGCAGTAAAAAGGCAACTAGTTTCTGATGTACCTGTAGGATTTTTCTTGTCTGGAGGCGTAGATTCGTCTGCCATAGTATCAATCTCTAATAATATATTAAACGAAAAGCTTGAGTGCTTTACAATACATGATGACGATTTAAATGAAAAATCAAAAGATGGATTTACTAGTGATTATAAATATGCCCAAATTATGGCAGATTACTTGGATGTAAATCTAAACACTATTAGTACAAAAAATACAATATCTCAAGATTTAGAAAAAATGATATATTTCATGGACGAACCTAATGGAGATCCTGCCTGTCTTAATACATATTATATTGCAGAATACGCAAAAAAAATGGGTATAAGTGTTCTAATCGGAGGAACAGCCGCAGATGATATATTTACGGGCTATAGGAGACATACAGCAATAAAATTAGATAGTTATATTAATTATATACCAAAAAAATTAAGGAAATATTTATCAAACAGCTCCACATACCTAGATACAAGGAATGCAAGCCAACGAAGAATAAAAAAATATTTAGACAATATCCAGAACAATGATAATCAACGAATAATAAATTATTTTAATTGGCTTGATAAAGATATTGTATCAAATTTATTTATTGATAAATCAACAAAATATGATGGTGAAATTTATTCATCGATAGATACCCTCCCAAATGAAACTAAAAAATTAGATAAAATGTTACACATAGAACGTCTTCATTTTTTAGCTGACCACAATTTAAATTATTCAGATAAAATGGGGATGGCTCATGGAGTAGAAGTTAGGGTCCCATATTTAGATCATGATTTAGTAGAATTTACTTTAAAAGCTCCTCATCATTTATTACAAAAAAAATATTCAAATAAATGGCTTTTAAAAGAGTCAATTAAAGACTATATACCCAAAAGCATAATGAATCGACCAAAGACAGGTTTTGGAGCCCCTTTAAGAGCATGGCTATCAACAGATTTACTAGACTTAAAAAATGATTTATTATCAAATGACCAAATTAAAAAGGATGGGATATTTGATCCCTTGGCAGTTTCAAAATTAATTAAAAAAGATGCAGATGGTTATATCGATGGTTCATATAGTATTTTTGCAATAATGTGTATTAACTTGTGGATTAGGAAGTTTATGTAATGAAAAAGCTCATACAGCATATTAATGATGGTAAAATTGAACTAGTAGACTGTCCTAAACCTTCAATTGGAAAACAAGAAATTCTTTGCGAAACAAAATGTAGTTTAATTTCTTCTGGAACGGAAAGAATGTTGCTTGACTTTGGTAAGTCTAATTTTTTACAAAAAGCTCTAAAACAAAAAGATAGAGTCAAAGATGTTTTCAATAAAATTAATACTGATGGACTAATTCCTACAATAGAAGCTGTAAATCACAAATTAAATACTCCAATACCTTTAGGATATTCAAATGTAGGAAGGGTTATTTCCATTGGTTCAGAAGTTAAAAATTATCAAATAGGTGATAGAATTGTTTCTAATGCCTGTCATGCAGAAATTGTTACAACACAGAAACATCTCAGTGCAGTAATTCCGGACAATGTTTCAGATGAAACAGCATCTTTTACAGTAATTGCTAGCATTGCTATGCATGGAGTAAGATTAGCAAATGTTACACTAGGAGAAACTGTGGCTGTTGTAGGATCTGGCCTTATAGGTTTATTAACAATACAGATATTAAAAGCAAATGGATGTAATGTTATAGCGTATGATTTTGACAAGAAAAAGTTAATGCTAGCAGAAAAATTTGGTGCACAAAGTTTTTTACTTGATAATGAAGGGTCGGGAAAGAATTTTGCTTTAAATCATACGAATGATATAGGAGTTGATAAAACCATTATCACAGCTTCCACTAAAACTAGCGAACCAATTAAATTAGCTTCCAAAATTACAAGGAAGAGGGGAAAAATAATTCTTGTTGGTGTAGTAGATATACATTTTGATAGATCAGATTTGTATGAAAAAGAAATTAGCTTTCAAGTATCGTGCTCGTATGGTCCGGGAAGATATGATAATAACTATGAAAATCAAGGAATAGACTATCCTATTGGATATGTCAGATGGACTGAACAGCGTAATTTTGATGCTGTCTTAAGATTAATGAGTGAAGGAAAAATTGTCACAAATGATTTATTAACTGAAAAGTATAAGTTTAATGATGTTAACAAGGCTTATGACTCCCTATTAACTTCCAAAAATATTATTAGTATACTTTTAGAGTATTCCTCAAATAGTGAAAAGAAAATTGATGATATTGTCCAGATAGAAGAAAAATCATTTATCAAAACAGACCCTATAATATCTGTTGTTGGTTGCGGTAATTATACGCAAAGAAATATTTTACCTTTATTGAAAAAAATGAATTTAAACCTTGATACGGTAATATCTAAGGAAGGATTAAGTGGTACTATTAATGGTAAAAAGTTTGGATTTTCTAATTCCTCTACAAATCTTGAGAAAACTTTAAATAAATCTTTATCAAATACTTTTTTTATTACCACAAGACATAACTTACACTCTGAAATTGCTAATGAATGTCTTAAAAAAGAGAAACATATTTTTTGTGAAAAGCCATTAGCACTTTCAATGGAAGAATTAAATGAAATTAAAGAAAACTACAAAAAATCTAATAGTAAAATAATGGTTGGTTTCAATAGAAGATTTTCTACTTTGACAACTAAAGCAAAACAATTATTAAAAAATTGTCATTCTCCTAAAAGCTTTATATTTACGTTCAATAGCGGATTTATACCTGCAGATCATTGGGTGCATGATAAAAAAATTGGAGGCGGAAGAATAATAGGAGAGGCTTGTCATCATATTGATTTAATGAGATTTCTTTGTGGAGAAAAAATTATAGAAATAGATACATCTTTCCTTAAGAATGGTCAATTGGATACGGCTATAATAACTTTGAAATTTGAAGATGGTTCTATAGGCTGTATTAATTATTTTTCTAATGGAAATAAATCTCATGCTAAAGAAGATATCAAGATTTTTTGTGAAGAAAAAATATTGCATTTAGATAACTTTAAGGCTTTATACGGTTATGGCTGGAATAATTTTAAAAAACTAAAATTATTTTCTCAAGATAAAGGTCAAGAACAATGTTTAATCGAATTTATTGATTCTATTAAAAATGGCTCTCCATCACCAATACCTTTTGATGAAATTTATGAGGTAAGCAAATATTCCATTAATGCTGCGAAAAATTAATTTATATCAAAAAATTCTTACCATATTAAAGCTTGGGCCGCGCAGTCTACTAACTCTTTTAATATATAAATTAAAGCTTAAAATATTTTTAAACCCAGTAGCTAACAAGTCAGTTCAACTAGAACTAAATGATTTTTTTTATGACAATTCAAAGCTATTTGAAAAAGATTATCAAATAGCTAATCTTTGGTCTAATAATATATCTATGTATGGTTATAATTTAGAAGGTACAAACACTAAAACTCCCCCAATTTGGCATAAAGACTATTTACTAAATGAAGAATATAATTATCAAGAATATTATTGGAATAAAATTATTTTCAATAACATAAAAGACCTAAAAAATATTTGGGAATTATCAAGATTTGACTGGTCAATATACTTTGCGCAAAGAATCGCTTTAGGAAATAAAAAAGATTTATCAAAATTAAATGAATGGATCAAGAATTGGCATGAAAATAATCAACCCTACAAAGGAATTAACTGGATTTGTGCGCAAGAATCATCTATAAGATTATTAAATTTAATTTCAACTTCTATAATTCTAAATAATCATAAAAAACTAAAACACGATTTAAAGCAATTACTAAAAATTCATTTAGATAAAATTTACCATACGATAGAGTATGGTATTGCACAGAATAATAATCATGGATTAATAGAGGCAGTTGCACTGTTATCTGGTGGAATAGTTTTAAAACATAACAATTCAAATGGAGCTAAATATATAGTAAAAGGTAGAAAAGTTATTAAAGATAGGGTTAAAAAATTAATTTTTAATGATGGAGGTTTTAGTCAGTATTCAATGAACTATCATCGACTTATGCTCGATGGATTATCAATTGGAAAAATAGTTACTAAAAAATTTGATGAAAATGGTTTTGATAAAGAAACGGATAAAAAAATACAAGACGCTATATTTTTCATATATAATTTTACACAAGAAAAAGATGGCTTATGCCCAAATATTGGCAACAATGATGGAGCCAAATTGATACCTCTTGATAGTAGCCCCTATAATGACTTTAGACCATCTATACAACTTGCAGCACATTTATTTCATGGATACTCGCTATTTGAGAATAACAAATATAATAATTCAAAAAGCTTATGGATGGGAATAAAAATTAATGAATTTCATTTTTCAAAAAAGGTAAGCATGCTATACAAAAATAGTGGTTTAGCTATCTTGCGAAATAACAATTTTAAAATATATTTTAAATATCCTTCTTTTGATTTCAGGCCATCACAAGCAGATAGTCTTCATCTGGATCTAAATATTAAAAATACCAATATTTTATGCGATGCAGGTTCTTATTCATATAATGAAGATATAGAAAAAAACTATTTTAGGGGGGCAAAAGGACATAACATACCTGAGTTTGATAATAAAGATCACATGAGAAAATTGAGTAATTTTTTATATATGGATTGGTTATACTCGAAAAATTTGTTTTACAATTTTGAAGAAAAAAATTTACAAAAAATAGAATGTTCAATAAAAGATTATAGATCAATAAAACATAGAAGAAAAATAGAATTATCAAATGATAAAGTTATTATTACAGATGTCTTTAATGAACGCTTCTTTAATGGAATACTTAGATTTCGACTAAATAATATTTGTAACACAAAATGGAATTTTTACAATAAAAAAGTTGAAAATAAATATGCAACTCTTACATTCAATAAAAATATAATGAAAAGGAATGGATGGAAATCTGATTCTTACATGAAAAAAGAAAAAATTGATGTTGTAGAAATTGATATTAATCCAAATGATAAAATTGTCACTACAATTACTTTCTAAAGTTCTATATCATTTAAATCAATCCAACTAGCAAATGTTAAAATCTTATAGAGTAAAAATCCGTTATCTTTTCTGTCCATACAATGTTCGTTGAAGAGTTTTTCTATTTTACTAACATTAAAAAAATATGACATTTTTGAAGAGGAAAGAACGGAATCAACAAATCTATCTTTAAGTTCATTTTTTAACCATGACTTGTATGGAACCCCAAAACCTCTTTTTTTAGATTTAAAAATTTGTGTATTAAATTTATTTTCAAATGTTTTTCTTAACAATAATTTAGAGTTGAACAATTTAATTTTATCTGCAGCTTTAATTCCTGAAACATATTCAAAAATATCATTATCCAAAAAAGGTACTCTAATTTCAATACCATTTGCCATTGTTGATCTATCAACTTTTTCAAAAAATATATCAGGTAAAATAATTTGGGAATCCATATAGAATAACTTATCTAAAGAAGGTTTTTCATTTGACATCGATTCAAGTATTTTTTTATATCTATTAATTGCTGTATCAGAAAATTTAACATCATCAAAAAATGATTTATTCATATAGGAAATATTTTCATCTGGATTTTTATCTTCGCATAATAAATATGCAAATCTTTCGTAATCATTTTTTTTATTTAATGCACTACTTAATCTTTTAAAAGTTCTTGAAAATGGCGATCCTAATTGGAACATATATTTTAAAATAGATCTATACTTTATAATTTGATATCTATTATATCCACCAAATAGTTCATCTCCCCCATCTCCCTGGAGAACAACTTTAATGTTGTTAGGTAAATTTTTAGTCATCAAATAAAGGGGGATATTGGCTGCGTCTGAAAATGGTGTGTCATGATGGTACATCATTTTTTGAAAAGTTTCATCAACGTTAAAATCTTGAATTTCAAAAATTGAATGTTTTACATTTAATTCCTTGGCAATTTTTTTTGCAAATAAAATATCTTGCTTATTATAATCTCCAAACTTTGCTGTAAAACATGTGATATCCTTACCTATATATTTTGACATATATGCAACAATTGATGAATCTATACCACCGCTTAAGAAAATACCAATATCAACATCGCTAATAGTTTGTCTTTTAATGCTTTTTTCAAATAAAGAAAATAGAACTTGCGAATCAAAGTTTGTTTTTTTGATTAATGAAATATCATAATATTTTTTTAAAAAAAATCTTTCGGTTGTTAAATCTATTTTTAAAAAATGTCCTGATTCTAATTTTTTAATACCTTGATATAATGTATTTTCTCCTAGTGTATTACCGTAAAATAGGAATTCACTTATTGCATTCTTGTTTATTTTTTTTTCAACAAAATTACAACTTAAAATACCTTTTATCTCAGATGAGAACATAAATGACTCTGAATCTTGATAGAAAAATAAAGGTTTTATTCCAAAACGATCTCTACATAAATAAACTACTTTTTTCTTTAAATCATGAATAGCAAATGCAAACATTCCATTAAACTGATTTATACAATTAATACCAAATTTTTCATACATTTTTAAAACAATCTCTGTGTCTGAATCGGTATTAAAAGAAAAAGAACCATCAGAAAAGTATTTTTTCTTTAGCTCCTTAAAATTATATATCTCACCATTAAATACGATGTGAATTTTTTTATCATTACTAGACATTGGTTGGTTCGCCTTATCTGAACAATCAATAATAGCTAATCTATTGTGACCAAGGGCAACATTCTCATTAATAGAATAATTACTATTATCAGGGCCACGATGATGCTGACTCTTGACCATAGCAGAAATAAAAAAATCATTTGAATTTTTTTGACTTATTATACCTGAAATGCCACACATCTTTTTAATATTTCCTTGAAATTTTTGTGAAAATTAAATCTATGAAATAAAATAAAGCAATTATCATGCTTATAAGAAAAATTTGCTGAAAAATTAATACAAAATCATAGCTTATTGAAAATGAAAAAACATAAATTAACAAACTGTTCATAAGATAAAAATTTTTATTAATTGAAAATAGTTTACCAAAAAATATTCCAAAAAATATTAAGCCTATATAAGAAAAATTTAAGAAGGTTTCCGTTATTATGCTTCCTCTAAATCCACCTCCGATAAAATATATTTCAGGATAGTAATATTTAACGAAGTTCAACGAAAATACATTACCAGTTCTTTCAACAAAAAAACTAGGTAATGAATCATAAAGTGATGAGAAAAAAGTACCACTGAAATCAACTAATATATCATTATAAATATTATAATGGATAAGATGTACTCCTAGAAATTCAGTATTACCAGGCCTTAGCCAATTAATTAAATTAAATTCACTCAAAAATTCCAAAAAAGCGATATTGCTAGAAACACCTCTTGTTAATGGAAGAAATAATATAAAAAATACTACAATGATTGATGGTATAATAATATTTGATTTTAAAAAATTAAATGAAAATCGATTTTTCATTAAGTAAAGAATTGGTAAAATTCCAACCAACCATCCTCTTCTATTACCAAAAATTAGTATTTCTAATAAAGCAAAAAGTAAAATCATAATACCTACGGTTTTATTTTTTTTATCAAATAAAGATGTATAAATAATGCTTAGTACCATGAACATTATTTTAGCAAAATCAAAAATTTTATTAGGATTATCATATGAATCAATCCTATTAAACAGATTAGATCCTGAAAGTATTGCGATGAAATAATTAATAATCAAAATACCTACAAGAAAAAAGATGGAAAAAAATAAAGATTCTTGTTTAAATAGATTTTTTAACTGATCATTTATTTTTTGTAGTGAAGTATCATTTTTTTCTATTATCATAATAAGATAAAATGAAGAAAAAAAGAGTGTAGCTTTAATAGTGTAGTCAATTACAGAAGCTATCTCAACTCTACTATTCTCCCAAAAAAAAACGTCAGCAGGTCCTGCAAGAATATATAATGCAGATATAATTGAAAAAATAACTCCAACATTTAGGCCTCTTATGGTATATATATAGCAAATTGCATAAAGATGAAAAAGAAAAAGAGAAATAAACTTAATATAATAAAACCCATTCATAGAAAAAGAAATCATACATAGCAGAAAAAAATATATATAAAAATGCATCAGATTTTAATTTTTTTAATATTTGATAGTAAAATAAATCCATAAATAAATAAGAAGGGGTATAAGAAAACTATGTCTAAAAAAATACTTACTGATAAAAATAACAAAATTTGAAGTGCTATTTTGAAAAACCAAGTAAAAGAAATGCCCACTTTTTTTGAATATGTATACAATAAATGTAAGTCAACAAATCGGGAGAAAAGGAAAACATATGAAAAAAATTCAACTGAAAAATCTTTAGTATATAGATTCACGATAAGAATGGACAGAAGGAGATATAAAAAATAATGATTTCTTTGTTCTTTAAAATCACCCTCAATATTCAGTCCTATTATTGTTATAAAACCTAAGCTAACTAAAGGAATTGTCAATAAACTGTTGGTAAAAACAACATGATTAGGATTATCATAAAGAAAAGGGAGATAGACCCCTTGAAATACAATTGATAAAGTGGATATCAAAATAGCAAAACTAAAAACTACATAAATTAAAATTTTAAAATCATTATTACGTAAACCTGATTTAACAAAAACTGGATAAAGCACAGTTCTAAAAATGCTAAAAATTACATAACTTTTTACAACAAGATCTCTCAAGCTAGTGTATTCACCATAATCACTAAGGCTTAGATAATTATAGATAAATAACTTATCAAATGATGCTATAAAAAAAACGACTACATAAAAACCATAACTAGGAATTGCCTTACCAATGTACTCTTTAATAATATCCTTATATTTTAAAAAATCTATATTGAAAATATTTACATCAAGCATAAGCGATTTATAGATGAAGATTAAATAGAGTAAAACAGAAAATATAAAAATTGAGAAAATGTAATACATACTTTCGCTAGTAAAATAAGATATTAATATCATAATCAAATACAATATTGATAGTAAATAGTTTCTTGATGAATTCGAAAAATTAACTTTATTATTATATTCTAAATATCCCCATAGAGATGAAGTTGGAATAAAAATACAAATACTAACCATCAGAAAAATAAATTTTGCAAGATTTAAATCAAAGATTATACCAAAAAAAATAAGGGCTATTAGTAAAATTATTGCAATTAAAATATTAAAAGAATGAAGGACTCCTAAAGTCTCCTCATTGTTACTTTTTAGCATATGAATAATGACTTGTCTGGATCCATCCATAGATGTCACCGAAAAATATAAAAGAAATATAAAATTTAAATAACCATAGGCTTCGGCTCCCACATTATTAAAAATAATCGGGATGCTAAAAAAGGAAGTGATTGATGCAAAAATGATTGCAATAAATATTAAAAAAAAAATCTTTAGTTAATGATTTTTCAATCAAGATATCCGACAATCTTTAAAATATCTTTTCTGTAGTATAATAATAATTCAATGGATAAGCCTAATAAGAATACTAATTTTAGTTTGTCAAAAAGAGTATTTAATCTTTTTAATGGGTAACTAGGGTTATCGAGTATTTGAATTGGCATTTTTGAATTAAATTCTTCTATTTTCAACATTTCAATTTGGTTTTGAAGATTTAATCTTGAATAATCAATTGAACGTTGTTTTCTTAGTAATTTTTCTAATTCTAACTCTAAACTTGGAGAAGATATATTCACGTTATTATATTTGAAATCTGAAATTTGATTATCAACTATATCTAGATCTGCAATCTTTGAATCAAGAGACTGATTTAAAAAAATTAGCTTATCTCTTATATCTTTTAACTTTATCTCAGATAGATGAAGATCCAATAAATCTAATATCTCTCGGTTTAGTTGTTGAGAATTTTCTGGAGTGTTTAAGGCGGTAGAAACAACAACTACTAAATTTTTTCTTTCAACATATGTATTTAAAATTTCTTCTCTGTAGATCTTAAGCATTTTTTCATTAGCAATTTTTTCATCTCTAATATCTTTGTCATTTAAAAAATTATTCTTCAAATAATCTGAAAAAGAACGATCAGCAATTTCAATGTTTAGCACATCATCAAAAAACTTTCTGCTGTTCAAAATCGTAGGGTAAATATTAGGATTTGATTCAATGCTAAATGATTCTTCTAAATTGATTCCTAAACTAGAGCCAATACTTGAAATATCTAAACCAGAATTACTTTTATTGTCCTGTTTTACATAAAGTCTAGCAGTTGATTCATATTTAGGACTATCGAAAAAATGAAATATGATTGACAAACAAAATAAAGCAAATATTATTGATCCTTTTTTAAAATTTTTAAAGCTGCTCATATACTAAAAATAGTAATTTTATTTAAATAAAGTATTAACATTATATTACTTGCTCATATTTTTCCTAATCTCTGTAGCAGATATTTTTCCAATATCGCTCGGAGGAACATGCTCTATAATGTCATACCCTCCTCCCCTGCCATAATTAACAGACTCTAGGTCAGGTATGGTAATAACTTTAACTCTTTTACTCTCAACTAAATCAAAAAGTTCTTTTTCAATATTATTCTTTACTTCTTCAGGAGTAAAGGGGTTTGAATTGTCTTGAGCTGTTTCTCTGATTGCAATACATACGTTAAATCCAGAATTTAGTCTTTGATCAATTAACCATCTATGTCCCTTATGCCAGGGTTGCCATCTTCCTATAAACAGTGAGTATTTCATCTACGCTCTCCTTAACTGTTAAATTTCCAGTATCTATCGTTAATGAACTTGGATCAACTGGTGGTTCATAATCTTTAGCAAAATATTCTTCTCTTCCTCTTATTTCAGAGGTATGCAAATAAACTTCTAAAAATAGAAAATCCTCTTTTAATTCATCTCTCAAAAATCTATAAGGAGCAACAATTGAAAGAATACATGAATAATTTTTATTTGCTAAAAATCTAGCAATAGAAATAGCTGATGATATATTCCTAATTCTTCCCTCTTTGGAATAGTCTTTATTTTTATTAATGAATCTTAAATCATCTCCGTCAATATTAATAATCTTTATTGATGAATCATTTTGGGGGTTCATTCCTTTAATCAGTTCTTTGGCTAAGGTAGTTTTGCCGCTACCTGGTTGACCTGTAAGCCATATTATAATATTTTTCATTTTAGTCAACAGAATCCTCCGAAACTGCTCGACCTTTAAGATTTTCCCAATCCTTTTCAGGACGAACTTGAAGATTAGTTTTCCAGGCACCTTCTAAAACATTCATATCTATATCCAAGTCTTTGGCGAAATTAATCATTGCCTGTATATCTTTTGGAAAACAACTACCACCAAACCCTCTCTTACCATCATGTCCAGGCACCTTTACATGTGAGTGACCTATTCTTCCATCTAAAATAAAACCCTCTACGGCCATCTCCCAATCTGCATCTACCTTTTCAGCAACTAAAAGCATTTCATTTAAAAAAGATACTTTAGTTGCAAAGAATAGGTTATTCATATACTTAATAAGCTCTGCTGTTTCATATGTAGTTTGAATAACCGGTAAATATGCTCCAAATCTATGTTTATACAATTTTGCTACTTTTTCTGTATGATTTGAATCACCGCCTAAAATAACTCTAGCTTGATTTATAAAATCAAAATGTGCAGATCTTTCAGTTAAAAATTCTGGATTAAAAACAATATTCAATTTTGGGTACAATTTCTGGAGCTTTAAAGACGTACCTGGCACTATTGTTGATCTAATCAAAATAATATTATCATCTCTTTCTATGACAGATGAAATATCTTTCAATACAGCATGAATTATAGACAAATCAATAGCTCCATCTTTTGATGCTGGAGTTGGTACGGATACAAAAATAACTTCTGACTCATTTACAGTTTCATGCAAAGAATGAGTACTTTTTGCTGGGTCAACATCATATATCCTAACTTTAGCATCATATCCAGTATGAGGAGAAAATCCTGCTGCTACCGCTGTTCCAACAAATCCTTTGCCAATAATCCCAATATTATTCATTTTTGCACTCCTTAATTATTAGAATTCAAAATAGATAAAAATTTGCAATCAACAAATTATTTTATTTATGATTATTTAAACAATGCTTATATATTTTGTTAAGTATTCTAGGGCCCATAGCTCAATTGGTTAGAGCAACGGACTCATAATCCGCAGGTTCGGGGTTCAAGTCCCTGTGGGCCCACAAATGAGTAGTCATTCTTATATACATAACTCAAAAAACGAAAACATTTATATTAATATTAATGGTGAATTGTTTTCCAGAGATAATGCAAAAATATCTGTATTTGATAGTGGATTTTTGTTAGGAGATGGAGTTTGGGAAGGTATTAGACTTCACAAGTCTAAACTTGTTTTTATTTCTGAACATCTTGATAGACTTTTCAATAGTGCTCGTGGAATTTCTCTAAATATTCCCTTATCAAAAGATGAGATTATTTTTGAAATTGAAAAGGTATTATCGAAGAATGAAATGACAGATGATGTACATATTCGCTTAATTGTATCTAGAGGTGACAAAATTACTCCATATCAAAATCCGAACGCAAATGTAGGACCAATAAATTTTGTCATTATACCTGAATATAAAAAAACCGACCCGGAAATTTATAAAAATGGAATAATAATTGGAAGAGTCTCTACAATTAGACCTACTGAAAATATTTTAAGTACACATTATAACACCTTGAGTAAACTAAATTGCATCTTGGCCAGCATCGAAGCCAATAAACTTAAATATGATGAAGGTATTATGAATGATCCTTACGGTAACATAAGCACTTGCAATTCCACCAATCTTTTTTTTATTAAAAAAGGTCAAGTTTGGACCTCAACTGGAAAATTTTGTCTCAATGGAATAACTAGGAGTAAAGCAATTCATATATGTCATATAAATGAAATTCCATGCATTGAAACGAACTTTACTTTTGAGGACATTGAAGATTGTGAAGAGGCTTTTGTTACAGGCACATTTGCAGGAATTATTCCCGTAACCAAAATCGAAAAGTATAAATTAAGTTCAACAAACTCTAGCTCTTTAGTCAATAAAATAAGAGCCTCATATAATCAATATATAAATCAATACATATCTTCTCAATGATAGTTGCTTGTTGGTCAGGTCCAAGAAATATTTCAACAGCACTAATGAGATCATGGTCTTCAAGAAAAGATACATTTGTAACAGATGAACCTTTTTATGCATATTATTTAAAACAAACTAAGTTAAAACATCCTCAATATGAGGAAATCATAAATCATTACCCTTCAAATTATGATGAGGTTGTTAATTACCTTATTAATAAAATTCCCAAAGATAAAAAAATTTGGTATCAGAAACATATGGCTCACCATATGCTCGATTTAAATAATATTAATTGGGTGAATAATTGTGAAAATTGCATTTTACTAAGACATCCAAAAGAAGTAATTAGTTCTTATTCCAAAAAAAATAAATTGAACTCAGTTGAAGAATTAGGATACCCACAGCAATATGAAATTATAAAATACCTTAAAAAAATAAATAGATCATATATCATTATTAATTCAAGTGACCTAATAAAACATCCTGAAAAGGTATTATCAGATTGGTGTATGAAAATTAATATTAAATTTGACAAGTCTATGTTGGAATGGAAGACAGGTAATCATGAAAATGATGGTATTTGGTGGAAAAGCTGGTATGACAACGTAATAAAAACTTCTGGATTTCAAAAATATGAAAAAAAAGATATTAACATTGAGAATAAATATGATTCTATTTATAATGAATCAATGAAGTATTATAGTTTTTTAAAAGAGGATAAAGGATGAATTCTTTACTAAAATTGTGGTCACAACCAAAATGGATTAAATGGCTTATTTATTTAGCTATTGTATACATTTTATTTCTAATTAAAGAAGCATTTGCAATTGTCTTATGGTTCCTTTTTTGTATTATTTTATACTATATCATTTTTGCTAATAATGTATTTAAAACAAGGACCTACTATGAAAAAAATAATTTTTAGTTTAGTCTTATTAACATTATTGTCTTGTCAGGAAAGCAGACCTCACGGAAACCAATATGAGTTACCAGAATTAACGCCTAATAATTATTTAATAGGGAATTTAAATGACAATCGTTCATCATATAGAGTTTCATTTTATGACATAAATATTGATTTTGATATTGAAAAAAAATCAATAGATGGATATGTCACAATAAAGGCTGAAACTTTGAGAGATTTAAATTCATTGCAGGTTGATTTAGCAGAAAATTTAAATATTAAAAAAGTAACCCATGAAGGAAATGAATTATCTTTTTCAAGAGAATATGATGCAGTTTTAGTTGATTTTATTTCAACTATAAAAAAAGATAGTATTTTTGAGTTTACAGTTTTTTATCAAGGAATTCCACAGAGCGCAGATAATCCACCATGGGCAGGAGGGTTTACATGGTCAAAAGATAAAGATGGAAGAGACTGGATTGCCGTTTCATGCGAGGGTGAGGGTGCAAGAATCTGGTGGCCAAATAAAGATCATATCACAGCAGAAGGTGATAGTGTTCGAATGGCTTATACGGTTCCATCAAATATGGTAGCTGTGGGTAATGGTAAATTAAAGAGTGTCGTTAATAATGGCGATAAATCCACTTATGAATGGTTTGTTAGCAACCCAATAAATAATTATAATATTTCAGTACAAATTGGAAATTATGTAGCAGTCCAAGATACTTTAATTAAAGGTGATAAAATTCATGATATGAACCACTATGTTCTGGATTATAATAAAGAACTTGCATCAAATTATTTTACTCAATCAAAAGAAGTTATACGATTTTATGAAAAATATTTTGGGGATTATCAATGGTATGAAGATGGCTATAAACTAATTGAAGTACCATATTTAGGAATGGAACATCAGTCTGCGGTCACGTATGGTAATGGATTCAGTATTTATAATGGAGTGCGAAGTAAAAGTTGGCCAATGTATGGAGTTATGGACCCTCTTATTATCCATGAAACAGGTCATGAATGGTTTGGTAATAGCGTTACTGCATCGGATCCAACACATATTTGGATTCATGAAGGTTTGCAAGTTTATTCAGAAGCGATATATTTTGAAGATAAGTTTAAGAGTTACGAAGTTGGAGTTCATTACTTAAATACACTTAAAAATAGAATTGTTAACGAAATACCAATTGTTGGAAGAGAAAATGAAAATCATTGGGCTCTTCACGGTGATACTTATATGAAAGGTGCATGGGTAATGCATACTTTAAGAAGTGCAATAAATAATGATGAGGTTTGGTTTCAGATTTTAAAAGAATTTATGACTGAAAATGCTAAAGGCTTTGCTAATACAAGAGATTTCTTTACAAAAGTTTCTGAAAAAACCAATGAGGATTATTGGTATTTTGCTGAGCAGTATTTTTATACACCAAATCAACCTAAGTTAGAATACTATCAAACTGATGATAATTTTTATTATAGATGGAATGATGTAAATGATAATTTTATAATGCCAATAGATTTACTTGTTAATGGAAAAGAAATTAGAGTAAATCCGACAAAAAGTTATCAATCTTTTACAATCAAAAGACATTCACAAATTGAAGTAATGGACTGGAAGTTTTACGTCAAGCCAGTTTTAAATCAATAAGTTTTAAATGAGTAAAAAGTATATCTTTTTTATCTTTTTATTTCAAATCATATATTCACAAAATATAATTCAAGAAATAAGTTTTTATAAAAATCCATCTGAAAATAGTTACTATTGGATTGAAAATAATAATTATGGTCTGGGTTCAAGTTTGTATGACTTGGAAATTAAAAAAAGATTTTTATCGGAAGATTTTGAGATATTTTCATCAATCATTTTTTCTTATTCAGATGATAGCAAATTAAGATTTAAGGAAGTTTTTTTAAAAAAAAGGGTTTCAAATAATACCTATTTAAAAATCGGAAAATATTACAGAGACTTTAGTGTTTATTTGGATGATGAATTAAGTTCTGGATCATTATTAATTAGCACAAATGCCGAAGCATTACCAAAAATTGGTTTACTTTCAAAAATTGAAATTAATGATAAGTATAATATGCGTTTAGGTATTTCTCATGCTAAACTAGCAAAAAGTAAAGTTTACAACGAAGAACCAAAAATACATGAGAAATTTATTTACCTAGATATTCTAATGAATGAAAAAGAAAAATTTAGTATTGGCCTTGTCCATGAGGCTATATGGGGCGGTTCATCATATAGGCTTGGAAAACAACCAGATTCATTTAGAGATTTTTTAAAAATACTAATATCTGCTGACAAAGGAAAAACTGAAGGTGAACCTCATACCAATGCCCTTGGAAATCATCTTGGTATTTGGGATTTTGTTTATGAAAAAAAGATTAATTCAAAAAAACTATCTTTTTACTATCAACATCTTTTTGAAGATACAAGTGGTTTAAGATTTGCAAATAAAACAGATGGTTTGTGGGGTCTACGTTTAAACAACTATATAAATAATTTAGATATTCTTATTGAGTATTTTACAACGAAAAATCAAAGCATTGATCCGCCTTATGTAGATGAATTTTACTACAATCATGGTGTATATGATGAAGGATGGTCTTACAAAGGGAAAACCCTTGGTAGTCCATTTATAAGCTCTACCGATTCTTCAATAAAAAAAGAATTTGAAATCATTTACATTGGATTGAATTACAAATTTTCTTCAAAAAATTCACTTAAATTTATTTGTTCAAAACCATTTGGATCTACAGAATCTGCACAGTTTAAAGTTGTTTCTGAAAGAAAATATAAAAATAAATCATTCGATTTTTATGCACTTAATAATTTAAATAATACGATTGGATTGGGAATTAACTTAAGATTATCGTTCTAAAGAATTTTCTACTAAATCACAAATTAGATGGCCTGCTAAAATATGAAATTCTTGAATTCTAGCTGTGATTTTGCTTTCAACGTTAAAGTTATTGTCAGATAAGGTTTTAATAATTCCTCCGTCATTTCCAGTCATGGAAATAACGTTCATAGAATTAGCTTTCGCACACTTAATTGCATTAATAATATTTTTTGAATTCCCACTAGTAGATAATACAATTAGAGTATCTCCAATTTTACCATGAGCTTGAACTTGTCTTGAAAATATATTGTCAAAACTTTCGTCATTGCTCCATGCTGTTATAAATGAAAGGTCAGTATTTAAACAAATAGAATTGAATGGTTTTTTTTTTATTTTTATACATACCTCCTGTTAATTCAGCGGATAGATGATTTGCTTGAGAAGCACTCCCTCCATTTCCACACCAAAAAATACATCCATTGTTTTTTAAGGAATCGATAATTTTGTTAGCTATATTTTCTATTGCTAAAAAGTCTTTTGAATCAAAGTTGCTAAGTATTGCTTTATGATCATTAATTGCTTCAGTAATTTTTTCTTTCATTAATCTAATCCAATTTCTTTCTTATACTTTTTAACCCAATCTTCGATTTTTTGTGTTGGCTCCCAATTTAATAATTTTTTTGCTAAAGAATTATCAGCAAGTGTTTCATTTGGTTCAAGGATGGGATCAAGATTTATCTTTGGTCCACCAATCATTTCAGCTATTTGATTTACTGATCTGTTATCTCCATTTCCAATATTGATTACTTCCCCATTACCAACATTTTCAGAACTTGATGCAAGAATATTTGCACTTACAACATCTCCAACATAAGTAAAATCACGTCTTTGTTCACCATCTCCATTTATTGTCATTGGTTGATTGTTTAGTCTTTGATATATAAATATTCCCATTACTAATGCATATGCCCCATCAATATTTTGCCTTTCACCATAAACATTAAAATATCTTAAAGAAACTGTTTGAATTTGATAAACTTTTGCAAAAACTTTACACATTACTTCTCCATAAAATTTTTGTGCACCGTAAGGTGACATTGGATTCGCATCAAAATTTTCTTTTAACGGTAACTTTTTAGAATCTCCATATGCAGATGATGATGCACTATAAACAAATCTTCTAACCTTTGCATCGCTTGCACATTTTAAAATATTAAGCGTACCTATGGTATTGTTAATTTCATATTCTAGTGGATTTTCAATCGATGGCTGAACTCTCGCTTTAGCTGCTAACATGAAAACAGTATCTGCTCCCCTCATAGAATGTACAATTTTATCATAATTTGAAATATTGCTCACATCAAGCTCTAAAACAGATGCTTTAGGGTTCAAATTTGATTTTTTCCCTGTAGTAAAATTGTCTATTATTGTTACTTCGTTTTTATTCTCAATTAGTTTATCAACAAGATTACTACCAATGAAACCTGCTCCTCCAACTACAACATACTTCATTCTATTTTCTCTCCCTTCAATAAATTATTTATATCTTCTAGCGTTGCAAAAGATGTACCTTTTTTACCAACAACTACTGCAGCTGCAGCATTAGCAATTAAGGCTGATTTTTCAATATTCTTTGTTTTGAAATATGCTAAGGAAAGTGCTGCAATAACGGTATCCCCAGCTCCGGTCACATCAGGATTATTAACTTGATGAGCATCAATATGACTTATAAATCCATTCTTGCCAACAACAGTCATTCCATTTTCTCCTTTTTTAGCAACAATATATTCTAAGTTGGTTTTTTTAATGATTGATTGACAAACCTCAACCAAAGTATCATTGTTATCTATTATTAATTTTGATGCTTTTTTTAATTCGTCAAGATTAGGTGTAATAATTTTTGCATTTGAATAGAATGAAAAATCATCTTTTTTAGGGTCCACAAAAATATTTTCATTTTTAATATCTGAGAACCATGTATTATTTAGTACTCCCTTATTGTAGTCCGAAAGAATAACTACATCATAGTCATCGAATTTGATATTAGAAATATCTGGACACCAGTCTTCTAAGACTTTTTCATAATCTACCCTTACAACTTGCTTATCATTATTATAATATCTTCTTTTCATTGTAGTTAAATCACTAATTTGACTGAGGTGTTCTGTATTAATTTTCTGATTATTTAATATTTTTTTAAGCTCGCTTCCATGACAATCTGAACCAATATAACCGAGGCATGATACGCTTGCCCCTAGCTTGCTCATATTTAATGCAACATTTCCTGCACCGCCTGGCACTATCAATTCATCTTTAGGCTCCAAAACAGGAACTGGTGCTTCTGGTGACATTCTTACAGATGAACAAAAAATGTATTGATCAACCATGAAATCCCCAATTAATAATACTTTTATATCTTGAAAATGTTGATTCACTTTGCTTTACCTTGCTTAATAACTAAATCTTGTTTTCGCTGAAGTTCATCATTATCAATCAAATATTGTTTTTTTAGCACATTATTATTTTTATCAAATTCATACACAAGAGGTATACCTGTTGGAATGTTAACAGTCATTATTTCATCATTTGATAATTTATCCAATATTTTTACGATTGCTCTTAAAGAATTACTATGAGCAACAATTAAATGAGATTTTTTTTTGGCAGTTAAAAAATTAAAATATTCTTCCCAAAAAGGAATTAACCTAGAAATAACCATTTTTAAACTTTCTCCTGATGGTAAAGAATCTTTATCAATAAAACTAAATTTTTTAATAAACCTTGGATGTCTTTTATCATTATAATCTAAAAATGGCGGTGGAGTATCAAAGCTTCTACGCCAAATTTTTACTTGATCTTCTCCATACTTTGATGCTGTTTCTGATTTATTAAGTCCTTGAAGAGCACCATAGTGTCTCTCATTTAATCTCCAATCATATTTAATTTCATTCTTATCAAATTTTAATATATCAGCAACAATATTTGCTGTATGGTTCGCACGAGTTAAAATTGAAGTATAAATTGAATAAACTTCAATATTCGATTTTAGCAATTGATTAGCAGCAAAATTTGCTTCATCAATTCCATTATTTGTGAGATCCACATCTGTCCAGCCCGTGAAACGATTTTCAAGATTCCATTGGCTTTCACCGTGGCGCAGAAGTACAAGCTTCATTAATTGTTACTATCAACTATGACTAAAATAGCAGCAATATTAGCTAGAGTTGATGATAAATCAGCAATAAAACTAGTTACATCAAATTCATCTGGGTTAGGATTCTCTGGTACGAAAATAGAATCACCTGGGAATACTCTTTTTGTTTTGCCGCGAAAAATATTAACCGGATCAATTTCTCCATTAGCCCTAACAACATACGCCCTTTTTTTAAGACTGTAAGGCTTATAACCTCCAGCTAATTCGATAGCTTCTGACAATGTCATACCATTCCCTGATTGATGAGCGATGAACCCGGGGTTATATACATTGCCATCAACTCTTATTACATTTGTCTTCGGTAGAATTGTAATAATATTTTGATCTGCTATTTGAAAGTTAAGATCAATATTCGATACAAGTTCAACTTTATTGAATTCATTGCCCTCACTATCAATACTAAGTAAGTTTTTGGTAACTGATACACTATTTATTGAACCCATTTCAGTTATACCACCAGCTAATTTTATTGCTTGTGCCAAACTTAATCCTTCTTTAAGAGGATAAGTCCCCGGTGAATTAACTTCACCTTTAATTGTATATGTATAACTATTCTTATATTTAGTCGATTCATAGACAAAAATTTTGTCATTCACTTCAAGTTTAAAACTATTTGCATCTGAATAATCTACTCTCAACTCTTTTCCGTAGAATTGATTTTCATCCAATCTTGATATTACAATCTCATTGTTAATTGTTTTTCTAAAAATAGGATCTTCAAATCCTCCAGCAACATCTAAAACTTCTTTTAAAGTAATTCCACTTTCTTCATTTTGATATCTTAATAGATCAATTGGATATTTCCCAGGTCTTGTAACTCTTCCAAAGACGGAAACAGAAGTATCATTTTTCGCAATTGGTATAAGCTCAACAACAGATCCGTTTTGTATTTTTATTTTAGCATTTTGGGATAAATGTATTAATCTACCAGACCTTGCAATATCATCAGAATCACGTATATCTATTGGTATTATATCATTTATTACTGCTTTATCACTAGCCATTGAGGAAAGACCCCCAGCATAACTGATAAGATTGGACAATGAGTCTGAATCTAGTAATTCATAAAGTCCAGGATTAATTATTTCACCTTTAATTTCTGCTCTATTTACGGCTACTGGAACGTGAATTACATCTCCATCTAAAATTCTTATATTTGAAAAGGAATTCATGCCATTTAAAAAGAAAGAATAAAAATCAACTACTGCAATTATTTCAGAATTTCTGATAATTTGAACTTTTCTTAATGAACCGTTATCCTTAATACCTCCAGCTTGAACTAATGCAGAAAAAATATCTGAAAAAGGATGGATGAGATTTATTCCAGGGCTGGTTACTTGTCCAGAAAAATATACGTTAACAGATTTAATTTTCCCCAACTCTAACATTAACTGAGTTGAATTATTACTACTGTTTAAAGTTGAATAAATTCGTGAAAGCTCAGATGAAAGTAAGTTTTCAGCTTCATTAAGAGTTTTACCAGACAAGTTGACAAACCCGATATTTTGGTAATAAATCATGCCATCTTTATTTAAAATAAATTTTTCCCTAGAATTTTTTTCGCCCCAAAGAGATAAAATTATTTCATCACCAGCACCTAATTTGAAGTCTACAGGAGTGGGAATATTGTCAAAAAAATTAATTTGTTTATTAAAATAATCGTAGCCGAAAAATGATGAGAGATTTTCAGAATCTTTTTGTTCAATTTCAATTTCAATTGATTCTTGGTTGATAGAGTCTACACTTTCAAGTGCGCTATCCATAGAAGGATTTTGAATAGAAAGTTTTTCTCTTATTTCATCTAACTGAGAATTAGTAAGTTTATTTAAATCACTTAAGGGTGCTTGTGCGAATGAAAAGCTTTGAAGAAGAATAAATGCACTAATAATTATTTTCATGTTTTCAATTTAGTTTTAAAATTATTCTTTACAAATAAATTAAATGGACAACCATCTATCATTTTCAAGGGTCCATTTTATTGTTGATTCAAGTCTATCGTACGCAGACTTAGGTACCCACCCCATGTTCTTCATTTTTTCTCCGTCCAATGCATATCTTAAATCATGCCCAGGTCTTTGTGAGTGAAAATCAACCATTTCATATATTAATTCCTTCTTTTGTGTTTGGGCAATGAATTGAGCAAGTTGAAGATTATCAATTTCGTCTTTTCCTACGATATTGAATTTTTGACATTTAGCTCCCGTTGAATCTTGCCTTAAACTTTCAATATTATAATTAAATAAGAACATTAAAGCATCTGCAACATCTTCAGCATGTATATAATGTCTTGATCCTGCGACTGTCTTTTCTGAATTAGCATGAACAGTAACTTTTTCACTGTCTCTTACTTTTTTTATTACCATAGGAATATATTTTTCAGGATTTTGTCTTTCTCCAAAAACATTCATTGTATGAGTTATTAATGATGGTAATCCATAAGTATTTTCGAATGCAACAACTAATTCTTCGGCACCTGCTTTTGTTGCAGAGTATGGGTTAGTTGAATTATATCTGTCATTCTCTTTATAATTTATTCCTTTTGGTGCTGGACCAAAAACTTCATCTGTACTAAAATATGCAAATCTCTCAAGGTTCTCTAGCTTTCTGGCATAATCGAGTATATGTGCTGTACCAACAACATTATCCATCACAAACTCTAATGGATAAGATATCGAACGATCTACATGTGAACCAGCAGCAAGGTGACTAATCAAATCGACAGTCCCTATCGAAGCAGCAATTTCAGGATTTATTTCAGCTTTTAAATCATGATGAATTACTCTAACTCTTTTTCGTTCAGATTCAGGGTATGACATAACAACTTCATTTAATCTATTTAAATTTCCACTAAAATCTAATCTATCTAGTGTAACGATATGCCAGTCTGTGGTTGATAAAATCTTATCAATAACATGATGAGCAATAAATCCTGCCCCTCCAGTAATTAAAATTCTTTTACTCATTATCTTTCAAACTCTCTATTATGCTTGTAATATGATTTTCGGTAAGATAAGGATGCATTGGTAAACTAACAATTGTTTGTGATAAATTTTCGGAAACAGGAAAATCTTTTTTCTTATAACCTAAGTACTCAAAAGCTTTCATTAAATGTATTGGAAATTTATAATATACTACTGATGGAATTTTATTTTTTTGAAGTCTATTAATTAAAGTATTTCTTTTTTCATTTGATCCTAATACGATTGAAAATAAAGCATGAGCAGATTGATATTCTTTTGGATGATATTGTGCATTATTCAAATACTTACGATAGTTATCATTGACGATATTTCTCATTTCAAGCTCTTCATCAAAAATTGTAAGCTTTTCTAATATAACTGCTGCTTGAATACTATCAAATCTTCCATTTAGACCAATTCTTTCACTATTATAACGATCGGTTTTAGTTCCATGAATTCTAATGGCTTTACATTCCTCTGCCAAAGTATCATCATTGGTAAAAATTGCACCACCATCTCCATAACACCCAAGAGGTTTAGCTGGGTAAAATGATGTTGCAGCAATATCCCCAAAAGTACCAACCTTTTTATCTCTGATAGAACCTCCAAAACTTTGTGCTGCATCCTCGATAACTTTCAAATTATATTTTTTAGCGATTTTATCAATTAGCCTATATCGTGCAGGCAATCCAAATAAATCTACAGGGATGATTGCTTTTGGTTTGA
>NHEX02000015.1 GCA_002171475.2 Flavobacteriales bacterium TMED96
TAACCCGAACCTCCTACAATTCCAATTTTTTTAATCATTTTTATTTATTTTTTGATAAATCTTATTTTGATTAGAAAGTATTTTAATGAATCCTTTTACATCATCCGCTGACCATTTTTTATTCATTTCGCCATAATTTCCAAATTTTGAATCCATTAGATCAAATTTTGATTTAATCCCAATAAGCTCATACCTGTATGGATTGAGTTTTATAAAGACGTCACCAGAAACATTTTTTTGGCTACTAATTAGAAATTCTTCCATATCTCTCATAACGGGGTCAAGGTACTGTCCTTCGTGAAGCAATAAACCGTAATTTATACACAATTGCTCCTTGTATATCAACTGCCACTTAGTAAGCGTATGTTTTTCTAAAAGGTGATGGGCTTTTATTATTAAAATTGGAGCTGCTGCTTCAAAACCAACTCTTCCCTTAATTCCAATTATTGTATCTCCAACATGAGTATCCCTACCAACTCCAAATTTACTTGCTATTTTTTCAATTTTTTTAATGTTTTCAATTGGAGAGGCTTTTATATTGTTGACAGCAACAATCTCACCTTTTTTAAATGTTAAGGTAATGTTCTCTTCCTTTTTTTTATTAACTTTTGAAGGATAGGCATTTTCAGGAATATTATGCCTTGATCCTAGTGTTTCTTTTCCGCCAATACTTGTTCCCCATAGACCTTTATTGATAGAATATTTTTTTTCATCCCAGTTTAATTCAATACCATTTTTTTTTAGAAAACTTATTTCTTCATCCCTGGAAATTTTATTGTCTCTAATTGGGGTGATAACTTTTATATCGCTTGATAAAATTTGAAAAATTAAATCGAATCTAACTTGATCATTACCCGCACCAGTGCTTCCATGGGCAATTGATGAAGCTTTAATTTTTTTTGCATATTTAATAATTTCAATTGCTTGAATGATTCTTTCCGAGCTCACCGATAATGGATAGGTTGAGTTTTTTAAAATATTTCCATAAACTAAAAATCGAATAATTTTTTGATAAAAATCTTTTTCAGCATCAATACATTGAAAATTATTAGATCCTATAACCTTTGAATTATACTTAATCAATTTAAGATCACTTTTTGTAAAACCACCTGTGTTAATTAGAATTGGGTGAACATCAAACCCTTCGTCAATAAGTTTTTTAAGACAAAAGCTTGTGTCAAGTCCACCGCTGTATGCAAGAACAACTTTATTGTTTTTCATATTATTTCTTTTTTTCATCATTGAGCATGCCTGTACATAAGCACATTTTTTTATCGGTTCTGGTTAATATATCATAATTGACACAAGTTCTACAGCCTTTCCAAAATTCTGGATCGTCGGTCAACTCTGAAAAAGGAACCGGCCTATATCCTAATTCAAAGTTAATACGCATTACAGTTTTAGAGGTGGTTATTCCAAAAACTTTTGAATTTGGATACTTTTTCTTAGAAAGATTAAAAATTTCAGTTTTGATTTTCTTTGCTAAACCTTTTCCTCTAAATTTTGGTGCAACTATCAATCCTGAATGAGCAACATATTTTCCATGTCCCCATTTCTCTATATAACAAAAACCAGCAAACTCTTTTTTGTCAAGAGCAATAACTGCATTGCCAGCTTCTATTTTTTTTATAATGTATTCAGGTGTTCTTCTGGCAATACCAGTACCTCTCATCTTAGCTGATTTATCAATGCATTTGCTTATTTGCTCTGCAAATTTTTTATGTTTGATATTTGATATATATATATTCACTGAATAGTTTTAAACTTTTCGTTTTTTTTGAGTTAATAAATTTAATTTGAAAATACTCTATATGAGTCAAAAATGAATTTATTCCCCTTATGATAGAGGACGAAAGGAACGGTTATTACGCGCTTTTATATTAAAAAAATATGCATTCATTTGGATGCAAATTTATATCTTTTATTATTAAAAAAAAAAATAAAATTTGATTTTAACCCTTTTGACAATAAAATTTGGTTATTAAATAATGCTTAACAAAATAAAAGAATACATAAAAAAATACGATTTAAAGGAAGGGGATTCTGTTCTTTTAGCTTGTAGTGGTGGCATAGATAGCATGGTTTTGTTTGATATTTTAAAAAAGTTGAACATTAATTTTTGTGTGGCTCATTGTAATTTTATGCTTAGAGGAGATGAAAGCATCAGAGATGAAAAATTTGTTAAANAAAAGTGTGAAGAAAATTCAATNACATTTTTTTCNAAGTCATTTGACACAAAAAATATGGCTTTACGAGCTGGAAAATCAGTTCAAATGATTGCCAGAGAATTAAGATATTCTTGGATGAAAAATCTATTGAAAGACCATCATATAAATTATATTGTTACGGCTCATAATTTGAATGACCAGTTTGAGACATTTCTTATTAATTTATCAAGAGGTTCTGGTTTAAAGGGCCTTACAGGTATACCTGACTTTCCTATTTCAAGACCTCTAAGATCTTTTTCAAGGGAGGATATAGAGTTCTATGCACACAAAAATAAAATTATCTGGAGAGAAGATTCATCCAATTCAAAAAATCACTACACAAGAAACAAAATACGAAANAAAATCACTCCTGAACTATTGAAAATATTCCCTGATTGGATAAATAATTATAAAAAAAGTTTGACGTATTTGAATGAGTCTAAGGATGCTCTTTACAACTTAATAAAAGNTTGGAAAAAAGAAAACTTTATTGAAAAAGAGGATTATTTTATAATTTATAAAAGAGACNTNAAAAAACTAAAACCAAACAAATTTTTTATTTATGAAATATTCTGTGAGTTTGGTTTTTTAAATGAGAAAGACCTCTTTTCGATAGTTAATTCCGAGACGGGAAAGTTTTTAGCTTCAAAAAAATACAGATTGATTTCTAATAGAGACCATTTAATTTTAAAAAAAATAAACAAAAAACAATATAATGAACCTTATAAATGGGATAAAAAAAAATCATTTGATAGNGANATAAAAATTGAAATTGTAGAACAATCCAGAAATACAGATGAGTATGCTATTCTTGACAGATCTAAANTAGANCGCGAATTGGTAATTAGAAAACCAATTTTGGGTGATTTTTTCTATCCATTCGNAATGAAAGGAAAGAAAAAATTAAGTAAGTATTTTAAGGACGAAAAGTATTCTCTTGTAGATAAAGAAAAACAATGGTTGCTTTGTTCTGGTGAAAAAATTGTCTGGGTGATTGGAAAAAGAGTTGATCNAAGATTTGCAGCTAGTGAAAAAAAAGAAAATNCCTTAATTTTGAAATTAAGTTGAAAAAAATACAAACATTCCTTTTTTGTTTAATTGCTTTCTCTTGTTATTCACAAGAGCCTGTCAAATGGGATTTTGCGGTTTCTGATATTAAAAATGGAGAATTAAAGCTTACAATTAGAGCCGAGATAGACAAAAATTGGCGTCTTTATTCTCCGAAAGTTTATNATGATGGACCGTTGGCTACCGAAGTCANTTTTTTTTCAGATTCATTAAGTGTTAGAAAAAAAGGTTCCCTTTTGTCATCAAAGCCNTTGGATGAATTTGACCCATATTTTTTTAAAAACATCTCTTTTTTTAAAAATGAGGCAGAATTTTACCAAACATTATATTATAAAAAGAGCTCAGGTGAACCGATAAAAGGAGAAATTTCTTATCAAGTTTGTGATGATAGGTTATGTATTTTTCGCACCAAGTCATTTAGCCTATCCATTGATGGAAAATTTTTAGAATCAACTCCTAAGGAGCTTGAAGAATACGATCTTTTAAAAATCGATGAAATGACTCTAGATTTAAGTAATGAAGATCTGTTATTATCACCAACTGATATTGAATCAAAGAACGAANCTTTTTTTTCTATTTTTTTATTAGGAATTTTAAGTGGAATCCTGGCTCTGCTTACTCCTTGCATTTTTCCAATGATTCCACTGACAGTCTCATTTTTTATTAAACAAAATCAATCAAATCGAAAAGGAATTTTTGATGCTCTCTTGTATGGTTTTTTTATAATATTAATATATGTTTCTCTAAGTTTACCTTTTCATCTAGTTGATTCTTTAAATCCACAAATTTTAAATGATTTGTCAACAAGTGTATTTTTGAATCTAATATTTTTTATTGTATTTATATTTTTTGCGTTTTCTTTTTTTGGNTATTATGAGTTAACNCTACCNGTATTNTTNTTAAANAAAACTGAATCNAANTCTTCAATATCNGNNATAATAGGTATTTTTTTNATGTCTTTGACCTTGGCACTNGTTTCCTTCTCATGTACTGGACCAATACTTGGNTCTNTATTNGTAGGGTCATTATCTATTAATGGAGGNGCNTACCAATTAACAGCAGGAATGCTNGGTTTTGGNATTTCATTAGCACTACCTTTTGCGATGTTGGCTCTTTTTCCNAATTTGATTAAAAACCTNCCAAAGTCAGGCANTTGGATGAAAAAGTTCAAAATAACNTTAGGNTTTATNGAACTTGCACTAGCATTGAAATTTTTATCAAATGCNGATCTTGTTTCAGGGTGGGGTTTTTTAAANAGAGAAGTTTTTATTTTAATATGGTTNNTTTTGTCNCTTCTTNTATCTNTATANCTTNTTGGCCTNNTAAAAAACANAGGTGAAAAAAAATCTAATATTGAAAAGATATTTGGTCTAANNAGCTTAATCTTTTCAATATATCTCTTNAATGGTCTTGTAANCAAAGAAAATAAACTGAAATTTGTTAGTGGATTTACACCTCCTGTTTTCTACAGNCTTTTTTCTAANANNAATGATTGNCCNTTAAATCTGGATTGTTATAAGNANTTTGANGCTGCTCGTGAAAAAGCGAAGTCTCANAACAAACCNATTTTAATTGATTTTACTGGATGGGCTTGTGTAAATTGCAGGAGAGTAGAGGAAAATATTTGGTCTAACCCAGAGGTTTACGATATTTTAAAAAGNAGGTTTATTATTAGTTCGCTTTATGTGGATGATAGAAAAAAGCTTAGTCCTGATGAGTCTTTTAATTTTAAATTTCCAGATGGTAGGATAAAAAAAATTAGAACTATTGGTGAAAAGTGGTCAACTTTCCAACTTCAAAATTTCAATTCCGCATCACAACCCTATTACATTATGATTCATCCCAATGGAAGGATTCTTAATTACCCTCTACAATATACCTCTAGTGTAAATAAATACAGAAATTGGCTAAATAAAGGACTAGACAGCTACGATTTATGATTGGAAAATCTTTTTTTAATCCAGCTTTCGTTGTAACAGCCGCCTTTATAGGCCCTGGTACAATAACGATGTGCATACTTACCGGTACAAATTATGGTTTTGATTTACTATGGGCCTTTTTATGTTCAACACTGATAACAATATTCATTCAAAATATTGCTGCTAGAATATCCTTTTATTCAAAAAAAGGTTTAGCTACCACTATTCTTGGTAACGAAAAAAATAAGATTTTAAAAATTTTATTGATGTGCTTAATTTTTTTCTCAATTTTCATAGGTAATTCTGCCTATGAGGCGGGTAATTTATCGGGAACTCTTATAGGGACCAATGGTATTCTCAATTTGTTATCTATTAAACTTTCCAATTTTATTCAGCTAACCATACTTTGTCTTATAATAGTCATTATAATTTTTATAAACAATTACAAAATATTATCAAATATTTTGATGCTCATCGTTGCATTTATGAGTTTGTCTTTTTTGATATCTTCTTTTGTAACGAAGCCAGATTTTATAGAAATTTTAAAAGGTTTATTTATCCCTAGCTTCAATTCAAAAAATGTTTTAAATGTTGTCGGCATCGTGGGCACTACTGTCGTTCCTTACAATTTATTTTTACATGCAGCACTTGTAAATAAAAAGTATAAAGATGTTAATAGCATTAAGCTTGATACAATTATTGCTGTATCGATAGGAGCTGTAATATCTATTTGTATAGTTGTCACTTCAGCTTCATTACAGGGGGCAAATATTACAAATCCGTCTGAAATTAGTGGTTTGTTGGAACCATTCTACGGAAATATTTCTACTTGGATTATTAATTTAGGGTTTTTTTGTGCTGGATTAACTTCNTCAATAACGGCTCCAATTGCAGCTGCAATTATTTTTTGTGAATGTTTTAATTTAAAATTAAATGGATTTTATTACAANTTNGTTTCCATTACAGTCGTTTTGATTGGATTTATATTTTCTTCAATCTATACATTGCCAATTCAGATTATCTTGTTTGCTCAAGTTGCAAACGGAATTCTCCTCCCGGTGCTTGGGGTATTNCTTTTTGTTTTAATTAATAAAAAAACAAATGAGTCTCCCAAAAAAAATGATTATGATAAAATTATTCTTTTATTGATCGAGTTATTCTTTATCTTCTTGTGTGCGTCCAGTATTTTAAAAATATTTAATGTATAGTATAGATTTAAATTGTGATTTAGGGGAAGGCACGGGTAATGACCTTTTTGTAATGCCTTTTATATCGTCATGTTCAATTGCATCTGGCGGCCACTTTGGTAACAAAAGAACTATAAAAGAGGCCATTGAACTAGCTGAAAAATATAATGTTAAAACAGGTGCACATCCATCTTATTTAGATANAAAATTTTTTGGCAGGAAGTCACTTGACATATCATTAAAAGAGTTACAAGANTCTATAAGATTTCAATTAGATTTATTCTTCAATATTTCAGCCAACTCAACCCATATTAAGCCACATGGAGCCCTTTACAACGACTTGTTTCATGATCTAGAAAAAGCAGAGGCTGTNGTTGAAGTTTTTANGGAATATGGTAATTTATATGTTTTTTGTCAGCCATTCAGTAAATTATCAACTGTTTTAAGNTCAAAAAAAATTAAACAAATCCATGANGGTTTTGGCGACAGGGTTTATAACTCAGATTATACTTTGTCGTCTAGACAAAACCCATCTTCAGTTCATGAGAGCAAAAAAAAGATACTGGATCAGGTTGCTTATNTAGTAAAAGAAAGTTCAGTTATAACGAAAGATAACAAAAATATTGAGTTGAAAGTTCAGACTATTTGTCTACACGGAGACAACAAAAATGTAATTAATATTATTTCATATCTAATTAAAGAATTAAAACAATTATCCATAAATGTTAAATCTTACTGAATTTTATTATTTAAACTCAACAACAATTACATTTAGTTTTAGTGATTGTAAAAGAGACAACTTCATAGGTCATTTTCAAACCTTAAAAAAGAACAGTAAAATTATCGAGGTAGTAGCTACTGAAAATAGTATGACTTTGTTTTTAAAAGAAGCTTTAGAACATAGTGAAATTCTAGATATTATTAATGAAAGTATAAATTCAAATNAAAAGAATGANAATAAATCAAAAACTTTTCGTCTTCCAATTTGTTTTGATGATTCGTTTCAAGATGATATTTTAAAACTTTATGATGGTGATTTAAAACTTACGCGAAAATTTAAAGAGTCATTTTTAAAAAACAAATTTACTCTCGAGTATTATGGCTTTTTACCAGGCTTTGCGTATTTCTCTGGTTTAGAATCAAAATTACATCTACCTAGGAAGAAAACACCCAGTAGTAAAATAGGTAAAGGGACTGTTGCAATTGGCGGAGAATATGTTGGTATTTATCCACAGGATAGTCCAGGAGGNTGGAATTGTATTGGNAATTGCCCAATTCCGTTAGTTAATTTTGATTCTAATCTAAAAATCAATATTAATCTATTTGATCAAGTAATTTTTGAAGAAATTGAATTTGAAAATTATAAAAAAATTAAGCTGGATTATGAGCTCGATGTTTATGATTTTAAAATTCTTTAAATGATAGAAGTTATTTCATCAGGATATTTTACTACAATTCAAGATTCTGGAAGAAAAACCCACAGACACTTAGGTGTTCCTATATCAGGTCCTATGGACTTGAATTCATTTTATCTGGCAAATTTGTTGTTACCGGGATTAAATAGTGATTCGGTATTTGAATGTACATTGATAGGTCCAAAATTGAAACTTAATTGTAATTCTAGATTCGTTATCACGGGAGCTAAGTTTGACTCATATTTGGATAATGAGCCAGTAGAAAATAATAAAGTTTATTCATTTCGAGCTGGACAAATTCTAAAGGTTGGTCGAGTAAAGGCTGGTTTAAGATGTTACTTAAAATTTGAAGGNACTTTTAAGATTCCAAAAATNTTAAACAGCAAATCTTTTTTTTACCCNATTACAAAATCAATTTCTATTAATGATGGCGAAAAGTATGAGTTTATATCTAAGACTCAAGATATTAATTCTAAAATCANAAACTTGAAAATTTCTGAAAATACATTTTCCAATAAAACTTTANTTGCTAGGCCTGGCCCAGATTGGAATATGCTAANTGGTGAAATAAAAAAACAAATAATAAGTGAGATATTTTTTATAAAAAGTCAAAATAGAATGGGGTATAGGTTATCCTCAGAACTTAAAAATGATTTTTGTAATTTAAGTAGTAAAATCGTTATTCCTGGTATAGTTCAATTTACACCGGGAGGCGAGATANTTATTGCAACTGCTGATTGTCAAGTTACTGGAGGGTATTTGCAAATTTTAATATTGACTGACGATTCTCTCTCTGAGCTTGTGCAAAAANCCGAAGGTTCTGAAGTAAAATTTAGGCTATTAGAAAATTGATATTGATAATCTAGGTAAAATAATTTAAAACTTTTTTTAGCCATTTAAAAGAACTTGGATACGGCGCATATCTTAAGGGGATATCTATCCATGTACCTCTTTCAATAAATGGTTTGTAATGAGTAAAAGCATCAAAAGAATATTTACCATGATATTTTCCCATTCCACTGTGACCAACTCCACCAAAAGGTAAGTTATTGTTAACAAATTGAATTATACAGTCATTTGAAACACCACCACCAAATGAAAAATATCTACTCATTTTTNTTATAAAATCCCTTTTTTCAGAGAAAATGTAAAATCCTAAAGGTTTCTCATTCTCTAAAATAATTTCACGAAGCTCTTCTTCATTACTAAATGTAATTATTGGTAAGATGGGTCCAAAAATTTCAGATTTCATTAATTTACTTTTGGAATTTTGAATTTCGATGATTGTTGGTCCAAAATATAATGATTCTCTATCATGATCTCCTCCAAATAAAATTTTTTCACCAGAAATAAATTCAATCATTCTTTCAAAATGTTTAATATGGGCAATTTTCCCGTAACTCTTAGAGACAATCGCTTTACTTCCATAAAGATTTNTTATTTCAGTAGACAATCCTTCTATTAATTTNTCCTTTATTTCATTATGAACCAAAATATAGTCGGGCGCGATACAAGTTTGACCACAATTGATAAATTTTGCCCATGCAATTCTTTTTGACGAGACCTTGATTTTTGCAGTTTGATCTACTATGCAAGGACTTTTTCCACCTAACTCTAAAATTGTTGGTGTAATATGTTTCGCAGCAGCAGCAGCTATTATCTTGCCAATTTTAGTACTACCAGTAAAAATTATGTGGTCCCATCGAAGTTTGAGTAGCTCGGTCGCTACTTTAGGCCCTCCTGTTATTGCTTTAACATGACCTTCTTCAAAAACACTAGATATAATCTCAGAGATTATTTCTGATGTATTNGGAGCATATTCCGAAGGCTTTAAGATAATTGTATTGCCTGCAGCAATTGAACCTATTAATGTGGCCATAGATAGTTGAAAAGGGTAGTTCCAGGGACTTATTTGTAAGGTGCATCCATATGGGTCAGATAATAGATAATCTTTCGATGGATAGTTTAAAATCGAAGATTTAACCCTTTTAGGTCTTGTCCAACTAGTAATATTTTTTATTGTTTGTTTAATTTCAGATATTATCATGAAATATTCGGTTAAATATGATTCATAGAAATGTTTGCCAAGATCTTTATTAATCGCACTTAAAATGTCCGTTTCTCTATTAACTAGAGTATTTTTCAGTTCAATTAATTTTCTTTTCCTAAATCCAACACTTTTAGTCTTATTTGAATTAAAAAATAACCTTTGTTTTTCATAAATATTAGCAACTGATGACATTTCTAAAATTTTACCAAATTTATGATTTTAGTTTCAATTCATATTTTTGAACAAAATATCATGATATTTATTTTTTTTATGTTGTAAAACTTANAAAAAATTTATGTTTGAAAATCTATAATATATCTATATAATATACTGATTTACAGTAATATAAACATCATTATTGGAATTTGAACATAATAACAAATTTTAATTTGTAAAAGCATAAGCATTTATTCGAAACTAATTTTGTTTCGCTTCTATTAATTATGTTAAATAAATACAGTAAAACAGTTACTCAAGACTCAAGCCAACCTGCTGCCCAAGCTATGCTGCATGCTATTGGCTTAGATGAAGATGANTTAAAAAAGCCATTCGTGGGAATCGCAAGCACAGGTTACGAAGGTAACCCATGTAACATGCATCTTAACGATTTATCAAAATCAATAAAAAGTTCTATCATATCTAATAATTTGGTTGGTTTAATTTTTAATTCCATCGGAGTTAGTGATGGAATCTCTATGGGAACTCCTGGGATGAGATTCTCATTACCCTCTAGAGATATAATTGCTGATTCTATTGAGACTGTTGTGCAGGCAATGTCTTACGATGCTCTGGTAACGGTTGTAGGATGTGATAAAAACATGCCTGGTGCTTTAATGGGAATGTTAAGATTAAATAGACCCAGTATTCTTGTCTATGGAGGAACGATTGCTCCTGGTTTTCACAAAGGAAGTAAACTCGATGTTGTGTCTGCCTTTGAAGCCTGGGGAGAGAAGGTTTCTGGAAAAATATCTGAAAATGAGTTTAAATGTGTAATTAAAAACGCATGCCCTGGAGCAGGTGCTTGTGGAGGAATGTATACTGCAAACACAATGGCCTCAGCTATAGAAGNATTGGGTATGTCTCTTCCTTACAATTCATCAAATCCAGCTATAAGCGAAAANAAAAAAAATGAATNTGATCATATTGGAAATGCAATCAAAAATATTTTAGAATTAGATTTAAAACCTAGGGATATTGTAACAAGAAGTTCAATTGAAAATGCAATAAGATTGATNGCTGTTTTGGGAGGTTCTACCAATTCAGTACTACACTTTTTGGCTATNGCAAAAGCTGCAAAAGTTGACTTTAGTATAGATGATTTCCAAAAAATAATGGAATCAACCCCATATCTAGCTGATTTAAAACCTAGCGGAAGGTTTTTAATGGAAGATTTACATAAAGTAGGAGGAATACCTTCTGTATTAAAGTTAATGCTCAAAAACAACTTATTGGACGGTAATTGTATTACAGTAACGGGTAAAAGTCTCTCTTCTAACTTGGAAGATTTGCCCGATTTAAAAGAAAATCAAAACATAATCCATCCGATCAAAAATCCTATTAAGAAAACAGGCCACATTCAAATTCTAAAAGGTAACATTGCAAATGAAGGAGCTGTTGCAAAAATTACAGGAAAAGAAGGTTTAGTTTTTAAAGGACCTGCAAAAGTTTTTGACAGCGAACAAGCAGCAAATGANGGAATTAAAAATGGTTTTGTGAAAAAAGGTCANGTTGTTGTGATACGATACGTTGGTCCCAAGGGAGGGCCAGGTATGCCTGAGATGTTGAAGCCAACTGCCGCTATTATGGGAGCTGGATTGGGCAAAGAAGTAGCACTAATTACTGATGGTCGCTTTTCTGGAGGTACCCACGGTTTTGTTGTAGGTCACATTGTACCTGAAGCACAGGAAGGAGGTAATATTGCACTTATTGAAGACAATGATATTATAGAGATAAACGCNNAAAAAAATACAATAGAACTTCTTGTCGATAAAGAAGAATTAATTGAACGAAATAAAAATTGGACTCAACCGAAATACAAATTTAAAAGCGGAACTTTNCTCAAGTATATAAGAAATGTTTCAAATGCTTCTATGGGATGCGTAACAGATGAATATGAAGAACAATAAACTAAATATTTCAGGTGCTGAGGCTTTAATTAGAGCTCTGTTAGAGGAGGGTGTTGATTTGCTTTTTGGATATCCTGGAGGTGCAATTATGCCAGTTTATGATGAGCTTTATAAGTTCAGTGACAAAATCAATCATATTCTTACACGACATGAACAAGGTGCTACTCATGCAGCCCAAGGCTACGCTCGTTCATCAGGAAAAGTAGGAGTAGCTATTGCTACATCTGGTCCTGGTGCTACAAATTTAGTCACAGGAATNGCCGANGCTCAAATTGATTCCACACCCATTGTATGTATAACAGGTCAAGTAGCNTCTCATTTGTTGGGTTCAGATGCTTTTCAAGAAACTGATATAATTGGAATTTCAACTCCCGTTACAAAATGGAACTATCAAATTACAAAAGCAAGCGAAATCCCAGATATAATTTCTAAAGCCTTTTATATTGCCTCATCTGGACGACCAGGTCCTGTATTAATTGATATTACCAAAGATGCTCAGTTTGAATTTTGTGAGTATAATTATAAAAAATGTAATGGGATAAGAAGTTATTTACCTGTTCCTGAACTTCAAAATGAACAAATTACTGATGCAGCTAAAGTGATAAATTCCTCGAAGAAACCACTAATCGTTTGGGGTCAAGGAGTGATCTTAGCTGAAGCCGAAAATGAATTTAAAGAATTTGTAGAAAATTCAGGAATACCTGCTGTTTGGACAATCTTGGGCCTATCAGCTCTTCCGACCGAACACCCTTTAAACATGGGAATGGTTGGAATGCATGGTAATTATGGTCCAAATGTACTAACAAATGAATGCGATGTTTTAATAGCTGTAGGGATGAGGTTTGATGATAGAGTTACAGGAGATCTAAAAAGTTATGCAAAGCAAGCCAAAATAGTCCATTTGGAAATTGATCCTGCTGAAATATCCAAAAACGTTTTTGCTCATTATCCTATTTTAGGTGACTGTAAAGAAAGTTTAAAGAAGCTCTCAAACCTAGTTAACAAAAAGTCACTTAATAATTGGATTGGTCTTTTTCATAACCACATGAAAATTGAGTATAAATCAGTAATTGAAAAGGATTTGTCCCCTAACAAAGATGGCCTAACAATGGGAGAAGTAATTAATTCAATAAATAAACACTCCAAGGGTGATGCGATCATAGTGACAGATGTTGGTCAACATCAAATGGTCGCCTGTAGATATGCCAAATTTAATTCTTCAAAAAGTAATATAACCTCTGGAGGTTTAGGA
>NHEX02000016.1 GCA_002171475.2 Flavobacteriales bacterium TMED96
ATAATTTTTTTTTTTATAATAATTATCAAAAACCATCCCAAATATTTTTTCTGCCAAATTGGCATTTTATAAAATTTTATATTTAGATTTAGATAATTTTACTTTATAAGTGTTCAATTCAAGAATAATAGGTTTAGGAAAATATTTGCCTGACAATGTCGTAACAAATGATGATCTTGCTAAGATCATGGATACATCCAACCAATGGATAGTAGAAAGAACAGGAATAAATGAAAGAAGACATATTGTCAAAGGGAGTGATGACTCTCCATCTACTATGGCTTTTAAGGCCTCAAAAATAGCATTAAATAGAGCTGGTATAAAAGCAAGTGAATTGGATATGATTTTATTTGCAACTCTTAGCCCTGATCTTTATTTTCCTGGCTCAGGAGTTTTACTTCAAGAACTGCTTGGAATTTCAACTTGTCCATCAATGGATATTAGAATGCAATGTTCTGGATTCATCTATTCGATTGCAACTGCTGATCAATTCATTAAATCAGGTATGTATAAAAATATATTGGTAGTTGGTGCGGAAAATCATTCTGGAGGTTTAGATATGTCTTCAAGAGGACGGGCCGTTTCTGTTATATTCGGTGATGGTGCAGGCGCTGCAGTTTTAACTCGAGAGAATGATGAAAATTTTGGTATTAAATCTTCTCATCTTTATTCGGAAGGAAAATATGCAAAAGAATTGTCTTTAATAGGACCATCTACACAAAGATGGGTCCCTGAAATTATGGATGCAAATGATCCAAATGATGAAAGTTATTTTCCATTTATGAACGGTCAAATGGTTTTTAAACACGCAATAACTAGATTTACAGAAGTTATAAATGAGGGACTCAAATTTAACAACTGGGAAAGTAAAGACATTAATCTTTTAATACCACATCAGGCAAATCTTAGGATTTCGCAATTTGTTCAAAAAAAATTTGGTTTGTCAGATAGTCAAGTTTTTAACAATATTATGAATTATGGGAATACAACTGCTGCTTCCATTCCGATTGCACTTACTGAAGCTTGGGAGAAAAATAAGATAAAACCTGGAGACAAAATTGTATTGGCAGCTTTCGGAAGCGGTTTTACTTGGGGGAGTACTATGATTGTTTGGTAATGAGAACTCTTATTATTGGCGCTTCAACAAATAAGGATAGATACTCATATAAAGCAATTCATAGATTAAGAAAATTAAACTTTGATGTTTGTGCTTTAGGTTTATATGAAGGCGAAATAATGGATGTAAAAATTGAAACGAAACCAATAAACTTTAAAAAAATTCATACTGTCTCGATATATTTGAAACCTCAAAATCAATTTCAATATTTAAATTATATTATAAAACTATCCCCTAAAAGAGTTATTTTTAATCCTGGAAGTGAGAATGAGGTTTTAACAAATAAGCTCAAAGAAAAGAAAATAAGCTGTGAAAACAGTTGTACTTTAGTTTTGCTTTCTACTAATCAATATTAAACCTATAAAAGTAATAATACCATTAATTGGTAGAAGTTCATACCCAACTTTATAACCACCTAAATAATCCGAATTTAAATTTCCAATTATTAACGTAAGTATAACTGATATTGAAACAATTAACCAAACCCATCTATCCAAAATTCTTTTTTTTGTGAAAATACCAAATGCAAATAAACCTAATAAGGGTCCATAAGTATATCCAGCTACAGTCAAAAGACCATCAATTACATTTTTGCTTAAGAAATACTTAAATGATATAACAATTAATACAATCAAGAAGCCCATAAAAAAATGAACTTTTTTTCTAATATTTTTCTGTTTTTTAGCTTCTAGTTTCTGTGTATTTAAAAAATCAATACAGAAAGATGTCGTTAATGAAGCAAGTGCGCTATCTGCACTGCTGTATGCCGCTGCAATTAGTCCTAAGATGAAGGTTACTGCAACTCCGCTTCCAAGTCCTCCATCGAGTGCTATTCTTGGAAACAAAAGGTCAGTATTTGTACTTCCATCCATTAAGGGTACACTTATGTTTTCTTTTTCCGCGTATGCATATAAAAGAGCTCCTAAAAACATAAAAAGAAATGTTATTATAAAAAGAATAAAACTGAAAACAATCATATTTAATTTTGCATCTTTTTCATTTCTGCACGTTAAGTTTTTTTGCATCATATCTTGATCCATCCCTGTCATACATATTGTAATAAAAAATCCTCCTATGATGGACTTTAAAAAATAATTTCTGTCTAAAGGAGAATCAAAAACAAAAACCTTTGTGTATTTCTTTATTTCATTAATTTCTGNAAATCTGAAGACATCTATTTCTAGANTTCTAGCTATTGCGGATATAGTTAAAAAAACTGCTCCAATCATTAGAGCAGTTTGAAAAGTGTCAGTCCAAATAATGGTTTTTATCCCCCCTCTATTTGTATAAACCCAAATTAAAAAAACTGAAAAAATAACAGTTATTTCAAAAGGAACTGCCCATTTTTTAAANATAAATTCTTGTAAAACAATTGCAACTAAAAAAAGTCTAAATGATGCGCCNAAGACTCTTGAAATGAAGAAAAAAAGTGCTCCTACCTTGTGACTGTTTTGACCAAATCTTTTTCCCAAGTATTCATAGATGGAGGTTACATTATTCTTGTAGTATATTGGTAAGAGAACAAAAGCCACAACAAAATACCCAAATAGATATCCAATGACAACTTGTAAGTATGTAAAGTTAGATTCTTGAATCCATCCAGGTACAGATATAAATGTTACTCCCGATAATGAAGTCCCGACCATTCCAAATGCAACTATATACCATTTGGAATTTCTATTACCAGTAAAAAAGTTTTCATTACTATCGTCCTTTCCAGTTATATATGAAACGATTAATAAAATTATGAAGTAAGAAATTACGAGTAAGAAAATATTTNTTGGATCATTCACTTAATCAAAATTAAAATATTTATATAAATTGTTCTTGTAAAAAGTTTATATATGGATTTTCCATCGAAAATTTTAGAAAATACAGTAAATGAGATTTCTAAACTTCCTGGNATTGGAAAAAGAACTGCTCTAAGATTGGCTTTGCATATTTTAAAACAACCCGAAAATCATATAGATGCACTTGCTGACTCTATCAAAACTCTTAGAAAAAAAATTAATTTTTGCAGTGAATGTTATAATTTATCGGATAATGAAATTTGTGAGATATGTTTAAATCCCAATAGGCAAAACGGAGAATTATGCGTAGTGGAAGATATAAGAGATGTAATGGCCATTGAAAATACTTCTCAATTCAAAGGAAGATATCATGTTCTNAATGGTTTAATTTCTCCAATCGACGGTGTTGGTCCAGCAGATCTAAAAATTGATTCATTAATAGAAAAGACAAGAGGGGGTAAAATCAAAGAAGTTATTTTTGCACTTAGTGCGACTATGGAAGGAGATACTACAATTTTTTATATTAATAAAAATTTATCAAGCTTTGAGATAAAAATTTCTACAATAGCAAGGGGTATCCCAGTAGGTGACGAGCTTGAGTATACAGACGAGATAACTCTAGGAAGGAGTATTTTGAAAAGAATACCATATACTGATTCAGTATAGAACTGATCAATATTTTGTAAATTTGCCGTAAATATAATTCTTCACAAAAATAATGGGTAAACTCTTTTTAACGTTACCATCGATGGGTGAGAGCATTAATGAGGCAACTTTGACCTCATGGCTTAAGGATGTTGGTGATAAAATAGAAATCGATGAATCAATTGTTGAGGTTTCTACCGATAAAGTTGATTCAGATGTTCCTTCAGAGTTTTCAGGAATTTTAGTCGAGAAAAAGTTTAAAGTTAATGATGTAATAAAAGTTGGAGAAGTAATTGCGGTAATTGATTCNGAAAATAAGGAGGCTGCTGGTGATGAGGATTTAGAAGTAAATAAAATCGAATTAAGTAATGAAGCAATCTTAGNAGACAAAACAGAAACTATCGATCTTAGTAAACCTGAAGAAATTATTGTACCCAAAGAAATCCTTGATGTTGTAGAGGAACCGGTTTTTAAGGAAAAAGTTGATACACATAAAAANGAAATTGATGATANACTTTCATCAAAATACCTCTCACCATTAGTTAGAAGCATAGCAAAAAAANAGAATATTTCAGACGATGAACTGCTTCTTATAAATGGGACTGGAGAGAAGGATAGAATTACAAAAAATGATATTCTGAGTTTTATTTCTTCTAGAAGTGAAAATAAAAACAAAATNCCAAAAAAAGAGATAAATCAACTCAAAAAAGTAAATGAAGTTGGCTTAGAGAATGAAATGATTTCAGAAATGACAAGGATTCAAAAAATCACTTCTGACCATATGGTTGATAGTTACAAAAAATCTGTACACGTTCAGTCTTTTGTTGAGGCCGATGTCACTGAATTGTGGAACTGGTACACTAAAAATAAAAATGAATTTTTAAACACTTATAATACCAAGTTAACTTTAACACCTATTTTCATATCTGCCGTGATNANAGCATTATCGGATTTTCCTATTTTAAANAGTAGTGTTGAAAATGATAAAATAATCACAAAAAAAAGAATAAATATAGGAATGGCGACTGCATTAGAAGGAGGGAATTTNATNGTCCCAGTTATTAAGGATGCAAACCATTTAAATTTGGCAGGNNTAGCAAAATCTGTAAATGATCTTTCAANNAGAGCGAGACAAAATCAACTTCAACCCGATGACACNANNGATGGAACGTATACAGTAACTAATATTGGTAATTTTGGTTCAATTATGGGTACNCCAATAATTAATCAACCNCAAGTAGGTATTATTGCTTTTGGGGTAATAAGAAAAATGCCTTCTGTAATTGAAACNTCAAATGGAGATTTTTTAGGGATAAGGAGAAAANTTATTCTAACCCATAGCTATGATCACAGAATAATAAACGGNGCAGTTGGAGGTAATTTTGTCAAGCATGTATCAGATTATCTTGAAAACTGGNAAGCAAATACTAAATTAAGTTGATCTTTNATGAANCTCGNANTAGATAANCCATTATGTTTTTTTGATCTTGAAACNACTGGAGTTAANATAGTTAAGGATAGAATTGTGGAGATTGGNATAGTAAAATTATATCCTGAAGGTAAAAGAGAAAGTAAGTCTTGGCGTGTTAANCCTCAAGTAAAAATACCTTCAGANGCTTCAGANGTCCACGGTATAACTGATGNTATGGTGGAAAAATCNCCAATTTTNAAGCAGATAGCACCNGANGTNAAAAANTTTTTNCAAAACTGTGATTTGGCTGGATTTAATTCTGATAGATTTGATATTCCTCTTTTNGCAGAAGANTTTTTAAGATCAGAANTTGAATTTGANATTGGAAAATTTAAAACAATTGATGTNCAGACTATTTTTCACAAAATGGAGAAAAGAACTTTAGAGGCAGCATATAAATTTTATTGTAATCAAGAAATGAAAAATGCTCATTCAGCTTTATCAGATGCTGAAGCTACTTGTGANATTCTTTTAGCTCAATTAGATTTNTATAAAGANCTTGAAAANTCNGTTAAATTTTTAAGCGAATTTTCGACTCATAAAAAATTTGTAGATCTTGCGGGGTTTATTGTTAGCGACAAAAACAACGTTCCTTNATTTTCATTTGGAAAACATAAAGGTAAATCAGTTGAAGAGGTACTTAAAAANGAGCCTGGCTATTTNGGNTGGATTTTAAATGCAGATTTCCCACTTTACACGAAAAAGNTNCTTACTTCATTGAAATTAAAAAAAATGAATAATAGGCAATGAAAATTATCTGTGTTGGACAAAATTATTTAGAACACATAAAAGAACTTTCTAATGTTAANTCCAAAGAACCNCTAGTTTTTTTAAAACCCGATACTGCTTTGATTTCAAAAAATAGATCTTTTTTTATTCCAAACTTTTCGAAAGACATTCATTATGAATTAGAAGTGGTAATAAAAATTAAAAAGCCAGGCAGGTATATCGAACGAAAATATTCAAATCAATACTATGATGAAATTACTGTAGGAATTGATTTCACAGCCAGAGATCTTCAAAAAAAGTTAAGAGAAAAGGGACATCCATGGGAAAAAAGCAAGGGTTTTGATGGTTCTACACTTGTTGGAAATTTTTTGAATAAAAATGATTTACCACCAATTTCAAATTTAAATTTTCACCTCTTAAAAAATGACAACATTGTACAAAAAGACAATACTAAGAATATGATTTGGCCAATTGATGAATTAATCGAACATATATCAAAGTTTTTCACACTCAAAATTGGAGATTTAATTTTTACAGGAACCCCTTCTGGGGTTGGACAAGTTAGTTTTGAGGACAATTTGAAAGGATTTTTGGAAGGTGAAAAGTTATTAGAAATTAATGTAAGTTAAATTTTAATGCTAGCTGAAATTATTTGTATAGGGGATGAGATTTTAATTGGTCAAGTTATCAATACCAATGCGACACTCTTATCAAAAGAATTAAGTAAAATCGGGATTGAGGTTTTACAAGTAACATCTATTTCAGATAATATTGAAAAAATCAAAAACTCACTTAAGAGTGCTATGGAAAAATCGGACTTGGTAGTAATAACTGGAGGTTTAGGCCCAACTAATGATGATAAAACAAAAATCGCACTATGTGAGTTCTTCAATGATAAACTAATTACAAATCCTGATGTATTAGAACATATAATAAAAATATTTAAAGATTACGTTAAAAAACCCATTAATGAATTAAATAAAAATCAAGCTTTACTCCCTTCTAAAGCCAAAATTTTAATTAATGATTATGGCACAGCATCAGGAATGTGGTTTAGGAAAAACAAAAAAAATGTGATTTCACTTCCAGGAGTTCCTTTTGAAATGAAACACTTAATGGAAAAAAAAGTTATACCTAAACTTAAAAAACATTCTAAATTCCATATAGTAAATAAAACATTATTAACTTATGGACTCGGTGAAAGTCATATTGCTAAAAGAATTGAATCTTGGGAAAAAGAATTACCTAAAAATATAAATTTTGCTTATTTACCCAACTTAGGAAGAGTTAGATTGAGGCTATCCTCAAAAGGAATAAATGAAAAGCAAATTCATGCAAAGATTGACAAATACATTGCAAAATTATTACCTCTGATAAAAGATATATTTGTTGGCTATGAAGAAGATGCACCTGTTGAAAAGCAAATTCAAAATTTATTTAAAAAAAACAATTTTACTTTGGCAATTGCAGAAAGTTGCACGGGAGGTGAAATTGCATCAAGACTAACCAAAATTCCTGGATCGTCAGACTATTTTTTGGGAAGTATTACAGCGTATAACAGTTCTGTCAAAAAAGAAATTTTAGGGGTTGATGAACAACTTATCAAAACTCATTCTGTTGTTAGCAAAGAGGTGTCGAAAGAAATGGCGTTAAAAGTACGAGAAAAGTTTAGCTCTACCTATGGTGTTTCAACAACTGGTACTGCAGGTCCTTCTCTAGGAGATTCAAAAGAAAAAATTGGCACTGTTTATATTACAATATCTAAAGAAGATAAAATTATAACTGAAAAATTCAATTTTGGAAATCACAGAGAAAGAATCATTTCAAAAACTGTAAATAAAGTCTTTGAGATGCTAATTAAGATCATTCATTAGTGCTAATCAATGTTAATCAACTATCAAAACTGTATGACTTTTAATCAAATGTTGTTAAAAGCTTAGCAATTAAATTATATAAACCAAAAGTTAGCCAGTATATGGAAACGATGAATGATGCAAATCAATTTTCAAAGCACCATCAATTAGTTTATACCCGAAAGTATATTCAACTTTAGCTTCATTGCCATCAAGATCTGTAAAAAAATAATTTCCCATAGAAATCGCTCGATTTTCTTCAAGTATCATTCCTGCATTTTCAAACCTAACATTGGTCCAAGGGTTAATTGCGAAACCTTTGTCCTCATCGCATGCTCTACCTTCACCTGAAATGAAATAGGATAAAGCTTCTGCCTTGGAAGGTCTAAATTGCTGAGCCGCACATTTAGTTGGTTTAAATAACACATCGCTTGAATCAAATGCGTAAAGCTCATCAAGAAAATCACTTGTATATTCTTCACATTCTGCTCGGTTATCTCGAAGAGAACCAATTTTGACTACACCAGATCCCCAGGTTTGTTGTGCGTCAAGTACTTGTTGTTTTGTTATCATTTTTTGTATATCATAAATTTGAAATTAAAAATAAATATTTTTACTTTTTTTTGCATAAACCACACAATATTTAACAAATAAATAATTTGATTCCAATTAAATTCCTTACAATTAGAAATTTATAACCTAATTTTTAAATCAAATTAAAATCTAAATAAGCTACAAGTTTTGAAACTTGTTAAAAAAACTTAAATTTGCGAATCTAAAAGATACAAATGTCTAAAATTTGTCAAATTTCGGGAAAGAGAGTTATGTTTGGAAACAATGTTTCCAAGGCCATAAACAAGACTAGAAGAAGGTTTGATATCAACTTAGTTAAAAAAAGGTTTTTTATCCCTGAGCAAAACAAATGGGTTACTTTGAAAGTTACTACATCAGTTTTAAAAACAATTAATAAAAAAGGTATTTCTGAGGTATTAAGAAAAAATAAAAATCTAATTAAAGATTAGTAATGGCAAAAAAAGGGAATAGAATTCAGGTTATATTAGAATGTACCGAACATAAAGACTCAGGCTTACCTGGTACATCTAGATATGTAACAACCAAGAATAAGAAAAACTCACCTGATCGTTTAGAGATTAAAAAATTTAATCCTATTCTTAAAAAAATGACTTTACATAAAGAAATCAAATAATTATGGCAAAAAAAGCGGTAGCATCATTACAAACAGGTTCGAAAAAGCTTACAAAAGTCATAAAAATGACCAAAAAAGACGGTTCCAACTCCTATACTTTTTCTGAAAGTATTATATCTCCAGATTTGGCCAACGAATGGTTTAACAAAAAATAATCTTTTTTACTTATAATTATTAAGCTTAATTTTACAGGAAGTTTTATATGCAATGAACTTCTTTAGAAAGTTATTTTCAAGTCAAAGTGAGAAAAAAATTGACAGAGGTCTTGATAAGTCCAAAAAGTCTTTTTTCTCGAATATTAAAAAATCAATTGCAGGTAGATCAAAAGTTGATGCTAGTTTTCTTGATGAATTAGAAGAAATTTTTATTGGCGCTGATGTTGGAGTTTCAACTACAATTAAGATAATTGATAAACTTGAAGAAAGAGTTGCTAGAGATAAGTATATCAATACTGAAGACTTAAATAAAATCTTAAAAGATGAAATTACCAAAATTCTAGACGTAGATAATCATGACTTTAAGGAAGTTGAAATTTCAAATAAAGGTCCATACGTAATTATGATTGTTGGAGTTAATGGAGTTGGAAAAACTACAACCATCGGGAAATTGGCTAATAAATTTAGAAATGCAGGCAAATCGGTCATAATAGGTGCTGCTGATACGTTTAGAGCCGGAGCAATTGATCAACTTGAAGTTTGGGCCAAAAGAGCGAAAGTTGACATTGTAAAACAACAAATGGGTAGTGATCCTGCATCTGTAGTACACGACACATTAAATTCTTCTATTTCAAAAAAATCTGACATAGTATTAATAGATACTGCGGGAAGATTGCACAATAAAGTGAATTTAATGAATGAACTATCAAAAATAAAAAGGGTTATGAATAAAGTCATTCCAGAAGCACCTCACGAAATTCTCCTAGTTTTAGACGGCTCAACAGGACAAAATGCCTTTGAACAAGCAAAAAAATTTATTGAATCTACTGATGTAAATTCTTTAGCTATTACAAAGCTAGATGGAACTGCTAAAGGAGGAGTTGTGATCGGAATTTGTGATCAATTTCAAATCCCAATTAAATATATAGGAATAGGAGAGGGTATTGATGATATGAAGATATTTGATAGCAAAAACTTTATTAATTCATTTTTCAATTAAATGAAAAAGGTAATTTTAATTATTAGTTTTTTTGTTCTGGTATTTCTTCTTGGTCCCAAAATTGAAAAACCATTAATTTTTAAAGCCTTGCCCAAAATTAATTTAAGAATTAATGAAGTTGAGTCATGGATTGATCAAAAAGAATCAAAATTTAAAAATATTAAAGAAGGGAACGAATCTAGAATTATATTTTATGATTCAGTCCCAAAAAAAACAAACATAAGTATAGTTTATCTTCATGGATTTTCAGGTTCTTCACAAGATGGATACCCAGTGCATATAAATGTCGCTGAGAAATTAAATTCTAATATTTATCTACCCAGACTTTATGCACATGGATTAAATTCAGATGAGCCTTTAATTGAATACACAGGAGAAAAATACTTAGATAGTGCCCGTGAAGCTTTAGCTCTTGGTAAAATAATTGGTGAGAAAGTTATTTTAATGTGTACTTCTACTGGTTGCAGTGCTGCTCTTACACTTGCTGCAAACCACCCTGAAGTTGCCGCCCTTGTCATGTATGCCCCAAATATAAGGATTACCCATCCTCTTGATTTTGTAGCTACTTTACCATGGGGACTTTATATTGTTAGACTTGTCGAGGGGGGAAAGTATCATTACATTACCGATATTTGGAAAGATAAAGAAAAGTTTTGGACAACTAAATATCGTCTTGAGGCTCCTATTGAAATGCAAAAGTTTTTAGAAACAGCCATGAACGAAGACATATTTAGAAAAGTTAAGGTGCCAACTTTTTCTGGATTTTATTATAAAAATGAATTAGAACAAGATAATGTTGTATCCGTTCAGGCTATGAGAAGGATGTTTAAACAATTAGGAACAGAAGATTCCTTAAAGCTACAAATCGCTTTTGATGATGCTGGGGGCCACGAGATAGCTTACAAACTTGTAAATAAAAATTATGTTAATGTCCAGGAATCAACATTAAGTTTTTTACAGAACGTATTTAATCTAAATGAGAACTAAAGCGATTAAAAATAAAATTAACGTAATAACTTTAGGATGTTCAAAAAACATTTACGATTCTGAAGTGCTAATTAGTCATCTTAAAAATGGTGGAAAAGATGTGTCTAGTGAGAAAGATGGTAACATTGTAGTAATAAATACTTGTGGCTTCATTAATAAAGCTAAAGAAGAATCTATAAATACAATTTTAAAAAATGTAAGGAGAAAACAAATTGGTGAAATAGATAAAGTATTTGTAACAGGCTGTTTAAGCGAAAGGTATAAAGAAGACTTGATAAAGAATATTCCAGAGGTGGATCAATATTTTGGAACTAATGATTTACCTCAATTATTAGAAAGACTTAAGGTTGACTACAAATATAGTTTGCTTGGAGAAAAACAGAGAATTACACCCAGGCATTATAGCTACTTAAAAATTTCTGAAGGATGTGACAGACCTTGTTCTTTTTGTGCAATTCCTTTAATGCGAGGTAGTCATAAATCAAAAACTATAGAAGAGTTGATTTTTGAGGCTAAAAATTTAGCTCAAAATGGAGTTAAAGAAATAATTTTAATTGCTCAGGATTTAACTTATTATGGGATTGATATTTACAAAAGACGAGTGCTTGACGTTCTTTTGTCTAAATTATGTCAAGTGGATGGAATAGAATGGATTAGACTTCATTATGCATTCCCTACTGGTTTCCCCGAGGAAATTTTAGATGTTATGTCTAAGGAGAAAAAAATTTGCAAATACCTTGATATGCCAATTCAACACATATCTAATCATATCCTGAAGTCAATGAAAAGAGGTGCTAGTAAAGAAAAAATTAATGATTTAATAAAAAAAATAAGAGACAAAGTACCAGGAATTGCATTGAGGACTACTGTTATGGTTGGATATCCTGGAGAAAAAGAAGAGGATTTTATTGAATTAAAAGATTGGCTTCAAGAAACTAGATTCGAGCGTTTAGGTTGTTTTACCTATTCTCATGAAGAAAATACAAGCGCTTTTGCTTTAATTGACAACGTGTCTGAGGCAGAAAAAGAAAAAAGAGCCGGAGAAATTATGTCTCAGCAGGCAGAGATATCTCTCAATATGAATAACAAAAAAATTGATAAAATTTTTAAATGCATGGTAGACAGGGTTGAAGGCAAAAACTTTATTTGCAGAACTGAAATGGATTCTCCAGATGTTGATAATGAAATTCTAGTAGATGCATCAAAATTTTATCTAAGGCTGGGAGATTTTTGTAAAATTAAAATCATGAAAGTCAACGAGTTTGATTTATTTGGCGAACCAGTAAGTAGTTAAAAATTAATTTAATTAATACTTTGTTAATTTACACTTAAATTAAATTTAAATAATTGAAAAAAAACATTGATTTAAATAAAACTAGAATTTATTCAGATTTTGTATTTGATTTTTTAAATGGAAATAAGGCCTTAAAAAAATTTTATAATTCAAGTTTTGATGTTAAAAACTTTAAAAAACAGTTAGAGATGAAGAAAAGTTTTTCTTCCTCGAAGAGAAATGTTTTGGTAAAGGAATTATTGTCTCAATACTCGGATATAAAGGACAAAAAAGTCTTAGAAAATATAAATCTTTTGTCAAAAGAGTCAACTTTTACAATAACTACTGGACACCAGCTTAGTATTTTAACTGGTCCGATATTTTTTATATACAAAATAATTAGTGTTATAAACATGTGCGTAAAACTGAAAAGAGAATATCCTAAAAATAATTTTATCCCTGTTTTTTGGTTAGCTTCTGAAGACCATGATTTTGAAGAAATATCCGAGGTTTATTTTAGAGATAAAAAAATAAATTATTTGACAAAACTTAATGGCTCCGTGGGTAGAATGAAGTTAGATGAATTTAGTGTCTTTTTAGATCAAATATTTAGTTTTTTTCCTACAAATCACCTTGCTAATAAAATTAAAAAAATCATAACATTTGCGTATAAAGATGAATTTACGTTTGCTAAAGCGACTAGAAATTTAGTTCATCAATTATTTGGAGATAAAGGACTTATCATAATTGATCCAGATTCTCATAAACTTAAAAAAGTATTTGCTTCCTACATGGAAGACGAGTTGATAAATAATACGTGTCAAGAGTTTGTTAATAAAACGGTAAAGAGTATTAAAGAGGTTTACTCTGAAAAATACATTCCTCAAGTTAATCCAAGAGAAATTAATTTATTTCATTTAAATGTTAATTCAAGACAAAGAATTATTAGAAAAGGATTAAAATACATTCTTTCTGATAAAAACGTTTCTCAACAAGAAATGTTAAATGAGCTTGATAAAAGACCAGAAAATTTTTCTCCAAATGTTTTGATGCGGCCCTTATATCAAGAAGTTATTCTACCAAATCTTTGCTACATAGGAGGGCCAAGTGAAATGGCTTATTGGCTACAGCTAAAAAGTTTTTTTGACTATCATGGCGTTGTATTTCCAATTATAAACCCTCGAGCATCTGTTTTACTTTTAACTCAAAAAACGAGGAGAAAAATCAATAAATATTTAATAAATGAGAATGAAATTTTTCTTAAAAAAAACGAATTTATCAATCTAAATATTAAAAAGCATAGTGAAATTGATATAAATTTAAATCACTTAAAAGATGCCTTAAAAAAACAATTTAAAGTTTTGGACGGTATAGTTAAAATAACTGACCCTTCATTTTTGGGAGCTGTAAACGCACAAATGAAAAAACAATTTAATGGAATTGATAAACTAGAAAAAAGATTATTGAAGGCTCAAAAAAGAAAAATGAGTTCCATTGAAAACGATTTAATATATATATTTAAAGAAATCAATCCTGACAATATTTTTCAAGAAAGAAAAATAAATTTTATTGATTTTTACCTTCTTTATGGTGATACTTTCTTTGAAAATTTATTTAGCAATATTGATTTATTTGAAAAAAAGTTTTTGGTTCTCGATATAAAATAATTTAATTACTTAATCTCTATTTTGAAGAAAGATTAATTGTATTTTTGAGAATGGAATTCAAGGTGTTAATTATAGATTTCGGATCTCAATATACCCAATTAATTGCTAGAAGAGTTAGAGAGCTGAATATTTACTGTGAAATTTTTAGTTTTAATAATCTCCCAAAAAATATATTAGAATATAGTGCTGTAATTTTATCGGGTTCCCCTTTTTCTGTGCATTCTAAAAATGCTCCTAAAATTGACATAACAAAAATCAAGGGAAAAGTTCCTATTCTGGGAATATGCTATGGTGCACAATTTTTAGCCGACTATTACGGAGGTCAGGTAGGAAAATCCTCCACTAGAGAATATGGAAGAGCGAAATTAAATATTCATGACACCAAAAATTTGTTATATGGGTTTAAAAACAACACTCAAGTTTGGATGAGTCATGCAGATACAATAAACAAATTACCCTCAAATTCAGAAAAGTTAGCTAGTACTGAGGACGTAAAAAATGCTGCTTTTAAATTCAAGTCTGAACATACTTTTGCTATTCAATTTCATCCTGAGGTTTATCACACTACTTATGGTATTAAGCTTTTAGAAAATTTCTTAGTTAAAATATCTAAAATAAGACAAACATGGACTCCCGACTCATTCGTTAAAATGACAGTTCAAAAAATTAAAGACAAGATAAAAAAAGATAAAGTTATTTTGGGATTGTCAGGTGGGGTTGATTCTTCGGTTGCTGCTATCCTAATCAAAAATGCTATTGGAGATAATCTGATATGTATTTTTGTTAATAATGGTCTTTTAAGAAAAGGCGAGTTTGAAAGTGTTTTAAATCAGTATGAAAATATGGGGCTGAATATTATAGGCGTTGATAGGTCAAAACAATTTTTAGATAATTTAAAAGGTGTTACCGATCCAGAGGAAAAAAGAAAAGTTATTGGTAATACCTTCATTGATGTTTTTGACGAAGAAGCTAAAAAAATTAAGAATGCGAAATGGCTAGCCCAGGGAACCATATATCCAGATGTAATAGAGTCAAAATCAATAAAAGGCCCCTCTGCCACAATAAAATCTCATCACAATGTTGGTGGTTTACCCGACTTTATGAAATTGAAAATCATAGAACCTCTTAGGATGCTTTTTAAAGACGAAGTGAGAAGAGTAGGTAAGACATTAAAAATAGATGATTCTGTCTTGGGTCGTCATCCTTTTCCTGGTCCAGGACTTGGAATCCGAATATTGGGAGACATAACTTCTGAAAAAGTAAGTTTGTTACAAGAGGTAGATTCGATTTTTATAAATAGTTTGAAAGAGGAGGGACTATATAATTCAATTTGGCAAGCTGGTGCAATTTTACTACCAGTACAGAGTGTTGGTGTTATGGGTGATGAAAGAACATATGAAAGATGCATTGTTTTAAGAGCAGTAAGCTCTACTGACGGTATGACCGCCGATTGGATTAATTTGCCTTATGAATTTCTTCAAAAAGTTTCAAACAAAATAATTAATAACGTTGTAGGGGTAAATAGGGTTGTTTATGATATTAGTTCTAAACCACCATCTACAATAGAATGGGAGTAGTATGAAACTGAGATTATTTTTTTTCTTTTTTTTGATATTAGGGTTTCTTTCATTTTCTCAAATCACTCCCGATAGATTTATTGTTCATAAAGTAAAGAAAAAAGAGACTCTATATTCTTTATCCAAAATTTATAATATTTCAATTGAAACTATCAAAGAGTATAACCCTTTAATTGATAAGATTGGTCTAAAAAGAAAAATGAAATTGCAAATACCATTTTTTAAAAATAAGCTAAGTATAGAGGATAAGCCAGTGTTGGTTAATTATAAAAGGCATATTGTAAAACCAAAGGAAACCAAGTGGAGAATAGCCTATGAATATGGACTTAAAATTAGTGAATTAGAAAAAATTAATCCTGAAATAGTTAGTGGACTAAAAATAGGGCAACAAATATTGTTACCTTCAGGAAAAGATACTGTTATCAATAATTTTCAAAATGAATTGAATTATTACCAAGTTAAGTCAAATGAAAATTTATCATTAATAAGTCAAAAAATTGGAATTTCAACTGACAGTATAATTTCATACAATCCCATTTTGATTAACTCTCAACCAGAAGAACAGACGATATTAAAAATACCCACTCAATTTAATGGTAATTTTGATGTAAAAGATGGTTTATTGTATGAGAGAATTTCCCTTAAGGATTCTTTTTTTTCAAATAACTATTTACAATTAGTATGCTTTTTACCTTTTAAAATAAAGGAAATAGAATTTGATTCTGTTGAAAAAACTAACACTAAGCTTTCTAGAAGAAATTTACATACAATTTCTGCTGACTTCTATTTTGGTATGGAAATGGCAAAGGAATTTTGTGACTCACTTGGAATAAAAACAAAAATCAAGGTTATCGATACACAAAATGATTTAAGTGTAATTAACGAAAAGATATCTTCAGTTAATTGGAATGGAATAAACGCTATAATAGGTCCCTTAATACCTAAAAATTTTGATTTTTTTTCAAAAAACCGTCGAATCTCAGATATACCTATAATTTCACCATTATCGACAAAGGAAATAGACGGAGATAAAAATATATTTCAATCTGTAAGTCGCCTCAAAAGGTTAAGAAAAGTAATGATCAATTATATTAAAAACGAAATTGATTCAACTCAAAACTTAGTAATTATTACAGACAGTATGAATTTTAAAATTGCCAAGGAATTTCAAAAATTATCTACAAAGTCTCATTTTGTAGAATCAGAAATAGGAGGATTTGTAATACCTGAGTTAATAGATTCTCTTTTAGTAGATTCACTAAAAAACCAGGTCATTTTTGAATCACAAGACTTAGGTTTGGCAGCAAATGTAACATCATTATTGAATTCACAGGTTGGTAAAGAAAGAGAAGTTCAACTTTTTTCAAGTCTAAGAACAGCAATTTATGATAATGTTAATATTTCTAGAAAACACCTTGGTAATATAAAGTTCACTTACCTAAATGATAATTTCCCAAGGGAAACAAATGAAAGGCAAAAATTTAAAGACAGATTTTTAAATAAATATGGGAATTATCCATCTAAAGAAAGCTATCGGGCTTATGATGTCACATTGGACGTAATATTAAGATTAGCATATCAAAATAAAATATTTAGTGACAAAATAGAAGAAACGAATTATATTGAAAATAAATTTAAATACTTACCTGACGATGGAGGTGGTTATTCTAATTTTGGGTATTATATTCTTCAAAATAAAGACTACGAAATAATAGAAATCAAGAAATAATTTATGTTTTTAATTTTTCACGAATACTTTTTGTAATTTTAAGTCCGGAATCTTCTTTTGATCCGGATGTCTCTGAAAACTAAATATATATTTGTAACTGGTGGTGTTAGTTCCTCTCTTGGAAAAGGTATTATTGCTGCATCTTTAGCGAAACTTCTGCAGGCCCAGAATTATCGAGTTACTATTCAAAAGTTAGACCCTTATTTAAATATTGATCCGGGAACATTGAATCCCTATGAGCATGGAGAATGTTTTGTTACTGATGACGGTGCGGAAACAGATCTTGACCTTGGTCACTATGAAAGATTTTTAAATGTAAAAACATCTCAGGCAAATAATGTAACAACTGGAAGGATATATCAAAACGTCATTGAAAAGGAGAGAAAAGGAGACTTTCTTGGCAAAACCGTTCAAGTCATTCCTCACATAACAAATGAAATCAAAGATAGAATTTTATCTCTAGGAAGAAATAAAGACTTTGATATAATAATAACTGAAATTGGTGGTACTGTTGGCGATATTGAGTCCTTACCCTATATAGAATCGGTTCGTCAACTAAAATGGGAATTGGGTGAAGAAAATTCATCGGTAATTCACTTAACTTTAATTCCCTACTTATCTGCAGCTGCTGAGTTGAAAACTAAACCTACACAGCACTCTGTCAAAACTTTGATGGAAAGCGGAGTAAATGCTGATATAATTGTTTGCAGAACAGAACACAAACTGTCAAATGCAATCAAAAATAAGATAGCATTATTTTGTAATGTCCAAAATGAAGCAGTCATTGAATCAATAGATGCTGAAACCATTTATGATGTGCCAATTTTAATGCAAAAAGAGCGTCTTGACAAGGTTGTACTTAAGAAACTTGGACTGTCGACTGTAAATTCAAGTAAGATGGATAGATGGAAAGTGTTTCTTGACAAATTAAAAAACTCAAAAAAAATCGTTAATATAGGTCTCGTCGGTAAGTATGTTGAACTTCAAGATTCATATAAGTCCATAATTGAATCCCTAACTCATGCTGGAGTTGCTAACGAAGTGAAAGTAAATATTATATCAATTCATTCAGAATCAGTTAATGATAATAACTTACGAGAATTGCTGGTAAACTTAAATGGCATAATTGTCGCTCCAGGATTTGGTGAAAGAGGTATAGAGGGTAAAATTAAAGCTATTAGGTACTCTAGGGAAAATCATGTACCGTTTTTAGGTATTTGTTTGGGAATGCAAATGGCTGTAATTGAATATGGTAGAAATGTTTTAAAGCTAGAAGACGTGAATTCAACTGAAATGAAGGAAGATTGCAAAAATCCTATTATTTCTCTTATGGAAAATCAAAAAAGCATTATTAATAAAGGAGGCACCATGAGATTGGGTGCCTGGGACTGCCAACTATTGAAAAATTCTAAGACTGAAAAAATATATAATAAAAAAATAATCTCGGAAAGGCATAGACACAGGTATGAATTAAACAACAAATATTTGGACCAACTTAACAAAGGAGACTTTGTTCCATCAGGAATTAATCCAGAAACAAATCTAGTTGAAATTATTGAACTTAAAGAGCATCCTTGGTTTATAGGAGTTCAATTTCATCCTGAATACTCTAGCACTGTCTTAAAACCTCATCCGTTATTCAAAAGTTTCATAAATTCATCAATAGAAAACTCAAAAAATAAAAACAACTAATATGGAAGAAAAAAAATTAGATCCATATCAACTAATCGGTTTTGTTTTAATTGCCTTAATTATGACTTGGATGCTTATGCGTCAGCAAGAACAAAATTTAAATAATCAGGATAAGGTTAAATCCGAAAGTGAAAATCTAAACAAAACTGAAAAGCAATTGTTGAGTCAAAATTCTAAACAAACAAATAATGAATCGGTTGGTTTTGAAGATTTAGTCTATTCAAGTGAAAAAGAGGAGGAGTTTTATCAATTAGAAAATAATTTAATTAAAATAGTAATTTCTAACAAGGGGGGAGAGATTACTAAAGTTAATCTTAAAAATTTTGATAATTACTTAAAAGAGCCACTTGATTTAGTCCACAATAACCAAACAACGGATTTTGTTTTTAAACTAAAAGATGGGAGACAAATCAATACATCTAAACTGACTTTTCAAATAAATAAAAACAAATCTAAAAAAGGTCAACTAGTAATGCGAGCATTTTTTAGCCAAGATAGATGGATAGAATTTCAATACTCTTTATTGTCCGATTCTTACTTGTTAGATTACTCTATAACTTCATCAAATTTTCAGGGTTTTATTGATGCCTCTGGGCCAAATACACTTGAATGGAACTTAAAATCATTTAGAAATTCCAAAAGTGTAGAGTATGAAAATAGATACACTGAACTCACTTATGGATACGAAAATGATAAAGTAAATGAGCTCAGTATTACTGGTACTGATGAAGAGAAAGTTGATGAAATTCAATGGATAAGTTACAAGCAACACTTTTTTAATTCAATTTTAATTCCAGATAAAAAAATTAATAATGTATTTCTTAAATCTGAAAATTTAGTTCAGTCAGAGGATAAAAAAGAAAAATATACGAAGTTTTATAGTTCTGTTATTCCGCTAAAGAATAATGGAGATTTTGATTTTAAATTTAAATGGTATTTTGGCCCTTCACAGTATTCTACGCTATCCAATTACAATATAGGTATTGAGAAAAGTGTAAACTATGGTTGGGGTATTTTTGGGTGGATTAATAAATATATTTTCATTCCTCTGTTTAACTTTATCAGCTCCTTTATGCCATTCGGTATTTCAATAATCATTATGACTATTATAGTACGACTGGCAATGTCGCCGGTAACATATAGGTCATATGTTTCTCAAGTCAAGATGAAAATATTAAGGCCCGAAATAGAGGAGATAAATAAAAAGTTTTCTAAAGATGCGGTTAAAAGACAGCAAGAGACAATGTCTCTTTATTCTCGGGCTGGTGCAAACCCAATGTCAGGTTGTTTGCCAGCATTAGTTCAGTTACCAGTATTTTATGCATTATTTAGCTTTTTCCCGGTTGCATTCGCGTTAAGACAAAAAAGCTTTTTATGGGCTGATGATTTGTCTTCATATGATTCTATTTTAGATTTACCGTTTAACATACCTTTTTACGGAGATCACATCAGTTTATTCCCAATTTTAGCATCTGTAGCAATATTTATTTACACGATGATGACAATGGGACAACAACAACCACCTCCACAACCTGGGATGCCAAACATGAAGTTTATTATGTATTTAATGCCTTTGATGATGCTTTTTTTCTTTAACAATTACTCTAGTGGGCTGAGTTTATATTATTTTGTATCTAATTTACTAACTATCTTTTTGATGGTTGTTATAAAAAACTTCGTTGTTAATGAAAGTAAAATTTTACTCCAAATTGAAGAAAATAAAAAGAAACCACGAAAAGAATCAGGATTTAGTGCCAGACTTCAAAAGGCAATGGAGCAGGCCGAAAAGCAAAAACGTTTAAATAGCAAAAGATAAGCTTCATCAATGAGTAAAAAAGTGATTGTCGCCCTTTCTGGAGGAGTTGATTCAAGCGTTGCGGCTCTGATTCTAAAAAAACAAGGGTACCATGTTATTGGAATTTTCATGAAAAATTGGCATGATGAATCTGTTACTATTTCTAATGAATGTCCGTGGCTTGAAGATAGTAATGATGCTCTGATTATCAGTGAAAAGTTGGGAATCCCTTTTCAGGTCATTGATTTAAGTAAAGAGTATAAAAAAAGAATTGTCGATTATATGTTCAGGGAATATAAAGAGGGTAGAACACCTAACCCTGATATTCTCTGTAATAAAGAAATCAAATTTGATGTTTTTCTTTCAAAAGCTGAATCACTTGGTGCAGATTACATTGCAACAGGCCACTATTGTAGAAAAAAAGAATCAAAAAAAGGAAACAAAAAAATTTATAAATTAATAGAGGGTAAAGATAAGACTAAGGACCAGTCCTATTTTTTATGTCAATTAAATCAAATTCAATTATCAAAAGTTTTGTTCCCTATTGGTGACCTGAAAAAAACTGATGTTAGGAAAATAGCAAAGGAAAACGGATTAATAACTGCAAATAAAAAAGATTCGCAAGGGTTATGTTTTGTTGGTAAAATAAAATTACCGGAGTTTCTTCAACAAAAATTAAAGATTAAAAGAGGTAAAATTATCAAAGTGGCACAAGATGAAAAGATTTTCAAAAAAGTTTTGAAGAATGTTAAAGATGAAAACTATCTAAAAAAATCTGTTCAAAAGTATAAATACTCTGAATCAAGTGGAGAAATGATTGGTTATCATGATGGGGCTCATTTCTTTACCATTGGTCAAAGAAAAGGGTTGCAGATTGGAGGTTTTAAAAAGCCATTATTTGTTATTGAAAAAGATGTAAAAAAAAACATTATCTACGTTGGTGAAGGAGAAAATCATCCAGGTTTGTATAGGCAAGGTCTTTTAATCAAGAGCAACGATATTAACTGGCTAAGACCTGATTTAAAAATTAGTTTAAACTCTTCTGAAAAAATTTTAGCGCGAATAAGATATAGACAAACTTTAAAACCAGCTCAGATTTTTAGTCGTAAAGATGGACTTTACTTGGTTTTTAATAAAAAACAAAAGTCCATAACAAGTGGACAATTTGCAGCTTGGTACAAAGAAAAAGAATTAATTGGCTCAGGTATTATTTACTAACTTGCCAAAACCTCATTACTTAAATCAACTTGATTACGAATTAAATCATCAAATTTTTCTTCTCTTCTTATAAGGTGGCCTTCACCGCCAATCCAAAAAACTTCTTTTGGCTTAAATCTAGAATTATAATTGCTAGACATTGAAAAACAATAAGCCCCAGCATTTTTGAATACAAGATAATCACCCTCTTTAATTTCTCTTATTTTACGATTACTTCCAAATGTGTCGGTTTCACAAATATACCCAACCACAGAATAAAATCTTTCTTCTCCTGAAAGATTTGATAAGTTCTCGATTTCATGATAAGATCCATAAAACATAGGTCTCATGAGATGATTAAAGCCGCTTTCTATTTGTGCAAATACAGTAGAAGTAGTCTGTTTTACAGAATTGACTTTGCTAACAAAATACCCCGCCTCACTTACTAAATACTTTCCAGGCTCAAAAACTAGAGTTAATTCCCTGCCATAATCTCTACAAAATTCATTAAATCTTACACTTAATTTTTCCCCCAGTTCATCGATATTAGTTTCAATATCCCCTTTTTTGTATGGAACTTTGAATCCAGAGCCAAAATCTATAAATGATAATCGTTTAAATTTTCTAGCAGTATTAAAAAGAATTTCAGATGCATGCAAGAAGACTTCTATATCCAAAATATCACTTCCTGTGTGCATATGAATACCATTTATATTCATTTTGGTGTTTTCAACAATCCTTAATAAGTGTGGTATTTGATGTATTGATATTCCAAATTTCGAATCAATATGGCCTACAGAAATATTATTGTTTCCACCTGCCATTACATGTGGGTTTATTCTAATACAAACTGGAACGGAAGGATGTTTGTTCCCAAATTGTTCCAACATTGCAAGATTATCAATATTTATCTGAGCTCCATATGAAACAACTTTTTCTATTTCATCTATAGAAACCCCGTTTGGGGTGAATATGATATCTTTAGGGTCGAAACCTGCTTTGAGACCAAGTTCCACTTCTTGAAACGATACTGTGTCAAGACCAGCTCCAAGATTATTTAAGTATTTTAAAATATTAACATTGCTGAGTGCTTTTGCCGCATAATTTATACTCAGATTTTTAACACTTCTAAAAGCAATTTCGAGTTTTCTATATTGGGTTTTTATTTTTTCTGAGTCATATATATATACGGGACCTCCAAAATCTTTTGCAATTTTTAATAATTGTTGACTTCTCATTTTACTGGATTGAAACGCAAAATTAACATCTATTATAAAACAGTAGCAAATACTTTTTGTAAAATATTAAAATTTTAAATAATTGTTACATTTAAAACATTATTCTAATTACAATTTTTAATTANANTAATAGATTTTTATATTTTTGTTACAAATANATTATCATGAATTTGCACGAGTACCAAGGAAAAGAAATTCTAGCCAGCTATGGTNTTTCTACCCAAAAAGGAATAGTTGTNAGCAATGCAGATGATGCTTTCGCNGCTGCCAAAAAACTGAATAATGAAACAGGTNCCGAAGTATACGTAATTAAGGCTCAAATCCATGCTGGTGGAAGAGGAAAGGGAGGCGGTGTTAAAATTGCAAAATCATTGGATGAAGTAAAAGAAATTGCTGAAAAAATGATTGGAATGATGCTTATAACACCACAAACNCCACCTGAAGGAAAAGAAGTAAGAAAAATTCTTATTGCAGAGGATGTGTATTATNCAGGAGNATCTGAAACGAAGGAATTCTATATTTCAATTTTGTTGGATAGAAAAAATTGTAAAAATATNATAATGTACTCTACCGAAGGTGGAATGGATATNGAAAAAGTTGCTGAAACAACCCCTGAATTGATTTTTAAAGAAACCGTTAATCCAACAATTGGTTTGCAAAAATTTCAAGCNAGACAGATTGCGTTCAATTTAGGTCTTAAGGGAGAGGCTTTTAAAGATATGACAAAATTTATCTTTTCGTTGTANAGAGCATATGTCAAGTCAGATTCGTCACTCTTTGAGATTAATCCCCTTCTTAAAACATCTGATGACAAAATAATTGTAGTTGATTCTAAGGTAACTATTGACAACAACGCTTTATTCCGGCATCCAAATTACTCNGATTTAAGGGATTTAACAGAAGAAAACCCTGTCGAGGTTGAGGCCGACAAGGCAGGTCTNAATTATATTGACCTAGACGGAAATGTTGGTTGTATGGTGAATGGAGCNGGTCTTGCAATGGCAACAATGGATTTGATTAAACAAGCGGGAGGTTCACCTTCAAATTTTCTTGACGTTGGTGGTACAGCGGATGCAGAAAGAGTTGAAAAAGGTTTTAGAATTATTCTTAAAGATCCAAGTGTTAAAGCAATACTTATAAATATTTTTGGAGGAATAGTTAGATGTGATAGGGTTGCTAATGGGATTGTGGAGGCNTANAAAAATATCAAGAACATAAATNTCCCAATTATAGTCCGACTTCAAGGNACAAATTCAGATATAGCTAAAGAAATAATTGATAATTCAAATTTAAATGTACTTTCAGCAATTGATTTTAAAGAAGCTGCTGATAAAGTTCAAGAAGTCATTAATTAAGACATTTTGACATTAATTTTACNAAAATTTATGTCAAAATGACATATAAANANCNCTGGTATATGNTTTGNNGATATGTTAATGAACTTTAAAATTTAATATTATGAACTTAATTTCAACAAATTTAAATAGATGGAAACCTACATTATTAGATGAATTATTTGATGATAGATGGTTTAACTTCGATACNTTTAATCAAACTTTTCCNGCTGTAAATACAATCGAAAAGGANAATCAATATCTACTTGAGATTGCTGTTCCTGGCATGGATAAAAAAGATTTTGAAATTGAAATCCAAAATGATTTAATTTCTATTTCCTCAATNTCTAAGCAAGAAAAAGAAGTAAAAGATAATTTNAATTACAATAGGCAAGAATTTAATTATAATTCATTCNATAGAACTTTTTCTTTGCCTAAAGANNTAGATCAAAGTAAAATAANGGCTATTTATACANATGGTATNTTAACCATTACTTTACCAAAATTAAAGGAAGTNATTTCAAAATCTANAAAACTAATAGAAGTNAAGTNATTTATTTTAATTAAATAANTAGAGCGGCTTAACTTAAAGCCGCTTTTTTTTTAAATTTGAAAAAAAANCATGATCAATCAAAAGCATTTATTTTCCNTATTTTGTATTTTTCTNTTGAATNTTTCCTTCTCACAAAATAGATCTTTACCAGTAGATACAATTGTAAAAACNAACCANCAANCATATATAAATGGNAAGAAAATTAGTTANNTTGCNGAGACTGGAACACANCCAGTTTGGAATAAGGATGGGGTTNCAGAGGCTTCTCTATTNTATACTTTTTATAGAAGNACTGATGTNANTGATAATTANAGACCAATTATTTTTTCATTCAANGGNGGACCTGGATCAGCNTCAGTCTGGATGCATNTGGCTTATACNGGACCAANAATTTTAAANATTGATGATGAAGGGTTTCCAGTTCAACCNTATGGTTNTAAAAATAANCCTTACTCTATCTTAGATACNGCAGATATAGTTTTCATNAATCCAGTNAATACAGCNTATTCTAGAATGCACAAAATAAATGGAGAATATCCCAAAAGAGAAAAGTTTTTTGGTATTAGTGCAGATATCTCCTATTTATCAGAATGGCTAAATACATTTGTCACAAGAAAAAATTTATGGGATGCTCCTAAATATCTAATTGGAGAAAGTTATGGAGGTACAAGGGTCATGGGACTTTCTCTAGCATTACAAAATAAACAGTGGATGTATTTGAATGGTGTTATTCTTGTCTCGCCAGCAGATTATAAAACCCTTAGAGTAGGAGGTCCAGTTTCATCAGCTTTAAATTTACCTTACTTTACTGCTGCTTCATGGTATCACAATAAATTAAATGAGGACTTGCAAAAGTTAGATCTTTTGGATGTTTTGCCTATCTCTGAGGATTATGCTATCAACAAATTGATTCCAGCCGTTGCTAAAGGAGGATTCTTGTCTTTAAGTGAAAAAGAAAAAATTGCTAAAAAAATGTCCTACTTTTCTGGAATTTCAGAAAAGGCTATTCTTCAACATAACCTTGATTTACCTACTAGTTTTTTTTGGAAGGAACTTTTAAGAGAAGAAGGTTTTACAATTGGTAGACTTGATTCTAGATATAAAGGAATTGATAGAAAGGAATCTGGTAATAATCCAGATTATAACTCAGAATTAGATTCTTGGCTCCATTCATTTACTCCTGCAATTAACCAATACATTTCTAATGAACTAAAATTTAAAACGGATATAAAATATAACATGTTTGGGCCAGTTCGTCCTTGGGAAGATGATAACTTGAATACAAGAGAAGATCTAAGACAAGCTATGGCTCAAAACCCTTACTTAAATATTTTAACTCAGTCAGGTTATTATGATGGTGCAACCACTTATTTTGCTGCCAAATATACTCAGTGGCAAATTGACCCTAGCGGTAGGTTAAGAGACCGAATGCATTTCAAAGGATACCGAAGTGGTCATATGATGTATCTTAGAAAAGAGGACTTGAAAAAGGCGAACGACGACTTAAGAGAATTTATTTTAAAAACTCTACCTGGGAGTAAACCCGCTAAGTATTAACTTAGTTGGAATTAACTTTAAATGATTTAATAACTTGATTGGGTTCTATTACAGAATAATCTTTCCAATAGTTAGGATCGTAAGAATGAAGCTTATCTTGTTTAAAACTCTTTTGCTCTTTTAATTTATTGTATTCCCCTTCCTTAATTGGTATGTCATCAAATACAATCAAAGTGGTATTTGAACTTTGATCTAAATTAAAATTAATTCTTGCTAATAGCTCATTCTGTTTCCTTCTTCCTCGAACATATTTATTTTTTTCAACGATTTTTATTGGTCTATTTATCCCAGATCTAAATTTAAATTCAGACTCTAAGAATTGAAGTTGGTACTTTTCACTAGAAAAATTATTAAAAACCAAAGTGGCTCTGTGATAGTAAAGTTCAAAGGATATTCCAAATAATGAAAAATCTCTTAACACTTTATTATTTTGCTGGATAATCTTCATTATAGAAAAATTTTCTGAATCAATCCAAATATTACCATTATATTTTCCTTTTGAGGATTTAGGCTTAAATTTTATTTTATAAACTGGTATCTCTCCTTCATAAGAGTAGGAAATGATTTTAAAATTATATAAGTAAGATTTTTTTAAAAATTCAAACTTTAGCCCTTTTTTATAAATACCATCGTATATTCTTGATATTCGATTTTTTCTGTTTTTATAAAAATTTTCATTTTCAATATTCTTTTTTTCCAACTGTTTTTTAATAATTGCTGAATCATTTTTTATACTATCTATACTTTCCTCAATCAATTCTTCCCTGTCAACCTTTGTGCTGAAAATCCCTGATTTAAATTTGAAATAAGAATCTTCTTTAGTTTTCTTATTTAAAATTTCTGCAATCTTTTTTTCAATTCGTTCGTATCCTTTTTCGTTAACCGTATCGGCGAGATCTACTGCTTTTATAATTTCAATTTTTTGATTTTCTTTGCTCCAATCACCGTAAATATGACCAAGTGATTCGGTATGCCAAGAGTCGTTTTTGGGTATTGATTTAAATATTGAATCCCAGAATTTCCTATTTAACTCACTAATTGTAGATTTTTCAATTTCCATCTTCATTTTATCCCATTTTTGAAAAAAAGATTCTCTCATAAAATATTTTTTCTTAGAATAATTGGTTAAATATTTTTCATCTATTCTCTCCTTAACCTTTTTAATTATTTCATATGCATCTAAGTTTTGAGATGTTAGAATTATAGAATTTAGTTTTATCGTTTTTTCCGTGAGTTCTATTACTGATTGTTTTAACTGATCAATTGCAACTTTATATTCATTGTAGCCCACACAAGTTATAAATAGTGAATCTTTATTTGAAAAATTAGTTGATTTTAAAACTCGGAAAAATCCCTCTTCATTGGAAATTGTATTGTGATTAAAATTTGTTAAAATGGTTGTAAATGGAATGGGATCTTTTGTGACGCTATCAATAACTTGTAAATTTATTTGTTGTCCTTGTAACAAAATTATTTTTAAAAAAATCAAATAATAAAAAATTCGTTTCATTGCTGTTATATGTTATTTTTAAGTTTTTTTAGTTCATCTCTTAACCTAGCTGCTTCCATGAAATCAAGGTTTTTGGCAGCTTTTTCCATTTTTTTTCTTGTTTCTCTAATTTTTTCTTCAATCCTTTTTTTAGGTAACAGATATATCGATTCTTCATCAATTTTTATTTTTTTTTCAATTTCTGAATCAACTTTTTTTGCAAGAGCGTTATCTAAAGTTTTTTCTATCTGTCTTGGAACTATATTATTAAACTTATTGTACTCTAGCTGCTTTTCTCTTCTGTAATTTGTTTCTTCAATTGTTTTTTTCATTGAATCTGTAATTTTATCGGCGTAAAGAATAGATTTACCATTAATATTTCTCGCTGCTCTTCCTATTGTTTGGGTTAAAGAACGATTCGATCTCAAAAAGCCTTCTTTGTCTGCATCCAATATTACCACTAAGGAAACCTCTGGTAAATCCAATCCTTCTCTTAAAAGATTAACTCCAATTAGAACATCGAAATCACCCTTTCTTAGTCCCTGCATGATTTCAACTCTCTCCAACGTTTCTACGTCACTATGAATATACCGCGACTTTATTCTAATTTTTGCCAGATAATTTGAGAGTTCTTCTGCCATTCTCTTTGTCAATGTTGTGACTAGTGTTCTTTCCTTTGACTCAACTCTTTTTTGAATCTCTTCAATTAGATCATCAATTTGATTTTTAGTTTTTCTTACATCTATAACTGGATCTAATAACCCAGTTGGTCTTATAATTTGTTCAATAAAAACACCATTCGATTTTTTAAACTCATAATCTGAGGGTGTTGCGCTGACATAAAGAACCTGACTTTGCAATTCTTCAAATTCCTCAAATTTTAATGGTCTGTTGTCAAGAGCTGCTGGTAGTCTAAAACCATATTCTACAAGGTTTTCTTTTCTGCTTCTATCCCCACCATACATAGCATGTACCTGGGATATTGTTACATGACTTTCATCAACCACCATAATATAGTCGTTGGGGAAATAATCCAATAAACAAAATGGTCGTGTTCCAGGACTTCTACCGTCAAGATATCTTGAGTAATTTTCTATACCCGAGCAGTATCCAAGTTCTTTAATCATTTCTAAGTCGAAATTAGTTCTTTCCTCTATTCTTTTTGCTTCTAAATTTCTCCCCATATCTTTAAAAAAATCTATTTGATCTTTTAAATCGAATTGGATATTTTTTATAGCATTTTCCAATTGATTTTCTGAAGTAACAAATATGTTAGCTGGGAAAATTCTTAAATCTTCTACTTTTCCTAGATTTGAGTTATCAATTGGATTAAAAACTTCTATTTCTTCAATTTCATCTCCAAAAAAATATATTTTATATGCTACATCGGAATAACCAGGAAAAACATCAACTATGTCTCCCTTTACCCTGAAATTACCTCTTGAAAATACACCGGTTGTTCTAGAATAAAGCCCTTTGACCAGATCTCTAACTAGTTTCATTTTTGGAATAAGTTGTTTTTGACTTATTTGTATCATATTATTTTTAAATTCATTTGGATTACCAATTCCGTAAAGACATGAGACAGATGCAACAACAATTATATCTCTTCTACCAGATAGAAGCGAAGATGTTGTACTTAGCCTTAATTTTTCTATTTCATCATTAATCGATAAGTCTTTCTCAATATAGAGTCCAGAACTTGGTATGTAAGCTTCAGGCTGGTAATAATCATAGTAAGAGACGAAATATTCAACTGCATTTTCTGGGAAAAAAGACTTAAATTCAGAGTATAGTTGTGCTGCCAATGTTTTATTATGCGCCAGAACAAGTGTTGGTTTTTGAAGTCTCTCAACTACATTTGCAACTGTAAATGTCTTTCCAGAGCCGGTTACTCCTTGAAGAGTTTGATAATTTAAGTTGCTATTAAAACCTTCACAGATTTGATTAATAGCTTCAGGTTGGTCTCCTGTTGGTTTAAAACTGGATATTATTTTGAATTTCATTTGGAACAAAATTATTGAATATTTGACTTATAATTGCTCGTTTTCTTTTGAAAAGAAGCTAAATTTGAAAAGTTATATGGAAGAGAAACTTATATCAAAAAAAAAAACCTTTTTTCCCTATTATAGAAAATTTAAGTATCTATCTTAAAAAGTATAATAGGTGGGTTTACACTCCAATTTCATATCATGACCTCCTAAGATTTGCTGGCTCTGTCGCAGTATATGATGAAAATGATAAAGATACACTGTGGGTTAGAGTCTATTATAGTGATACTGAAAGAAGAGACATAGATCATAACTTAAAAAAAGTATACACCCTCCTTCACTCAGATGGTAATGACTCATCTTTACCCTATTTAAGTGTTGATGCTATTGATTACTGTACATTTGGAAATTCTAAGCCATTTAGAGTAAAAGTCAGAAATATCCTAAATGATAATTTTACATATTTTTATATTAAATGTACTGATGCTTCAAGGGTTTATGGATTGGAGTTTGAGCATATGTTATCCCCTTATAATTTAAATTTTTTAGTTAATGATAAAACTTTGATTGAAGAACATATTTCGGGTATTCCAGGTGATTTTTTTATAGACAATTTATTAAAAAAGTGTTCAATTAATCAGCAAGCACAAATCGCCAAGGAATATGTTAAATTTAATGAAAGATGTATGATAAGATTATTGGGAGATATGAGATCATACAACTACGTTGTTATACCAATCCATGATTTTGATCAGGTAGTATATAAAATTAGAGCAATTGACTTTGATCAACAGTGTTATGAAGGAAGTTTTAAAGTCTACAGACCTCAGTTCTTTAAAGAAAATTTTCCCATAATTAAGCTTGTAAAAAATAGATTAAATCACGACTCGGTAATTCAGTATAAAATTGAGGAAAGATCAATAGTTGCAAAAAGAATAATTAGTTCTGGTTCTAGACTGGAAACTCTAGTTGAAATTATGACAAATGACACTTTATCAAAACCAGAATATCTTAAAAATTTATCTCAGGAAATATATAAATTTACAAAAGATATGGCCTTTAAAAAAGTTAAAAGCATGGGTGATGTTATGTCAGCTTCATTTTCATATGTTAGAAATAATTATGAAAATTTGAATATGTCTAACCTAATAAATAAAAGTAATTTCTGACTCGTTAAAGTCTCATTACAAACCTTTTTTAAACTTGAACCAATCTCAAATAACTATTTATTTATTTTATTTATATTCCTGATAGATACGTAGAAAAAAAATTGTAATCCAAAAAGTATTGTTGCCAATAATAGATGGAGTGGCTGAGAACTAAACGGAAAGTGCAAATAATACATTGCAACGCCTAAAATAATCTCAATTGCAATAATTCCTATAATCCAAAAAATAATTTTTGAATTCAAGTCTATCTTTCTAGATAAATAAATGACAAAAAAATTGACTGTTAAAATTAAAAGTGAAAAACTTCTATGAGTTAGGAAAATGGAAGGAAGAACGAGTAACCATAAATTTTTCTTTGTTTCTCCTATCATTATTATTTGTTCATCAATAAATTCTCTTACTTGTGTTCCAATTACAATTTGAATTATTGTGAAAATAAGTGATAGTAAAACAATATTTTTTAATGCTATATTTTTAACGGTATTTTTTTTATAATTACCATTTTGGAAGTGTATAAAAATTAAAATTGAAATTACTAAAAGTGCCATAAGCATGTGTATGGTAATACTATATGGGCTTAAATTGGAGTCTACCACAATTTTACCCAGCCATGCTTGGAATCCAACTGCTATTATTGTCAGTAGACTCAAAAGGGTTATTACGGGTTTATTTTTATAGAATTGTATAGAATAAAAGCCCAAGATAAGAACGGATATACCACAAACTACTCCAATTAATCTGTTTATAAATTCAACCCATGTGTGAAGAGGGTTAAATACTGAATAGTCGTGTTTTGTGTAATCTTGCCAGTTTTTAAGATTAAAATCTGATCCACTTATAAAGTCTTTTTTCGACATTTTAAGCTCATCATTATATATAATCATTTGTCCTTTTTTAAATATCTTTTCAGACACCCAAGTCAATTCAGCAATGTTCGTTGGAGGTATATAATATCCAAAACATTTGGGCCAATCAGGACAACCCATACCACTTCCTGTCATTCTAACAATTCCACCTGTTGCAATAACTAAGTAAACAATTAAAATGGACGTCTTAGTCCAAAAATTAAACCTTTTCTTCATTAATTTTTCGTTTTAATCCCATTTTTGCCCCCTCTTTAAGCAAAAGTTCAAAAGCAGATTTGTATTCATTAGGAATTTTTCCATCAAGAATTGCATCTTTAATTTTTTCTTTTAATATCCCAACTTCTTTAGATGGCTTTAGATTAAATACACTCATAATAAATTTTCCAGATATAGGGGGTTGAAAATTTCTAATTTTATCTCTTTCCTCAACTATTTTAATTTTTTGTCTTACAATTTTAAAATTATTTAAATATTTTTCGCGTCTTTTTTTGTTTTTGGTTGTTATATCTGCTTCACACAACAACAGTAAATCTTCAATGTCTTCTCCAGCATCATAAATTAGTCTTCTAACTGCACTATCAGTGACAATATTTTCAGATAAAATTATTGGTCTGGAACTTAACAAAACAATCTTTTGGACATACTTTAATGAATTATTCAAGGGCATTTTTAAATTTTTAAAAATTTCCAAAATCATTTTTGAACCTATGTACTCGTGACCATGAAAAGTCCAACCAATTTTTTTATCAAATCTTTTAGAGTTTGGTTTACCAATATCATGTAAAAGCGCCGCCCACCTTAACCAAATTTTATTCGTTACCTGAGATATATTATCCACTACTTGGAGAGTGTGATAGAAATTGTCTTTGTGCGTAACTCCCTCAATCTCTTCAATTCCCTTTAGTTTATTTAAAGAAGGAATTAATATTTCAATTAGGCCAATCTTGTCTAATATTTTAAATCCGTTAGAGGGTACGTCAGTAATTAGAATTTTATTGATTTCATCTACAATTCTTTCTTTTGAAATTATTTTAATCCTATCACAATTTTTTATCATTGCGTTTAATAAGGAATTATCAATCTCAAAATTTAATTCAGCGCTAAATCTTACCCCTCTAAGAATTCTCAGTGGATCATCCGATAATGTTATTTCTGGATTCGTAGGGGTTTTTATGATTTTATTTTCTAAATCATTTAATCCATCAAAAGGATCGATTAGATCACCAAAATTTTTTTCATTTAAACTTACGGCTATTGCATTGATCGTAAAATCTCTTCTTTTTAAGTCATCAAAAAGAGTTCCTGGCTCAACATCTGGATTTCTACTTGACAAATAATAGGATTCTTTACGAGCTTTAACAATTTCAATACTAATCTCGTTGAAATTAATATGTGCAGTACCAAAGTTCTTGAACCTGCTTATTTTTAAGTTTTTACTTATTTTACTTTTTATTTCATTAGCCAAAGTCATTTCACACCCTAATGTAACAAAGTCTAAATCAGAATTTTCTCTTTTTCTATCTATTAGATGATCTCTTACGGCTCCACCTACAAGATATGTTTCTTGAGATATTGAAATACTACTTTTATGAACAATATCGACAACCCTTTTTTTAATTAATTTTCGAATTTTTTTCTTTACGTTAATCATTCTCTTATTACCTCAATTTGGCCATTTAATGAAACTTTAATAATTTTAGAAGGTTTTGAGTTTATTAAATTACTATCATTAAGATTAACAACATAATCTACTTGATTTATAATCCTTTTGTCAATTTCCTTGAATTTTTTTGGAAAAGGATTTCCGCTTATGTTGGCAGAGGTAGAAATTAAAGGAATATTTATTTCGTCGATTAATGCTTTACAAAAACTGTCTTTAACTAACCTTATAGCAATTGACTCATTTTTTCCGTACAAAATATGATTCAAACCCTTGACTTTTGGATAAATAATTGTTGTGGGTGAATCATCATATAAATATTCTAAAGCATATTCAGGAACGTTTTTCACGTATCTTTCAAGCATTTTTATGCTAGACACTAAACTTATTAAAAGTTTACTATTATCCCTCCTCTTAATTCTAAATATTTTCTTTATTGCTGATTCAATTATTGCACTGCAACCAATACCCCAAATAGTGTCGGTTGGATATAATATAACACCTCCGTTTAATATAACTTCTTTAGCTTTAAGTATTTTATCTTTCATTTGAGATTACACCGAAACCCCGTGCTCTCTGAGCACATCATTTAGAGAAGTTTTTTTATCAGTACTTTCTTTTCTTTCTCCGATTATTAATGCGCAAGGAACATTAAATTCTCCAGCATTAAATTCTTTTTTATAGCTCCCAGGAATAACAACCGATCTTTCTGGAATAAAACCCTTTATTTCAACCGCCTCTCTTGTTGAGACATCAAATATTTTTGTTGATTTTGTGAGAACCACATTAGCCCCTAAAACGGCTTCTTTTTTAACATGTACACCTTCGACCACAATGCATCTTGACCCAATGAAAACATTATCCTCTATTATAACAGGAGATGCTTGCAAAGGCTCAAGAACTCCGCCTATTCCAACTCCACCGCTTAAATGGACATTTTTTCCTATCTGAGCACAGCTTCCAACTGTTGCCCAAGTATCCACCATAGTCCCCTCATCAACATATGCGCCAATGTTTACAAAGCTAGGCATTAAAATAACCCCCTTTGAAATATATGATCCATATCTTGCAACTGCATGGGGAACCACTCTAATATTTCTTTCCGAATAATTATTTTTTAAATCTATTTTATCGTGAAATTCTAGAGGCCCAGCTTTAGTTGTCTCCATTTTTTGGATAGCAAAATAAAGGATAACAGATTTTTTTAGCCATTCGTGTGTTATCCATTTGTCACCTTTTTTCTCAGCAACTCTTACTTTTCCTTTATCTAGACTTTCAATCACTTTTCTAATTTTTTCTTGTGTCTCTTTTTCTTTTAAAAGTGCCCGATTAGTCCATGCATTTTCAATAATTGATTCCATATTTTTTTTCACAAATTTACATTATCTAAATTACTTTGACGTTAAGTTTTTCATTTCAAGATTAGGATGAATATATTTGTGGATGGGAATTTTTTTAGCATTAGATTATGGCGAGAAAAGAACTGGTCTAGCAGTTACTGACATAAATAAAATTATCGCCTCTGGCCTTACAGCCCTGTCAACAATAGAAGTAATTCCATATTTGATTAAATATTGTGAAAAAAACTTTATTGAAAAAATCATTATTGGATATCCTAAAAAATACAATAACACTGAAAGTCAAGTAGAGACAAAAATTAAAGACTTTATAAAAAAATTGAATTTATCTTTACCAAAAATCCCAGTTGTGAGACATGATGAGAGATTTACTTCTAAGATTGCCTCTAATGTAATACTTGAATCTGGTGTTGGCAAAAGAAAAAGACAAGATAAACTTTTAGTTGACAAGGTGAGTGCAACAATTTTATTACAATCCTATTTATATACACGAAACAATATTTAAACCTATGATTTTACCAATTCTTTCTTATGGAAATTCAGTTTTAAAAAAGAAAGCCCTTCCCATTTCTGTAAAAGCAACAAATTTAGAAACCTTGATAAAAAATATGTGGGAAACAATGTATGCCGCACAGGGTGTTGGTCTTGCTGCACCTCAAATAGGTGAATCAATAAGACTATTCATTGTTGATACATATCCTTTTTCAGATAATGAAGATTTATCAATAGAAGAAAGAAACTTTTTAAGAGGATTTAAAAAGGTTTTTATTAATCCTGAAATTATTGAAGAGACTGGTAAGGAATGTTTTTTCAATGAAGGCTGCCTAAGTATACCAGGTATAAGAGAAGATGTGAAGAGAAAAGATTCCATAACTATTAAATTTCAAGACTTGAACGGAAAATTTATAAAAGAGTCCCTTTCAGGTATAGCAGCCAGAGTTGTACAACACGAATATGACCATATTGAAGGAATTCTTTTTACTGATAAATTATCCTTTTTAAAAAAGAAAACAATCAAAAGAAAGCTTGTAGAAATTTCGATAGGAAAAATTAAGGTTGATTACAAAATGAAATTTTTAATAAATTAATTAACATGGAGGATTCTTTAGATGAACAAATTATACATATTAAAAAATTGATTTCTATTGTATGGGAGTTAAGAGATAAGTGTCCTTGGGATAGAAAACAGACTTTTGAAACTTTAAAAACTCTAACTATTGAAGAAACTTTTGAATTATGTGAAGAAATTGAAAATTTAAATTACTCAGGAATTAAAGAGGAATTAGGTGATTTGTTACTTCATATTCTCTTCTACGCAAAAATAGGTTCCGAAAAAAACAAATTTAATATCGGACTTATTGCTAAAGAACTCACTAAAAAATTAATTAGACGTCATCCTCATATTTATAAAGATGTTAAAATTAAAAATATAGACCAAGTTGTAACGAATTGGGAAAAAATAAAATTAAATGAGGGTAGGAGTAGTGTGTTAGACGGAGTACCATCAAATTTGCCACCAATACTGAAAGCCTACAGGATTCAAAATAAAGTTTCCTCTGTTGGATTTGATTGGAAAAAATCTGAGAACGTATTAGAAAAATTAGATGAAGAAATACTTGAATTTAAAGAAGAATTAAATAAAAAAAATAAAGCCAGTTTAGAAGAAGAATTTGGGGATATTTTATTTTCATTAGTAAACCTGTCAAGGCACTACAAAATTAATCCTTATGATGCGTTAGAAAAATCAAATAAAAAATTTACAAAACGATTTAAACTTATAGAGCAAAAAATAAATAAAGCAAATAAAGAAATTATTGATCTTGACTTAAAGGAAATTAATTTTTTATGGAATCAGTCTAAAAATGAAACCTAAATCTTTATTCATCTAAATCCTTTTTTATAGATTGGTTTAACATTGATTTCAACAGTTTAAGTTTTGATTCAACGAATAATTTTTTGGTGGTAAGCTCCTTTATTTTGTTATTTACTTCAACTAGTAATGGGTTTTTAGTACTAGATTCACTGAAAAAATCAAGATTGTTTTCGAGTTGATTAAGTTCACCCTTAATGTCCTCAATTTTCTTCCTCAATGAGTTATGCTCACTATTTATTTGCTTTTCATTATTTTTTATGAAATACAATCTTGTTTGATATATTTTAAGTTCCAATTTATTTTTAGGAATTGAAATTTCATTCCATTTATCAGATAGAAATTTTAACACAAGCTTTTCTTGATTTCCAATATCATCATTTCTTATTTTATCCCAGTCTAAAGATTTATCATAAATAAATGTCTCATATTTTTTTGGCGTTAAGGGTATTTTTTCGCTCATTAATTTTTTTAAAAAGTTTTTCTGTTCCCTTATTATCTCTATCTCGTTATCGTTTAGAATTTTGTTTTTATTTTTAAATTTTTCAAAAAAATTGTTTGTCTTTAATTTAAATTCTGACCATAATTTTTCGGAATACTTTTTAGAAACCCTCCCTGTATTTTTCCATTCAGATTGAATTTCTTTGATTCTTTCAGCATAATTTCGCCAATCTTCTTTCATCAAAATGTTATCAACTTCATTAATAAGTTTGTACTTTGATTCAATTGATTTTTTTTCTAAAATCTTTAAGTTTTTATAAAAATTGTTTTTTTCTTGATTAAATATTTTTGTTGCATCTCTAAAAGCATTCCATATATCCTTGTTTTTTTCTTTTGGAACTCTACCAATGCTAATAAATTTATTTTTTAATTCTTCAATTTTTTTAATTGAAATTTGCCATTTGTTGTGACTGTTTTCCTTATTATTTGAAATTTTTTTTATTTCGTTGATTAATTCAATTTTTGCCTCATAATTCTTTTTTCTAATTGAATATATGTCTTTATTATATTTATTTTTTTTCTGATGGATGTGCTTAGTTGCTTTTTGAAACCTTTCCCATAAACCTTCTCTTTTATCTCTTGAGACGGGACCTAATTCATTTTTCCATAATCTATGTAAATTATTTAGTTCTCTAATTGCTATCTGAATATTCTCTACATCTGCTAACTTCTCGGCTTTCTCGATTATTTTAATTTTTTCCTGGTAATTATTACTATAATCTTTGTCTCTAAGTTCTTTATTTAGATGTAATAAATCGTAAAATCTTTCAACATGAAATTTATATGTTTGCCAAATATTATTGTTTTCATTTCTCGGTACTTGACCAATATTATAAAAGGCATCTTGTAAATTTTTAAAATTTTTATATGTATTGCTGTCGTGTTGATTTTTGTCAATAAGTTTCTTTATCTCTTCGATTATTTCTTTTTTTCTAGCAAGGTTTGTCTTTTGTTTTTTTGATAGATCTTTGAAATATTGATTTTTTTTGTTTTTATACTCTCTAAGTAAGTCATTAAAATCTTTTTTGTACCCGGGATTAAAGAAAAAATCTATTTCGTTGCCTCCTTTATTAACGAATTCAATTTTTTTCTTATATAAAATTAATTTAAACTTATTTTCAAAATCATTATTTAAAATGTTAATNGTAGTGTTTTTATTAATCCAATCAGATTTTTTCAATATCTCTTTAAGATAAGTAGGGTATTCCTCAATATCAAGAGTGTGCCATTCATGTTTGATATTTTTTTCTGCTGTAACACGGTTTTGTAATAATGTTTTTTGATTGATACCTTTCTTAAGGTTATTTTTATCAGAAGTTGTAACCTCATCAGCAATCTTTATTTCAGATTTCTTGGTAGAATCGCTTTTCATTATAAAAAACCTCAGTTGAACACCTAAAGTACAAAAAAAAAAAATCAATTTATTTCATTCCAAATTGACCACGATTTTTCAGCTTGATAAATTAACATATGATATCCATTTATTGTTTTCGCCCCTTTAATCTTACCATTAGTTAGAAATTTTGTTTTTTTCGGATTGTAGATCAAATCAAATAAAATATGATTCTTTGTTATGTAGTCAAAATTAATGTTAGGACATTCTTCGGTGTTTGGATATGTTCCAACTGGAGTAGTATTTATTATTAGCTCATAATTACCTAAAATTTTTCTGTCTAATTGATTATAAATGAAGTCGCCTTTATCTTTCTTTCTTGACACTGTATTATATTCAATTAAATTTTCTTTAAGTACATATCTAATTGCTTTAGATGCACCTCCGGTTCCAAGAACTAGTGCATTTTTTATTTTCTTATTTACGTTTTCAAATAATGATTTTTTAAACCCAAAGCAATCTGTATTGTAACCTAGCAATTTTCCGCTNTCATTGATAGATATTGTATTTATGGCCCTAATTTCATTTGCCTCTTTGGATATCTTATCCAAATNTGGAATAATTTCTTCTTTATATGGGATTGTTACATTAACGCCTTTTAGATTTTTTTGCTTTAATGTTTCAAGCGCTTGAGCTAAATTTTTGCAATCAAAATTCTTGTACGAATTATGAATCAAACCTTCTTTTTTAAATTTATTGTTAAAATAGTGTCTCGAAAAAGAGTAGTCAATTCCTTTTCCAATTAGTCCATAAATAAATTTAGTGCTTAACATTAGTTTTTTCAATTATGGAAACTATAAATATTCCAATTAGAATTGATGCCAAAATAGTAATATTTTCAATATTTAAGTTGTTAGGGTAGTAATAAAAACTATTGGTTGATTTTAAGAATAATGACCCAATAGTATCATCAAAATNTTCACTTTTCCATGGCCATACAGATCCTAGAGACCCTACTACAAACCCCACTAAAGAAGACATTATCATGTTGTTATATTTAACAATTAGATGCTTTAGAGCTTTAGAAAAAAGAACTAAACCAATTATTGATCCAAATGCAAAAACCACTAACAGAAAAATTAAATTTTTATTTTCTGAATCTAAATTTTCTATGCCATAACCCNTAACTATTCTCATTATAATATAATATAGAGCATTTACAGAATCAATCAATAGTAGTTTGTAATTTCCTAGTGCTAAGAGTATCATTGAGCCTGATAGACCTGGAAGAACCATTCCTGACACACTTACTATCCCACAAAACAAAACAAATAATGGGTTTGTTATTTCCTTACCTGGACTAATTAAAAAAAACATAATTCCAATTATGAATCCTGAAATAATAAATATTATATTATAAATATTAATTTTTGATATTTTTTTTAAAATAATAGTTGTTGAAAAGATTATCATACCAAAAAAGAAGCCTAAAGTTTGAGCATAATAGTTTACTAAAAAATAGCCAATAATTAATGAGGTGCTAAAAAAACTTATAATTATTCCTAATAATAAAATTGAAAGAAATTTACCGTTTATATGTTTGTAGAAAGATTTTAATCCCTCCTTTCTTAAAATTACAAGGCCATTAACGTCTAATCGAGAAAATGAAAAAATTAGTTTTTCATAAAATCCAAATATAATTGGAACAATTCCACCAGAAACTCCGGGTATTTTATTTACGGCTCCCATTATTAGACCATAAAAAATAATTAACAACGTATTTGTTTTTTTTTTAAAAGTATTCAACGGCTTTTTTAAATCTATTTAAAACTAAAATTAAAAGGAGGCCGGCTAAAATAAAAAAAACACTTTCAGCTATTTCGTTTGTTTTGCATGTTATAAAATCTCTATTTGATTTGAAAAGATAATTTATAGTATCCAGATTAAGACAATCTTTGAGTGGCCACAATTTAGGCAATGATCCACCTACTAATCCAGTTAAAATCAGAAGTGTTTTTCTTTTCTCATAATTAAAAAGCCAAATCACAAATCTTGAAAAAACTTTTAATCCTAAAATAATGCCTAGTGAAATAGAAATAACCTTGGAATATATAATTATGAAATCCTCCATGTTAAAGTTAAATAAAATCCTTACTGAGTTTTGAATAACTAAGAGGATTTCATTGTAAATTCCGAAAATTAAAAAAATCATAGCTCCAGAAACACCTGGTAATATCATTGCTGATACTGCAATAACGGAACAAAAAAAAAGATATATCAGACTTGGTTCTACACTAAAACTGTTTAATTGTGTTATAGAAATCGATACTGTCAATGATACTAAAAGGTAAATGTAATCACCAACTTTTTTATTTTTAATTAATCCAATAAACTTAAGAAATACTGCAAATATTATACCAAATAAAAAGGCAGATATTGAGATTGGATGATATCTAAAGAGATAAATTAAAATTCCAGATAGAAAGAAAACACCTGTAATAATTCCTAAAAAAAGAGAAAGGAGAAAAGAACCGTTAACATCTTCCCATAAAATTCTAAATTGACCTTTTAATAATTTTTTAAATGAGAATCTATCGATACTTTTTATCAAATCATGGTATATTCCAGTAATAAATGCAATAGTTCCTCCTGATATTCCTGGGATAACATCTACAGAACCCATTGTAATACCAATTAGGTATATTGAAATTTTGTTTTTCTTTGATTTTGGATTATTCAATTAAATCAAATTAGAACTTCTAAATGGGGATAAAATTCTAATAATTTTGGTGAAAGTAAATTAATATTTTTTCTTACGTTTTCAAGGTAAAATTCCATTTCATTTTTTTTCCCAAGATTTAGATAACATAATGCAATTTTGAAGTCCAAATCTGGAACATTAGGGTGTGATTTTTTTGCTTTTTTACCTATCAAATAGGCTTTTTCCCATTTGTTTTGACTTATCAATGTATCAATCCATTCAGACCAACTCCTCAACTCATCTATACCAAGCCCAATAATGTTTTTGAAGGCTTTTTCTACTCCAACAAATCTATTTAAGCATTTATTAATTTTAGCGTACATTTTCCAGTATTCAGGATAGTATTTGTTGATTTTTAGGGCTTTATTGCAGTGCGTTAAAGCCATTTTAAGTTTATTTTTATTTAAATAATATTCAATCAAAGCCAGCCAACTTTCTTCATAATTTGGATCCTCCTTGATTGAAAATTTGTAATATTTCAACTCCAATTGATGCTTATTTAGTTTTTTGAAGCATTCACCTATCCTAAGGTAAATAAATGCTGAGGGAGGTTCTAATGTTAATGAAAATTGGTAATTTTCAATTGCAATTAAGAAGTTTTTGTTTTTTTGTAAAAGTTTTGCCTTTTCTACATACGCTGCTGAAAATTTATCATCACATAAAATTGCATAATCAAATGCAATTAAAGCTTTTGTTTTTTTATTTATTTTTAAATATAGTTTTCCCAATTCAAGCCAAACTAGTTCATTATATGGGTCTTTTTCTAAAACTTCACTTAAAATTTTGACACCTTCTTTATGACAACCAATGTTATCAATACAATAAATCAAATTATATAATATTTGATGGTCATTTGGTTCATTTTTAATACATAGCTTAAAATAAACCATAGCTTTTTTAAATTCACAAATTGTTAAAAATTCCATAGCTATCATTTGCCATATCTCAAATTTATATTCTGAGTGCTTGAGACATTCACAAAGTATTTCGATTGATTTTTCGTGTTTTTTAAGTTTAGAAAGAATATTTGCTTTTTGGATATATGCATCTTGATTATTGGGTTCAATTTTATGAATAAATGATAAAATTTCCTCTGCTAATTGATATTTGTCCTCTAAAATCAATATTTCCGATTTCAATAAAAGAATATTAATATTACTCGGGTGCTGTCTATTTCCTATTTTGATAGCTTTTTTTGCAAGATTTATTTTTCCAAAATCAATATAATGTAGAGCAATGAACTCAATTTCTTGTGCATCGAAAAAATATGTAAAATTCGTTTTGAGCATTTCTTCGAATTTTTTAAGTGAAGAACTATAGTCCTGAGAATAATCTTCAAGCATTTGAGGTATTTCTTGTTATTTAAAATTAAAAACAAAGACGAAATCAATTGGATTTACATTTTATTCTTTTTAACAAATTAATTAACAAACTGTTTTATAACATTTCATCCAAGATTTTCAAAATAATCTTGCAACCTTTAATTAGATCCCTGTCACTTATATTTAAAGGAGGAGTTATCCTTACCGCTAAGTTATTCCAAAGTAGATAGAATAATATTAAACCCTTACCCATGGATTCTTTTACAAGTTTTTCTACATCTGATTTCCTTTCTAAAATTATTGCTAGCATTAAACCAGTACCATTTATACTTTTTATTTTTTTATGTTTTAATAATGATCTTATTAACTTTTCTTTTTTTTTTATTTTTTCCAATATTTTTTCGTTTTCTAACGTTTCTAAAACAGACAATCCTGCTGAGGCAATCACTGGATTTCCACCAAATGTAGAAATGTGACCAAGTGAAGGTTTGTATTCAAATTTTTTCATCATTTCTCTAGAACTGCAAAATGCACCAATTGGGAGTCCCCCCCCTAAACCTTTTCCAATAACCAATATGTCTGGTTCAACATCATATTTTTGGAAAGCGAACATATTACCTGTTCTTCCAATTCCTGGTTGAATTTCATCTAAAATCAAAAGTGCTCCAACTTCTCTACACCTTTTTTTAACATTATTTAAATAACCGGTTTTTGGAATAATGAAACCAGCACCACCCTGAACAGTTTCTAAAATTACAGCAGCAGTATTATTATCAATTTTAATTAGATCCTTATTACTATTAAAATCAATGAAATTTACTTTCGGTAATAAGGGACCATATCCTTTTTTTTGATTTTTAACACCTAATAGACTTAAAGCCCCTTGTGTACTTCCATGATAGGAGTTTTTTGCAGCTATAAAATTTGATTTTTTTGTATATCTTTTGGCAAGTTTCATAGCTCCTTCAATTGCCTCAGTTCCTGAATTGGTCAAAAAAGTAACTTCAAGATTTTTGGGTAACAAACTAGCTAATTTTTTACATAACTTAACGGTCGGCTCTTGAACATACTCCCCATAAACCATTACATGTAAAAATTTATTTAATTGTTTTTTTATTGCTTTTATTATTTCTGGATGTCTGTGCCCTAAAGAACATGCAGAAATTCCAGCTACAAAGTCTAGATATTTTTTACCTTTTGAATCAAATATATAAGAACCCTTTGCTTTACTGACCTCTAAGCCTAATGGGTTAGGAGTCGTTTTAGCTTGGTATGTAAGAAAATCTTTAAGTGACATTTTTTATTTAAATAAATCTTCTAAAGATTCTGGTCTTTCATTTATCCTCCAAACAAATCCATCTAATAATTTTAGATTAGGATCTAATTTATCTTCGGGATGTACTTTTCCTTCTGGAGAAGTATAAAATGTAATATTTTTGATTTCATTTGATTCAAGCTTTATTTTAAGTTCACTACAAATAGTTTTATCTATACCTATTAATTCTCCATTGTCATTATATAAATAGTAAATCACTTTGATATTTTTTAAAACCTGCAAATTATTTAACCCACCGTTTACAAAATCACCATTCAAATTCATTCCTTCAATTTGATTATAATTATTTTTGTTAATACTATCCTGTTCGATTACAAATGAATTTCCAAAGATTAAAAGTGAGTCTAGCTTTCTAGTTTTCATATCTGTCAGAAGGTTTATTACATTTCCACTCATCTGACTATCGTTAAACCAAACTACTGGATTGAGTTTGAGTTTTGATTTTAACGATAAAATTTGTGTTTGTTTTTTTGAAAGGGGTTTTTTGTGTAATTCGATTTTACCTTTAGACTCATCAAAGTATATTGAGTCAGATATTCCTCTAATATCGGATTTTAAAATTTTAACATCATAATAACCTCTCAGAATTCTTTTATCAGTAGGTCCTGTTCCGACTAATGTATCTGCATGGATATAGAGTGAGTCGTTTTCTATGATGTTAATTGCAAGCGCTTTTTTTGTTATAACTGCAGAATCCTTATCCTTAAAAATCTCTCCATATTCTCCTTTTATTATTGAGTTGTTGATAGTGTCTGTGATTACAACTTTTTTGGTTGCAGAAGCATAATTGATGGATTCATCATAGAATATACTGTCCCCTTCAATTATCTTATTATTGTAAAATATTTTTGGATTTTTTTGAAAATTTCCAATTGAACTTTTTAAGTCAAAATTTCCTTTTTCACAATGTATTTCATAATCATTTCCTTTAATTAGCGTTGGACCAAAAAAAAGTGCGTTTTTAGAAATTAGATCGTAGTCTAGATTTTCGGAGTCAATATCATATCTTGGATTATTTATTTTTACACCTGTTTTAAAGCTATATTTTTTTTTATTTATAAAATATCTTCCATTTTTGCTTTTAAGTACGTTTTCTTTATCTTCTATAACACCATTAGAATCATAATATGCAATGTTTAAGATTCTGTCAAGATAAAGGGTATCTGTTTTAAGTGTCATATCGGGTTGTTTTAAAACTACTTTTCCCCAAGCTTTTGCTTTTCCTTCGTTTCCATCATAATTTAAATATTCACTTTTTAGCTCTAGGCTGTCTCCCTGTTTAAGCAGAACACTACCGTTTGCATTGAATTTATTCTCCTTAGAGTAAAAAAAGGTTTTGTCTGAAGTTATTGTTGCCCCATCATGAAAAAGTCTTACTCTTGAATTGTTTCCTTTTGATAAAATGTTTGCTTTTGGAAAATTTTCTTCATCTTTTGTAAATCTTCCAGCTTCTATAATTTCTATTATTTTTTTTTCTTGGCAGAAAGAGTTTAAGGGGTTAAAAATTGATAAAATTATATTTATATATAAAATCTTCTTCAAAACTACATCCATTTTAAACATAAATTGTTTGGTCTCTTCTTGGACCTACTGAAATAATTTTTATTGGTACTCCTAGATTTTTCTCAATAAATGATATATATTTTCTTAAGTTGTTGGGGAGATGAGATTCATTCTTAATTTTTGTTATGTCTTCACCCCACCCATCAAATTCACTATATATGGGAGAAAGGGAGGATGAATTTAAAGAAAACGGCATTCTGTATATTTCTTTATCAAATTGTTTGTAAGATGTACAAACTTTAATTTTACTAATACCCGACATAACATCACTTTTCATCATTGCGAGTTCAGTTACACCATTAATATCAACAGCATATTTAAGTGAGACTAAATCTAACCATCCACACCTTCTAGCACGACCTGTTGTTGCACCAAATTCGTTACCGACCCTACTTATTCTTTCTCCAATTTCATCAAAAATTTCAGTTGGAAATGGACCACTTCCAACTCTTGTTGAATAAGCCTTAAATATACCGATAACCTTATTTATTTTAGTTGGAGGAATTCCTAATCCGTTACATGCTCCTGCAGCAGTAGTATTAGAAGATGTAACATATGGGTAAGTTCCAAAGTCAATGTCAAGCATTGATCCTTGAGCACCTTCAGCAAGAATCTTTTTTCCTTCCTTCAAAGAATCAAAAAGGAAATTCTCACTATCAATAATTGAAAATTTTTTTAAAAAATCTATACTTTTAAAAAATTTTTCTTCTAATTCTTCAAGGTTAAATGAAATATCAACATTTAAATTATTTATCATGTTTAAATGTTTATTTTTCAGTTTACTGTACTTGGTTTTCCATCCATCTAGAAATAAATCTCCAACCCTAATTCCATTTCTCCCCGTTTTATCCATATAAGTAGGTCCAATTCCCTTTAAAGTTGAACCGATTTTTTTAATTCCCTTTGACTTTTCTGAAGCTTTATCCAGGAGACAGTGAGTTGGAATGATCAAGTGAGCCTTCTTAGATATTAATAATTTTTTTTTAAAATCTATATCACTGTCATTCAACTTTAATATTTCTTTTTCAAAAATTACAGGATCAATAACGACTCCGTTTCCTATAACATTAATTAAATTCTTGTGAAATATACCTGAGGGAATTGTGTGGAGGACATGAGTTTTATTTTCAATCTTTATTGTATGCCCAGCGTTTGGACCTCCTTGAAAACGGGAAATTATAAAATAATCATTTGATATTGCATCAACTATTTTACCTTTTCCTTCGTCACCCCATTGGAGACCTAAGAGTAAATCAACAAACATTTTCTTTTATTATGATTGTTTTTTAGTGCCATAAAAATAAAGCGAATGATGATGTATGTTAACATCAAAAACTTCTTCAATTGTTTCCTTGATAGATTGAATTCTCGGATCACAAAACTCTTTAACTTCCCCAGAATCAGTAAATATAATGTGGTCATGCTGTTTATCAAAAAAAGATTTTTCATACTGTGCTTGATTTCCAAATTGATGTTTTCTTACCAATCCTGACTCTATCAATAGATCAATAGTATTGTATAAAGTTGCTCTGCTAACTCGATAATTTTTATTCTTCATTCTTATATATAAGGACTCAATATCTAAGTGCTCATTTGTCTCATAAATCTCATGGAGAATAGCAAATCTCTCTGGTGTTTTTCTTTGTTTTTTTTTATCTAAAAACTTTACAAAAACCTCTTTTACAATTTCCTGTTGTGATTTTGTTTCAATCATTGTTAAAATATTTAGTAAAAATAATGTTTCTTTTTTTATTTACGAGCAATTTTTTCAATTCCAGATATAGTTAAAAGTTTTTGAATTAATTTTTTTATAAGATCTTGATTGTTTACACGAATTAAAATGTTACCTCTAAAGAGATTTTCATCGGTGTAAAAATTCATTTTTTTAATATCAATATTCATGTAGTTTGATATTATTCTTGTGACCTGATTTACGAGCCCCTTTTGATCAATACCGGACATTTGCAGTTCAACAGTAAATTCTTGTTTATTTGAATCAACCCAAAACGCAGGTATAATTCTATATGCAAAGTTTGATTGTAAAGAAATCGCAGAATTACAATTATGTTTATGTACTAATATCCCATCATTCAAAGTTGATAATCCAAAAATTCTATCTCCAGAAATTGGATTACAACAAGCCGATAATTTGTATTTAATTTCCTTTTTTTCTTTACCGAAAACAATTTTGTCATTATTAGAGATAAAATCTTTTTCGATCTTATTTTTTTTAGGTTTAGACCTAAGTCTTTCATTGAAAAATTTTAAAAATCGATTATTGTAATATTTTGCAAAATCTTTAATTTTTTTGTTATCAACGGTTTTAATTCCAACCCTATAGTAAAGATCCAAATTTGAGTTAACATTGAAGTAGTCGAGCATTTCATTCACTGTTTTTTCAACCATAATGATTTTTAAATGCTTTAATTTTCTTCTCAATAACTCTTTTCCTTCAGCAGCAATTCTTTTTTTCTCCTCGTTAATAGACGTACGAATTATATTTCTCGCTCTAGATGTTGCGACAAAGTCCAGCCAGTTAGCCGTAGGCTTAGATTTTTCTGATGTAATTATTTCTATAGAGTCTCCACTCCTTAATTTTCTTGAAAGTGGTACCAATTTACCGTTTACCCTAGCACCTCTAGTTTTACTTCCAATCTCTGTATGGATGTTAAACGCAAAATCTAATGCTGTAGAATCTTTTGGTAGAGATTTCAATTCCCCTGCTGGAGTAAAAACAAAAATTTCATCAGAATAAAGATTTAATTTAAAATTTTCAACAAAATCTATAGCATCTGAATCCTTTGACTCGAGTAACTCTTTTAGACGATTTAACCAGCTTTCTAAACCATTCTCATGATCTCGTCCAACTTTATATTTATAGTGAGCAGCATAGCCCTTTTCCGCAATCTCATGCATTCGTTCTGACCTAATTTGAATCTCTATCCATTTTTTATTTGGACCCATAACTGTAATATGAAGAGATTCATAACCGTTGGACTTAGGAGAGGAAATCCAATCTCTTAGTCTAGTTGGATTAGGAGTAAAATGATCTGTTACTATCGAATAAATTTTCCAAGCTAAAAACTTCTCGTTTTTTGGAGATGATTTATAAACAATCCTTATCGCAAATTTGTCAAACACTTGCTCATAACTTATGTTTTGAGTTTGCATTTTTTTGTGTATTGAGTATATTGATTTATTTCTTCCTTTAATGAAGTATTTTAACTTTTCTTTCTTTAATGTTTCACTCATAAGGAGTGAAAATTCATTTATATATTTTTCTTGTTCCTCCTTACTATCTTCTATTTTATTTTTAATGTGTTCAAAACTTTTTGAATCTGTATATTTTAAGCTTAAATCTTCAAGCTCGTTTTTGATATTGTACAATCCAATTCTGTGAGCAAGAGGTGCATATATGTATAATGTCTCAGAAGCCGCTTTTATTTGTTTTCCTTCGGTCATTGAGTTTAGAGTTTGCATATTGTGAAGGCGATCAGCGATTTTAATAATCACTACTCTAATATCATCATTTATTGTCAAAAGCATTTTGCGAAAGTTTTCAGCTTGGTAAGAAATGTCCGTATCCTTTTTTAAGCGTGAAATCTTCGTTAAACCACTAACTATTTTAGTAACATTTTTCCCAAATAGTTTCTCAATATCAACTAAATTATAGTTAGTGTCTTCAATTGTATCGTGAAGTAAAGCAGCTGAAATTGATGTTGCATCAAGACCAATTTCAGAAGCTACAATTTTCGCTACAGAAATAGGATGAAAAATATATGCTTCGCCAGATTTTCTCCTTTGATGCCTATGGGCATCTACAGCTGTGTTAAAGGCTAAACGAATAAGCTTTTTGTCTTCCGGTCTGAGGTGCTGATAACTAATTCTTAGTAGCTCCTTATATTGCTTTGCTATTTCTTTATTTTCTATCTTTTCATCTACAAGCATATATGAAGTTACTAATTCTTGGTTTTTAAGCCCAAAAAAAATCATTTTGTTTGTCTTACTATCTCTGATAAAACAATTCCTACCGAAACAGACAAATTAAAAGAATCATTTTTCCCACTCATTTCTATACAAATTTCTTTAGCTTCATTTAATCTCCAGTTTTTTGACAACCCTTGATTTTCAGATCCAAAAGCAACAGCTATATTGCCAGAGTAATCGATATCTAAATAGTTTTGAGAATTTTTTGATATAATTGTGTTATATAAATTAAATTTATTTTGAACTAAAAATTTGATTGCCCCCTCTATATTTGTTTTTATTATGGGTATATTAAAAACACTTCCCACGCTGGATCTAATTACATTGGAGTTGTAAATATTAATTTTAGAATCAATTATAATAATTCCTGATACAGACATTCCATCCGCCGTTCTGATTATAGCACCTAAATTACCAGGCTTTTCAATATTTTCTAAGATTAGTAGTATTGATTTTTTTTTTAAATAAATATCATCCAAAGAATAGCTTTTTTTGTCCGCAACAGCTATTACTTTAGAAGAACTGTTCCTGTATGTTAATAAATCAAATAATTTTTTATTTAAATAAAATTTTTCAATTTCTTTACTTATGGAAATATCAAATTCCATCGGTTTTTCGTTTCTGAAATAAATTTTTTTAATCTTAATATCAGAGTCGACTGCTAAAGCAATTTCTTTAACACCCTCGATAATGAATTCCCTTTCCTTTTTATTAAATTTATTATTGGATAGTTTTTTAAGTTTTTTAAAATGAGAATTCTGTAGACTTTTAATAATTTTCATCTAAAATAAATTTATCCTTTCCGTCAAATGTAGAAAGTAGAAGCCATACAACATCATTGTAAGAATTCACCCCCTTTTTTTGTCCTTGTGTTTTTAAAAAAAAATCGAATATACTTCTCTGTGTTTTTTGAAATNTATTAGCGTAGTACATCCAAAAATTTGAAACTCTTGAAAGATCTATTTTAACTTCATTATCTAAAGCCACATATATGCCTTGGGCAAGATTCGGATTAATTTTTTTAAGCTCGTAGTATAAATATCGAAAAGCAAAAAAACAAGCCGAATATTTAATTTCAATATTATCATTATTATAGGCATTTAAAAAGCCTATAAAGTTTGCATTACTTTCAGAGGCAAACCCTTGCTTATGAGCTAATTCGTGATATGCTGTAATTGGAACTAGAATTTCTGGAATTCTGGAGTTAACATTCGCCTCATTGGTAAATGGATTAAAGTATCCTTTAATTCCCAGATAACTTAAAATTAAACTGACACTAGAATACTTAAACTTATCATTTTCAGATTCGATCAAATCTTTATAGGAAATTAAATGGTCCTCCTTATTTTTCTTTGTAAAATTTATCTCTTTTCTTAATTTATTGCACTGAATAGAAAAGTATTTTGTTAAGTTTTTAACCTTTTTCTCACTGATCACATTCTCTTTTGCAATAGATCTTTCTAAAGGAGGTCTGTAATAATTTAACCCCCACGATACATAAAAAAAACAGATAACAATTAAAGTTGAACTTATTATGAAATTAATTGATATTGTTTTTCTAAAGAAATAAAATATTGTACAACATATAAAGGAAAAATAAAGTATTTCCCCTATAGCAAGGTCACTTAAGTTAAAAAATAAATTTTTAAAGAAAATCATTTTTTTGTACAATAAGTTTGAATAGTAAGTATTTACTGTGTTGGGGTTGTTTTTCAATAAAAAAAATGAAATTAAAAAGATTAAAAAAGCTAAAATTTTACCTATGATAATGTTGTATTTATTATTTTCAATCTATAACCTCAACTATTTTAACCTCAAATATAAGATTTGATTTTGGAGGTATACCTCTAACACCTTTCTCTCCGTAAGCCAGTTGATATGGTAAAAATAAAAATGCCTCGTCACCTTCTTTTAAATATCTTAAACCCTCCTTAAAACCTTGTATCATTTGTGCTTCTGGACTGATATCACACAAAATTGGAGTGTATGCTCCAGCTGATTTCTTCTGTTCATTTACTAAAAATAAACTTTCAGCAACTTCCAACATGCTTGTGTCCAACAAATTTCCATTTTCAAAATAAACTGCATAATGAGCTCTTGCCTTATTGGTAGAACTTATTTTAGGTCCATTTCCATTTTTAGTAATAATATAATTTAGTCCTGAAGAGGTCTTTATAACATATTTTTTAAGATTACTAAACATCTCTGTGTTTTCAAGTCTTTTAATTTCTCTTCTTTCTTCAATCTCTACCTTATTCTTTTCTAGATTTGAAAAATAATCTGAAAATATCTTAGGTGCATTAAAATTTTTTGCATCTGTTCCTATTCTAATTATTTTAACATCTTGGATTGTGTCATTTTGTTGTATAGAGTCTACAACATTTAATCCATCAATAACTTTTCCAAATACAGTATGTTTTCCATCTAACCAAGGCGTTTCTTTGTGAGTTATAAAAAATTGACTTCCATTAGTGTTTTTTCCTGCATTAGCCATCGATAAAATTCCTGCACTATCGTGCCTCAAATCAGTTATTTCGTCGTCAAATCTATAACCCGGACCACCCGAACCAGAGGCTGTGGGATCCCCAGCCTGTATCATAAAATCTTTAATAACTCTATGGAAAATTATTCCATTATAAAACTTTTTATTCGCATAATCATCAGAAACAAATTCATTTTCCCCTTCTGCTAAAGAAACAAAATTTGCAACTGTATTTGGTGTTTTTTCTTTTGTAAGTTCTATTAAAATATCTCCTTTGTTTGTTGAAAACATAGCATACAAACCGTCATCTAAGTGAGAAAATTTATTATTGCATTGAACAATAAAAAAAGAAATAAAAAGCAAAATTTTTCTGTACATTTAAAAATTAATTATTACTAGTTTTTAACGAAATTAAGTTAATCTCTATAATAAGAGGCTCATTTGGAATAATTTTTTCACCATCACCTTGATATCCATAACATAAAAACGAGGGCATTAAAAAGATCCCAGTCTCTTCAGTCCTCAATTCCTTGACTCCATACCTTAAAGCTGGCAGAATCTCTTCTTTGTCCACAACATATTTTATAGGATTGAAATTATCATCTTTGTATATGTCATTTCCATTTAAATCAAAAATATTAAAGAAAAATTCAACCTCATCTCCAGTCTTAGGTTTTAGATTTTTTTCTGATGATTTTAATATTTTAAACCAAAATCCTTTATTAGAAATATTATACTTTGATTTCGAATCTTTTTCAATTATTTTGAGAAAACTAATTTCTTCTCTTTTGTTAATTTGAATATTCCTAATAACCGACTTATTCAGAAAGTCGTTTTTTTTTGAATTTAACGGTTCTCTAGATTCAGTTTGATCACAACCCAAACAAAAAAAAATATTGATCAGAAAAAAAAAATTTAATTTTTTCATACTCTGAGAAAATCCTTAATTGATAAAATGAATTTATTTTCTGTCTCTATAATTGAATCATTTGAAAAACCTCCAGAAGCATTTTTATGTCCACCACCATTAAAATATTTCTTAGCAAATTTGTTTACATCAATTTTATTTTTTGATCGGAATGAAATTTTTATAATATTTTCATCACTATCTTCAATAAATATAACGGAAACAATAACACCTTCAATTCGAAGTCCGTAATTAACAAAACCCTCAGTATCACCTTTTTTGAAGTTATATCTTTTTAGATTCTCTTTTGATAAAATTGTATAAGCAACACTTAGATTTTCAATCAGTTTTAAATTTTTTAATGTAATCGATAAAAGACGTGTTCTATTAAGAGAAAAATTGTCATAAATCTTTTCATGTATTTTTGTGTGATTAATACCCTTTTTAAATAATTCAGAAATTATAGTATGTGTGTCACCTGAAGTTAATGGAAACCTAAATGATCCTGTATCTGTTAAAATACCTGAATATATATATGTTGCAATTTTTTTGTCAATCAACTTATGATTAATTGATTTCATTACATTGTAGACAAGTTCACAGGTAGAGCCAATTTGTGGTTTTGACAAAGAGAGGGTTGAGAATTTTTCTGGTGATTCGTGATGATCAATCATTACTATAGGTAAATTATTTTTTTCTATTTCTTTACTTAAAATGCCTATCCGTTTCAAGGAATTAAAGTCCAAAGCAAAAATAATTTCATACTTTAACAAGTATTCTTTTATTTTATGAGGGCTCTCCTCATATGAAACAATGTCATGATTCTTTATCATCCAATTTAGGTAATTCGGAGGTGAGTTTGGTAAAATAATCTTCGTTCTTTTCCCAAGTTTAGTCAAAAACCTAGATAGAGCCATCGAAGACCCTAATGCATCGGCATCAGGATTTTTGTGAGGTATAATCAAACATTTTGTTACACCATCAAGAACTTTATTTAATTTTTGAGAAAAATCTAAATACATATTAACAAAGATACCAAAGACTTAAGATAATTTTTAATAATCATTTCAAATTAAAATGTTTTAAAAAATTTATTTCTTTAAATTTAAAAAATGAAAAACAACCTAACATTTACAATGATTAAGCCCGACGCTATGGAAAATGGTTATACGGGTGAAATCCTTTCCATGATATTAAAATCTGGTTTTCGTATATCAGCATTAAAACTAATTCATCTCACAAATCATCAAGCAGAGATTTTTTATAATATTCACAGGAAAAAACCATTTTTTGATGAACTAGTAACCTTTATGACAAGGAGTCCAATTATTGTTGCAGTATTGAAAAAAAATAATGCAGTTGAAGATTTCAGAAAATTAATTGGTTCAACCAATCCAGAAGATGCTGAAAAGGGAACTGTTAGAAAGTTATTTGCAACTTCTATGGGTGAGAACGCTATACATGGTTCTGACTCCGAAGATAATGCTCATATCGAGTCTTCATTTTTTTTTAATAAAAATGAGATGTATTAGATAAAAACAATTTTTTTTATTTCATTACTTCCAACTTCTTTATTGAAATTTTCGATTATCTTATCTATTCCATAGGAGAGTTCCTGTTTCAATACGGAAGAATTTATTTTTAAGAATAAAATATTGTCCTTTATATAAATGTTTTCGGTGTATTGGCTTACATTTTCACCTATTACGTTTGACCAAACTTTATTAAGAAAANCCTTTCGTAACCCGCCACTTAAGAGTTTGTTATAGCTAATTTTTTGAATTATGCTTCTAACAGAATGTGATTCCTTAAAACGAAATTTTTTCATTTAATTTATCTCAAATCTTTTATAGTGATATTCGAATTTATTATTAGAAATAACTAATTCTTTTTTTGTTAATTTTTTAATTATTTCTTTCCAATTNTTAGTTTCNGTAATATAGTTTAAATAAATTAAACCATTATTTTTTTTAATTTCAAAATTGATTTCATCAAATGACGAGGAAAAAGTTTTGTTGAAATTAGGTTTTAGTTTTTTTTTTTGTCCCTGTTGAGTCAGAATCAAAGGTATAATAATCAACAACAGGAGACTCTCCTTGGGGGTAAAACACTTCACCTTTCGACGATACCGAGTAAATTTCCCACATGCCTTCAATAGCTTTGATGTCATCAATTGTATTTATTTTACAATATGTGAAATTTAAAAAAAGCAGAAATATTAAAAAACTAATTTTCTTCATTTATAATTTTAAAAAATTTCATGGATTTTATGTGAAAGATTAGTGGTTTCTATTGCGTTTGATACTCTTTTTCTGTCTGTATCTGTAATAAAAATTTGTCCAAAATATTTTTCTTCAATAAGTTGCATAATTAATTCCACTCGTTTTTGGTCTAATTTGTCAAAAATATCATCCAAAAGTACAATTGGTTTTACATCCAGTTTTTTTTTCAAAAATTCGTATTGAGCTAATTTAAGAGATATAAGCAAAGATTTTTGTTGTCCCTGACTACCAAATTTTTTAATTTGATAACCATTTAANAATAATTCTAAATCGTCTTTATGAGGGCCTTGGGTTGTAAATTGAAACATCAAATCTCTTTCAAGTGAATCTTTAATTAAATCCTTATAATTGTTGTTATTAAGTTGGCTTTTGAAATTAATTTCAACTGACTCTTTATTTTCTGAAATCAAAACGTAGTAAGATTTGAATATTTTTTTATAAATATCAATAAACAATTTTCTTTTTTCATGAATTATGTTTCCTAAATCAATAATTTTTTCGTCATATATCTCTAAAACACCCATATCTAATTTTGGTTTTTTATAGTTCATTTTAAGCAACGCGTTTCTCTGCTCCAATATTCTTTTATAGCTAATTAAATCTGCCAGAAATTTTTTATCAGTTTGACTAATTATCCCATCCATTAAATTTCTTCTAAATATGCTTCCTCCATAAATTAAATCATTATCATAAGGAGATACCATTACAAGAGGAAATTGTCCAATGTGCTCAGAAATTTTTTTAAATAATTTTCCATTTCTTTTAAAAACCTTTGTTTTTCCTTTTTTGTAACTAAAGTTTAAGTTTTCTTGACTATTATTTTTGTTAAATAATCCTTGAATCATATAAAATTTTTTTCCAAATTTAATATTCGATATAGATGAGGAATTAATAAAGCATTTTCCAAGACAAAGATGGTAAATCGAACTTAAAATATTTGATTTACCAACTCCATTATCTCCAACCATACAAACTACATTCTCTTTAAANAGAAAATTTCTTGAATCAATGTTTTTATAATTGGTTATTGATAGCTCTTCTAATCTCATCTAAAAAGCAAAGATAAAACCAACGCTGAATTTATAACTTAAATAACATAATATTATTTAGTTATTATCATTTGTTGTTGAAGAATAAAGTTTAAATTTGCCCAATTATGGCAACTTATAATAAAAGAGGTGGAAAAAAANTTAATTCCAAAAGAAAGGTTTTAAATAAGAAAAACCTNGAGAGTACTACNGCAGAAGTTTTTGAAAGTCTCGATTCTGGAGCTACAAAGACTGAAAAATTTGTAGCTAAATATCAAAGCCTAATATTCTCTAGTGTTGTTTTAATTGCTATTTCTGTATTTCTCTACCTAGCTTATAAAACGTTTGTACTTGAGCCGAAAAATGAGGACGCTATAACTGAACTCAATCAAGCTCAATATTATTTTAACCTTGCACTAAATAATGAACAACAGAACGATTTATTTAATTCCGCAATAAATGGTGGCGGAGGAAAATTTGGTTTTTTAGACATAATTCAAAACTATGAAAATACACCTTCATCAAATCTAGCAATATTTAGCACGGGAATGTCTTACTTAAATTTAAAACAATATGATAAAGTAATTGAATATCTTAAAGACTTTGAGTCAAAAGATGTTTTGTTATCATCAATCGCAAAAGGAGTATTAGGAGATGCTTATCTTCAAATAGGTGATCAAAAAAACGCTCTGCTAAGTTATGATAAGGCTTCTAGTTTTGAAGAAAACATTTTCACAACACCAAAATATTTGTATAAGGCTGGTCTTTTATCCCTTAGATTAGGAGAAAAAAAAACTGCATTAGAGTATTTTAAAAAAATCAAAAGTGACTTTCCTGACTCCAAGGAAGGGAAGTTCATAGATATTCAAATTGCAAAAACAGAATAAAATTATGAGTTATTCTGGTTTTAATATTCCCAAAAGAGAAGACAAAACTACTTTTTCTTCAGGAAAAAAATATAAGATTTCATTGATAGTTTCTGAATGGAATAGTCAAATTACTTCTAAACTTTTAAAAGGAGCAGTTGAAACTCTTACCCAAAGTGGTATCACTAATGAAAACATATTTATCACTAAAGTACCTGGCAGTTTTGAGTTAATTTTTGAGGCGAAAAAAAAATCAAAAGATTCAAAATTTGATTCAATAATTGTTATTGGTTGCTTGATTAAAGGAGATACAAAGCACTTTAAATATTTATGTAGCTCCATTTCTTATGCTATTGCCAGAATTAATTTAAAATCTTTAATTCCCGTCATNTTTTGTGTTTTAATGGACAATAATGTCGAACAATCAATTGAAAGGTCCGGTGGTAAACTTGGAAATAAAGGCTCTGATGCAGCCTTTACATCAATAAAAATGATGGAATTAAATAATTGATAGTTCATCTATGGTGTTTAAAAATTCTTTTTTCAAACTAAATAGGAATAGAAAATTCAATTATATACCACGTTATTTCAAAGAAAAAAATGAATCAACAGATNATTCTATAGACTCACGAATAAGAAGTAGCAGAGAGAATTTAATTACTAATAATCGAAGTAGTTTTTGGAATCNAGAAAGGATAAAAAATAGAACAAAAGGAAACCGTTCTTTTAATAAAGTTTTTATCATAACACTATTTTTACTTTTTTTTATATTTTTTTACATTATTGATTTTGATTTTTCAATTTTTATAAAGTATTGATGAAAGATATTATTAAAATCCTTCCAGAAAATGTATCAAATCAAATTGCTGCTGGTGAAGTTGTNCAAAGACCAGCTTCATTAATTAAAGAACTCGTTGAAAATTCAATTGATGCGTTATCAAACAGAATTCAAGTTTTTTTAAATGAATCTGGTAAAAAAACAATTAAAGTTGTGGATAATGGAATAGGAATGAGTAAAAATGACTTGATGGACTGTGTTCTTAGGCATGCGACTTCAAAAATCACTGAAACAAAAGATCTATTAAATATAAATTCTAAAGGATTTAGAGGAGAAGCGCTCTCTTCAATTGCTTCAGTATCTCATCTAGAAATTGTAACTAGACGCAAAGTCGATGATTTTGGGCATAAATTAAAGATTAAAGGAGGCAAAATCCATTCATGTGAAAAGGTTGTTTCTCAAGTTGGAACTCATGTTTTAGTTAAGAATTTATTTTTTAATGTACCTGCTAGGAGAAATTTTTTAAAATCTGACTCAGTAGAATTGAGACATATAATTAATGAATTTCGCAGAATAGCAATTGCGCATTGTGATTTAAATATTTCATTAAGCCATAAAAAATCAGAAATTTTTAATTTATATAAATCAAATATTCAGGTTCGTATAAAAAATATTTTTGGAAATAAAATTGAGGAAAACTTAGTGCCAATCAAAGAAAAAACATCTTTTGTAAAATTAAACGGATACATAATTAAACCTGAAGCATCAAAAAAAACCAGGGGAATGCAATTTTTATTTGTAAATAACAGATATATTAAAAATAATTTTCTTTTCCATGCTATAAACAAGGCATATGAAGGGCTTTTACCTGAAAAGAATTATCCTGGCTTTTTCATTTTTTTAACAGTTGAACCTTCATCAATAGATATTAATATTCANCCAAACAAGATTGAGGTTAGATTCGATGACGAACAAAGTTTATATTCAATAATTCATTCTACTGTAAAGCATAGTTTAGGGATTTTTCAAGTTACCCCAGTTATCGATTTTGANACAAAATCAAGCTTTGAAATACCCTATTCAAAAAGATTTGATCCCCCCATTGAACCTAAAATAAAGGTTGATAAAAATTTCAATCCCTTTAAGGACAGAACTTCAAAATATCTTTCTAAAATTTGGAATAAATCTGAGATAATTTATAAAGAACTTGGAACTTCCAGTTTATTCAATCCTGACTCATTAAGTGAAGTAATTAATGATGAAGATATCAAGATTTTTCAAATTATGAATTCATATTTAGTCACTTCAACAAGAAATTCTCTTATTGTTATAGATCAAGAAAGAGCACATCAGAGAATAATTTATGAAAAACTAATGAAAAAAATCACCAATTCAGATATTTCAAGCCAGCAACTGATTTTTCCAGTAAATTTTGTTTTGACTGAAAGCCAAAAATTGATTTTTTTTGAATTAAAAAATACTCTTAGAGAAATGGGTTTTAGTTTAGAAATAGAAGATTCATTTAATCTAAAAATTATTGGAATCCCTACAATTTGTTCTGATAGCCAAGCATTTAAAATTATTGAGGATTTATTTGACGAATTTGAAAATGACCCCAAAAAAAAATCTTTTAGTAATGGAGATTTAATTGCTATGTCCATTTCTAAGTCTACCTCAATAAAAAAAGGAAATTTCCTAGAGAAAGAGGAACAAAAAAATATTGTAAATAATTTATTTAATTGTAAAGAACAACTATTGTCACCATTTCAACAAAAAATATTGTATTCAATTACAAAACCAGAATTACAAAATAAATTTTTATAATGTCTAGGATTACTGAAACTGTAAAGCATTTACTAATAATCAATTGTATATTTTTTTTAGCCACATCATTGTATGGTAATAAATTATATGACATGTTTGCTCTACATTACTTTAATAATTCATTATTTCAAATTTGGCAGCCTATAACGCATATGTTTCTACACGGAAATTTTAGTCATATATTATTTAACATGATTGGTTTGTGGATGTTCGGTTCTCCAATAGAACAAATATGGGGTAGAAATAAATTTATTTTTTTTTATATCTCTTCTGGACTCGGGGCTGCAGTTTTGCAAATGATTTATAGTTACTATGACTTTAATTCAATTTTTGAAATTTTAATAAATAATGGATTTAATTCAGANGAAATTTTGAATACAATAAAAACAAGAAGATATAATACTAATTGGTTGAGTTACATTTCAGAGAATCAATTAAATCATCTAAACGAAAGTTTTAATTTATCTATGGTTGGAGCCTCAGGTGCTCTCTATGGAATTTTGGTGGCTTTTGCATTCTTATTTCCTAATATATCTCTTTTTTTATTATTTATTCCAATACCAATTAAAGCAAAGTATTTCGTTCCTATTTTAATTGCGGGAGATTTATTTTTTGGCGTTTCAAATTCTTTTTCAATTGGTCCTATTGCACATTTTGCTCACGTTGGAGGAGCATTAACTGGTCTAGCTATGATGTTATATTGGAAAAAAAATCAATTCAACAAAAACAGATGGGATTTATGAGTAAATATGATAGATTTTTAAGGAATTTTCTTAAGTTAAACATTGCAGAAAAAATAATTTTAGTTAATACAATTTTTTTTGTTCTGCCTTTGGCTGTTTTTATTTTTTTTTATCTGTTTAAAATTCCTAAACTAAACATTTACTATTATTTTGAGTTGTTACCAAATATTAGTGATTTATTGTTTAGGCCATGGTCTTTAATAACTTATGGCTTTATTCATGCAAGTTTTGGTCATTTATTTTGGAATATGATTTTATTTTATTTTTTTTCATCACTTTTTCTAAATTTATTTAGAGAAGACGACTTAGTTGTTCTGTTTATCATAGGAATTATTGTTGGCGGTTTATTTTTTGTTTTCAGTTACTCTTTTTTTCCTGTATTTGGTGGACTTAGTTCTTCTTTAATTGGTTCATCTGCAGGAGTTATTTCGGTTGTAATTTTCATGTGTGCCTACTCCCCAAATTCAACAATAAGAATATTTTTTTTCAATGTTAAATTAATTTATGTCGGGATAGCACTAGTGATTTTTGATTTAACTCAACTACCAATTTCAAATTCCGGAGGACATATAGCACATTTGGGAGGTGCCTTGATAGGCTTTTTTGCTGGTTTTAAGATGAAAAGTGGAGAAAATATTTTTAATTATTTTAAAAAAAATAATCTTCACAAAAAATTTACAAGTCAAAAACAAAAAATTAATAAGAAAAATTTTGAAAATATTAAACAGCAAAAAATTGACCATATTTTGGACAAGATCAACGAATCAGGCTATGATAGTCTTACCAATGAAGAAAAAAGAACTTTAAATGAAGCAAGTAAGGATTAAATAATTTAATTATAACAANATGAAATTTATTGAAAAATCCTTAATTTTTTTAAATGTTATATTTCTTATAACTCAACTTTTTTTGATGGGTACATTTGAAACACCCATAAAGGTCAATTTTTTCAATTTATTTGTTCCCATAATTATATTTATAAATCTATTCTTTTTTTTCTATTGGTTGTTTAATTTAAAATGGCCTTTTTTATTGTTTATATTAACTTTCTTAATTGGATATAATGAATGGAATTTATTTTATAAGTTTCCTAATACTTCTTTAAGAAAAAGCGGCTCTACATTTTCTGTTATGAGTTACAATGTAAGACTCTTTAATAAGTACAGATGGATTGATAAACCAAATGTTTCAAGTGAAATAGAAAGATTAATAACTGAAGAAAATCCCGATATAGTCTGTTTTCAAGAATATTCAACTTTAAATGCCCCGAAATTAAAAAGCTATAAATTNAGACACATTTACCCTGANCCATCAAATGGTGGAAAGTCAACTGTCGCAATTTTTTCTAAACTGAAAATTAAAAGTAAAGGTTTCATTGACTTCAACAATTCATCTAATTGTGGAGTTTATGTTGATGTCTCATTCCGAAAGCAAGATTTGAGAGTTTATAATCTGCATCTTGAGTCATTTAAACTTGATAAAGGAGACAGGATAACTGATTCAAATTTTTCTAAAAATTTTAAGTTAAAGTTTGATGAAGTTAGCAGAAGACAAATAGAGCAAATTGACTTTTTTAAAAATATTGATAAGTTTAATGATAGCCCATCAATTATTGCTGTTGATCTAAACAACACTCAGTTTTCAGAAACTTACAAGGTTTTGTCTCAAAAAAAAAAAGATGCCTTTCATACTGCCGGATCTGGTTTAGGTGACACTTACAATTATTCATTTATCCCGTTAAGAATTGATTTTCTTTTTTCAGATAAAAAATTAAAAATCAATAATTTTAAAGTAATAAGAAAAAGACTATCAGATCATTACCCAATCATCAGTTACTATGGGTTTGATTAAACTTTGGATTAACCAGATAATTTATTGACTTGGGTCCCATATTAAATATTAAATCTAATATGCTCAAATTGGGAATAAATTTAAATTTTGAAATAAAAACCTGATTGTATGGAGGAACTCCATAATAAAAATATTTTTTAATATTCATAAGTTTTTTATCATATTTTTCATGTGAAATTTTTCTATTTGAAATTTCAATATTTTTTTTAACACCCAAAATTTTATTAATGTGCGAGATAATATTAATATTTAAAGTGTATAATAATTTTTCATTATTAAAAAAAACTTTAAAAAACCCTTCTTCATAAAATTCAAAAAAAGGGGACGATCTATATGCATTTTGAATAGATTTCCAATGTTTAATTTTCCACTTTTGAGTATTATCTATTTTTACATTGTGGTCATGTAAAATTTCATTTTCTTTTTTGTTGTGTCTTACAGGAATAATTAGTTTTAGAGGTCCATTTGCACTCATTATCATGCATCTATTTCTAGTTGTTTGCTTTTGATATTTTGCGGATAGATTGAAAATTACATTAGAGTTTACAATATGCCAATAATATATTAATGATGGTAAATAAGATGGAACAAGATGAATCAATTCTTATTTTTTTTCCTTCTTTTTAGTATATAATTTAAACCCTGAAAAATAAAAATCGTAATTAAAAATGGGAGCAAAAAGGAGAACGGTTTTCCCTCTCCTTTTACGGTTGTCATTATTCTATTCCATCGTATTTTCCAGTTTAAAACACCTTTGTTGAAATTATCAACACTAAACCAAATGAAAACAGGTTTTCCAACTATGTGATCTTCAGGCACAAAACCCCAAAACCTACTATCTTCAGAACTATGTCTATTATCTCCCATCATCCAATAATAATTTTGTTTAAATGTATATGATGATGTTTCAATTCCATTTATACTGTATATCTCACCTACTTTTTTTATAGAATTAAATTCGTAATCCTGAATAATTTTTTTATACAAAGGGTAATTTTTATTATTGATGTATACTGTTTTACCTGCTTTTGGAATAGAAATAGGACCAAAGTTATCTTCATTCCAATTAAATTTTAGATTATTTGGAAAAAAACTTTCGTTATATGATATTTTGTTATTAATTTTTCTTGTTATACTGTCAAAAATATTTTCGTTTTTGATTCTATTAGCTTCACTTAAAGTTAAGTTAACTTGTTTCTTTCTTTCAATTATCTCTTTAATTTCAATATAAGGTTCACTTTGCTTTATTTCTTTTATTATTTTATTTGGAAGTCCTTCAAAAGTAGTAACGACCCTAAAGTCTTTTTGGTAGTTAGAGATATTACCTAATATATACTTTGAAATTTTTTTATATGAGGTTTGAGTAATATTTTCGATTCTATAGATCCTGTTGAAATCTCTTACTTTAGCATCAATTAACCTTTTGGAAGAAACGCCTTTAGAGTTGTAGATAAAGTGGTTATATTGGACCCTAGCCCTGTCGGGTAAAATATTTAATTTGCCATTGATATAAACTAAGCCATCAATTATTTCGAGACTATCTCCCGGTAAGCCCAAACAACGTTTCACATAATTTGATTTTTTATCTATTGGCTTTTTCACACCTTTTTCCTTAACAAAAAATTTTCTGACGGTGTCTGCAGGCCAATTAAAAACTACAATTTCGTTTCTCTTAATTTTTTGAAAACCAGGAAGTCTCATATATGGAAGTTGCGGAAAGTTTAGATATGATTTAATTTTAAATACCGGAAGAGTGTCATGCGTCATTGGTAACGAAACAGTAGTCATTGGAATTCTAGCTCCGTAGTGAAATTTACTCACAAATAAAAAATCCCCTATTAAAAGGGTTTTTTCTAACGACCCAGTAGGTATAATAAAAGGTTGCATTATATAATTGTGTACAACGGTAGCAGCTATAATTGCAAACAACATTGAGTTAATCCAGTCCCCAAAAGAGGTTAAGTTTTCTTTGTATTTTGAATCAGAGTATTTGGTTTTTTTTGAATAGTTTAAAATATAAATGTAAAATCCAAGTGACAAAATACTTAAAAAAATACTTAGATTAGATTTTTTCCCAAAACTCCTGATTGTTTCAACCCAAAATACAGGAAACATAATTAAATTGATAACAGGCACAAATAATAAAAATATCCACCATGTGGGTCTTTTAATTATTTTCAATAAAATTATCCCATTATAAAAAGGTAATAGGGCTTCCCAAGATTTTCTTCCTGCCAAAGCATACAATTTCCATGTACCTAAAAAGTGTATTATTTGAATTAAAATAAAAAAAATGAACCACTGAATTATTGACATATTTTTTTATTTAAAAATCTAAAATATCCTCCATTTTGAAAATCCCTTTTTTATTTTTTATCCATTTGGCAGCAATTATTGATCCTTTTGCAAAAGCATCTCTTGAATTGGCTTCATGTTGAATAATAATTTTATCAAAATCAGACTCAAATGATATATTATGAACACCTATTTTTTTATTTTTTCTCTTTGAAGTGATTGATATTCCATTAGAACTTTTATTTGCTGTCCAATTTTTAAATCTATTATTTTTCTTAATTATATCGTTTGCTAAACTCAATGCTGTTCCACTTGGAGAATCTAACTTTTCTTTATGATGTGTTTCCTCGATAGATATTTTATATGGACTATCGTACTTATTCATTAGGGCTGCTAAATACTGGTTTACTTTAAAAAAAATATTTACACCAAAACTAAAATTAGATGAATAAATAAAAGCAGTTTCTTTTTTCTCACAGTAATTTTTAACCAAATCAAAATCATCCAACCAACCAGTGGTTCCACAAACAACCGGCACTTTGTAGTCAAATGACTTAAGAATATTTTTAACAGCTGCAGATGGTATACTAAAATTGATTGAAACGTCAGCTTTTGATAAATCCCCTTCTTGCACTTCTTTGTCAATTATACATACTATTTCTATATTTTCTTGAACAGCTATTTTTTCAATAGTTNTACCCATTTTTCCATAACCAATTATAGCAATTTTCATGTTTAAAATTTTAAATTCAAGTTTATACCAGCCACAGGTATGGAATTTAGTTCTATTTGATCCAAATAAGGTTTAATTGTAAGCTTTGATTCAACATTAAATTGTAATAGATGAGCACCAACATTCGCATCTAAAACATTTAAGAGGTAAGTTCCAACAAACCACAAAATTGATAGGTCTCTATAATTTTTATGAAAATTCATTCCTTCAATAAGCTGGTCATTAAACAATATTTTTCTTGTATATTCATCACTGTAGTCTCCTCTAATTCTTTGTTTATAGGCATTTCTATAAGTTTTCATCTCATTTGTTTGGTAAATAAAGTAGTATGCAGAAACCGTTAATCCACCGTAAATAAATGGGATTGTCCAATATCTTTTAGTATAAATTTGTCCAAGACCCGGAATCACTGCAGAATAAAATGCTGCCTTTGATGGTGTAAGTGGATCTTTAATTAGATTCTGTTTTTTTTCAGACCTACTATAACTTTTACCTTCTTTTTGACAATGGACAATATCCGTNAAGAAAAAAAATGAAATTAAAATAAATAGTTTGGGGTTCACTTTTTAAATATTTTTTTTAGCTTCAACAATTCCGATTTTGAGTTAAAATGTATTTTTAACACTCCTTTATTTTCTCCAGATGAAATAATTTGAACTTTCGCCCCAATTAGTTTTGAAATATACTCCTCTTCTTCAATGAAATTCGTTGTAATTTTTAAATTTTTTTTTGGGTTTTTATTTTCTTTTATTTTACTGACAAGAGTTTCTGTTTTTCTAACACTTAATTCTTTTTTAATTATTTCTTTATATATTTTTAATTGAACATTTTTATCCTCTATATTAATTATACTTCTTCCATGCCCCATCGACAAGAAGCCGTCCCTGATACCAGTCTGAATAACTGGATCAAGTCTTAATAATCTTATATAATTAGATATTGTGGATCTTTTTTTTCCTAATTTCTTACTTAATTGTTCTTGAGTAAGAGACACTTCATCAATTAATCTTTTGAGGGAAATAGCTATTTCAATTGGGTCTAGGTCCTTCCTCTGTATATTTTCTACTAGAGCAATTTCTAGCATCTCCTCGTCATTAGAATTTTTTATAAATGAAGGAATAGCTTTTAATCCTATTTTTTTTGATGCTCTTAGTCTCCTTTCGCCAGCTATTAATTGAAATTTATCATCCCCGATTTTTCTTACTGTAATTGGCTGGACTATACCTAGGTTTTTGATTGAATTTGCCAATTCTGTTATATTTTCATCACTAAAATTACTCCTTGGCTGATAGGGGTTTGTTGTAATTTGATTTATTGGTATAGCAACAACCCCAACTTTAATTTTTTCTTCTGTCGGGTTAATGTCAACCGAATAGGAGTCAGAATTATTTAAAAGAACAGAAAGGCCTCTTCCTAAAGCAGATTTTTTTTTTGGTTTATTCATTGTTTTGTTTTTTTAAAATTTCTTGAGCTAAACTTAAATAATTTTTAGCCCCTTTACTAGTTGAGTCGTATTCAATGATATTTTCCCCATAACTTGGAGCTTCACCTAATCTAACATTTCTTTGAATAATTGTCTTAAAGACCATCCTCCCAAAATGTTTTTTAACTTCTTCCACTACAGTATTTGATAGTCTAAGTCTTAAATCATACATTGTTAGAAGTAATCCCTCAATATCAAGATTTGTATTATGTAATTTTTGAATACTTTTTATAGTATTTAAGAGTTTACCTAAACCTTCTAAGGCAAAATATTCACATTGAATTGGAATGATAACTGAATTTGAAGCAGTTAGCGCATTAAGGGTTATTAAACCTAAAGATGGTGGACAGTCTATCAAAATAAAATCAAAATTATATGATATTTCATCAAGAGTTTTTTTCAAAATAAACTNTCTTTTTTTCTTATTCACAAGCTCTATTTCAACAGCTACCAGGTCTATGTGGGAAGGAATTAATTTTAATTTTTTTATTGATGTTTTATAGATAATCTTGTTAAATTCCGTTTTATTGTCAAATAATTCATAAGTGCCAACTTTTTTTTCTGAAGAATCGAAACCTAATCCAGATGTTGCATTAGCCTGGGGATCTGCATCGATCAACAATACTTTTTTTTCAAGAATAGCAAGCGCAGATGAAAGATTTATTGAAGTTGTTGTTTTTCCNACACCACCTTTTTGATTCGCGATTGCAATTATTTTTGCCATAATATTTTTTTAAAAATAGTGTTAATTAAAGGGCAAAAAAAGGGAATCTGAAAAGGTTTTTTAACAAAATATTAAATAGTTTGAACAGCATCATTCTACGATAAGAATTGTTTCGTTTGCTTTTTTATGCCCATAGGTTTCACGGGCAAATTTTTCTAGGCTGTCAGTGTCGTTTAAATCTAAAATTAATTTTTTGTCTTTTTCAATTTGATCTTCCAAAAATTTTTTTCTTTCTTCTAAATTATTTATTTCCTTATTCAATTCAAGATGAACTAACAATGAATGAGTATCTAAAAAAATCATCCATGTAATAAAAAAAATACTAATTACTAAATAGGCAAACNAGTATGGGTTTTTTAATTTTAATATTTTAAAGTTCATTTAATTATTTCTTAATAGAGGTAACAATTTCTTCAGTAATTAATTCTTTGGAGGAGTTTCCCCAAGAATTTAGAATGTAGTTTACTACATCAGAAATTTCTTCATCGTCTAAACCTTGAGATACCATTATTGAATTATACTCTTCCCCATTAACAGTAATGGGTCCCTTAAGACCATACTTTATTGANGATATAGTTCGATTAATATCTTTTAGAAAATCTGATTTAGCTAANGGNGGATAAATCCCCTTAACACCTTTTCCGTCTTCTAAATGGCATTGGGCACAAAAATCATTATATATCTCTTGCCCATCTATTAAGCTTTCTTGAATCGGTTTTTTTGAAAATAAANTATAAGAAATGTTTAAAAACAGAATTAAATAAATNATTAAAAAAAATTTCATTTTTTATTAGGTATTATTTTAAGAATCCCTTTTCCTTCAACAGCTAAATATAGGTATCCATCAGGTCCTTCTTTAACATTTCTTACTCTTCCTATCGATTCAAGAATTTTTTCTCGTTTTACAACTTTTTCATTTTTTATTTCCAATCTTTCTAAATACTCAAATTTAAGTGAACCAACAAAAAGATTGTTTTTCCATTTTGGATATATATTCGATGTTGAAAATGCCATTCCAGAAGGGGCAATTGAAGGAACCCAATAATACAAAGGTTGTTCCAATCCATCCATAGAAGTTTTATTAGTAATAATAGTTCCACTATAATTAATACCATAGGTAATTATTGGCCACCCATAATTTTTTCCAGGTTTAATGATATTTATTTCATCTCCACCTTTTGGACCATGTTCATTAGTCCATATTTTTTTTGTTTGTTTGTTAAATACCATTCCTTGTGGATTTCTGTGTCCATAACTATAAATCGCTTTTCTAACATTATTTCTACCAATGAATGGATTATCGTTTGGAATACTCCCATCCAAGTTTAACCTGTAAACTTTACCTCCGTCCCTTGAAATATCTTGTGGGTTAACATCTCTGTTTCCTCTATCTCCTATTGTGAAATAGAGATAGTTATTATCATCAAAAACAATTCTTGAACCCCAGTGTTGACCTTTTTTTGTGTTAAAATCTCCTTTGTAGATCATTTTCACATCCTTTAACTCTAAATTTTCCAAAGTTGCTTTGTATAATGCAGTATGTCCACCTTTTGCTTTTCTTTTGCCGTTTTGGGGGAGAAAGGAATATTTTTTCTGTATAGATCTAAGTTTGTTTTTTAATTTTTTTTCTTTTTCGTACAAATTTTTATCATTAGAGATTTCAATTTTTTTTATTTTATTACTTAATTCCAAAATTTGATTCAAGTCATTTTCATCCTTTATATCTGGATAATAATTTACGTCTAAAAAAAGTTGAAATTTCTCAACAGGATCAAATCCTTCTATTAATTCATCTTTAAAAGTTTCTATAAAATCTTTCAGTGTTTCATTAAAAACAAATGGATATTCTTTCCTGATTAATTCAATCCCTTTCTGAATGAGTTTATTGTTATTTAAATTTTCATCCGAAATTGAATTTTTTNTTAAAGATATCTTGTTATATGTGTCGATTTCAGAACTCATAGTGAAATAAATCTCTTTTGTTTTTTTATAGTTAGGCGATAAAGCAACATCTAAAAGACCTCCTTGTCCCCTAACATATATTGGTGGTAGACCTTTAACCTTTTTTTTAATTCCGTTTTTAATTCTGTATAAAATTCCACTTTTTTCTGTTACCAATAAGTCATTTTCATTGATAAAGCTCATTCCCCATGGGATATCTAAACTATCTACGAATACTTCATAAGTATAATTTATTTTAGTTGGAGTTGAAATTTTTGGAGTGTTTTCTTGAGCATTACAACTTAGAGCAGTAGTTNTTATTAATGCTATTGTAAATAATAGTTTATTCAATTTTTTTTTTCAAAATTACAAAAATCTTTGTTTGAAAATAAATAAAATTTAATTAGTCGGGATGACAGGATTTGAACCTGCGACCCCACGCACCCCATGCGTGTGCGCTACCGAACTGCGCCACATCCCGTGTTTAAAATACGATGATCTTTTAATGCTCGAATCTTAAAACTTGTTTTATAATTTAAAAAAAATTAACATATCTACAACATTTTATTTAAATTTAAGATTATAGTTTTAGAGTTATGATTGATTGATAATGGAAGAAGAAAACAACCAGCTTGAATTTTACAAAACTATTCTTACAAAGGTTAGTTTTGATCGAATTTTATTTGATAAAGAATTTAATAAGGCACTTATAGGACTTTCATACAAAGATTCAAATGAATTAAGAAGGTGGAAAAAAAAGTTTCTATTTGATAAGTTTCATAGTGATTTAATTAGAAAATCCTCTTAAGGACTTATTAACTTAATTTTGTTTATCAAAATTTCTCCCCTTACTATACTTTGTATTATTGTTTGAAGTGCTTCAATGATTTGAATTTTTAATTGTGTTTTAGGATAAATTAAACTTATCTCCCTAGCTGGGGCAGGTTCCTCAAATGGTTTAACATTAACTTTGTTTTCTTTNGAAAGATTTTCAGTATTGAGAAAGGGTAGAAGTGTCATCCAAGGCCCCTCATTTGATAAGTTTATCAATGTTTCAAAACTTCCACTTTTAAGAACATATTTTCCACTTTTTGTATCAAAAGATTTAATCTTTTCTTCATCATTTAAGCCACAGATGGATAATACTTGATTTCTAAAGCAGTGTCCGTCTTCTAGCACTAATACGGACTCGGACTCAATATCCTCTAATTTAAGTTTTTTAAATGTTTTTAGCCTATGGCTATTCGGAATGTAACCTACAAAAGGTTCATAGTATAAAGGGGTCTCAATAATTGTATCTATTCTTAGTGGAGTTGCAGCAATACCGGCGTCTAGAGCGCCATCTTTTAAGTTTTCAATAATATTTTCTGTAGGCATTTCCAAAATATTTAGAACAACTTTTGGATATTTTTTTAAAAAGGTTTTTAAAAACATTGGAAGTAATGTCGGCATAATTGTAGGAACAATTCCAAGATTAAATTCTCCCCCTATGAAGCCTTTTTCTTGAGCTATTATGTCTTCCATTCTTCTGGATTCAGAAATTATGCTTTTAGCTTGTTTTAAAATCTCTTCTCCAACCTTAGTTAGAGTTACCGGCTTTTTAGTCCTATTAAAAATTTGCACTCCTAATTCGTCTTCGAGTTTTTGAATTTGCATACTTAAGGAGGGTTGTGTAACAAAAACTTTCTTGGAAGCGCTTGTAAAATTACCAGTTTCGGCAACTGCAATCATATATTTTAATTGGGTAAGTGTCATATTTAAAAACTATTAAAATTATAAATATAATAAGAATTAAATATAATCAAAAATACTTTAAAAAAAAAGAAGCTTATTGTTTTCGCAATAAGCTTCTCGAGTGTTAACCAATAATTAAATATCTAATAAGGGAGTAACCAAAACAAATCAAAGAAAAAATTAGAAGAAATATCTAAAACCAAACAAAACTCCCTTATTTGGATATGCATATTTAATACTTTAAAGTTTAAACATTATAAGTTTTTTATTGTATTATTTTATTAACTATTAGATTTGCTTATAAAAAAGAAGCTTATTGTTTTCACAATAAGCTTCTCGAGTGTTAACCAATAATTAAGTATCTAATAAGGGAGTAACCAAAACAAATCAAAGAAAAAGATTATATAAAATATCTAAAACCAAACCAAACTCCCTTATTTGGATATGCATATTTAATACTTTTAAAATTTAAACACTATAAGTTTTTTATTGTATTATTTTATTAACTATTAGATTTGCTTATTTTAAAACCTCAATTTTCATTTTAATATTGTTAATTGGTGCTTCTCTTTTGTCTACTGGTTGGGAGTTTATCAAATCAACTACATCCATTCCATCAACTACTTTACCAAAAGGTGTGTAATTTCCGTCCAGATGATATGCACCAATTTTTTTTTGGACTATAAAAAATTCATAAGGAGAAGCTAATTTGTATGGATTGTTAATTTCACTACTTGGCATTGATACAATTCCTCTATCATGTCTGATGTTATTTTTTGTGTCTACAGGCAGCAAGTATTTTCCTATGAGTTTCCTTTTTTTCGAAGTTTCTATATTATCGGAGTTACCTCCTTGAATTATGAAATTTGGTACAACTCTATGAAAATATGTATTGTCAAAATATCCTAATTTTGATAAATAAATGAAATTTGACTTATGATAGGGGGTTTCGTCAAAAAGACTTATTATAATATCGCCAAAAGATGTTGATATTTTTACTTTATTGTAAATATTTTGTTTATTGTAATTATAAAAAAAATCAATTACATTTTTATCAGTTAATATAATGTTAGGTTCTTCAGATAAGAGTTTCTTATTCTTTTTCTTTGTAATCTTTTTTTCAAATCCAATTTTTATTTTTTCTTTTTTCTCTATTTTGTTCCTTTCGCAAAACAATAGAATAGTAGATAAAACAACTAATAAAATTGAATTAATTTTTTGCATATGAAGCTAACTGAGTTTTTAGTTAAGTCACCAAAATTAAATGAAATTCCTAAACCAGGGATTAAATCTCAACTTAAAATGGAACCTCATGGTAGAGAAATTTGCCATACGAATAAAAATAATTTAAGATTTGCGGCTACGATTTTATTATTTTATCCAATAAAAAAAGTATTACATTTTTGTCTTATTAGAAGGAGGGCTATTGAAAAGAACGTTCATTCAGACCAAATTGCTTTTCCTGGAGGAGAAATAGACAAATCTGATAAATCCAGTTGGGATGCTGCACTGCGTGAAATAAATGAAGAAATTGGAGTCAAACAGGATCAGGTTATTTATATAACAAAATTATCGAAAGTTTTCATTCCTGTAAGTAATTTTATTGTATTTCCCTTTATGGCGAGAACCACAAAAAGCCCTGCTTTTGTAATAAATAAAAAGGAGGTTGATTATCTTATAGAAGTAAAACTTTCAATACTTTTGTCGAAAAATTCGATTGGAACAGCTAAAATTAATAATCGAAAAGTTCCAATTTTTGATTTCGATGGTGAAAAAGTCTGGGGAGCTACAGCGATGGTTCTTTCTGAGGCAAGGGATTTAATTTTATTGCTTAAATAATAATATATTTACTAATTGATGAAACTTTTAGAAAAAAATCCTTTTGGACATTATCTTATAATCAAGAAAATTCTAATAAGATATTTAGGCTATTTAACTCATAGGAGATATAGGGGTTTTAATGAATTAAAAATTGAAGGTTCAAAGGTTTTAAATGGTCTGCCTGGTTCGAATGTTCTTTTTGTTTCTAATCATCAAACTTACTTTGCCGACGTGGTTGCCATGCTCCATGTTTTTAATGCAAGTTTACATGGAAGAAATGATACAATTAAAAACGTAGGCTATTTATGGAATCCAAAATTAAATATTTATTATGTTGCAGCTAGAGAGACAATGAGGTCAGGATTACTTCCAAGAATATTATCCTATGCAGGTTCAATTCCGATTGAAAGAACATGGAGGGAAGGGGGCAAAGATATAAAAAGAAATGTTAATATATCAGATATAACTAACATTTCAATTGCTCTAAAAGATGGTTGGGTAATTACTTTTCCTCAAGGAACAACAACTCCATTTAAACCACTTCGTAAGGGCACAGCACATCTTATTAAACAGTACAAACCATTGGTTGTACCAATAGTTATAGATGGCTTTAGAAGATCATTTGATAAAAAAGGTATTTTGATCAAAAAAAAGGGAGTAATTCAATCAATGTGCATTAAAAATCCTCTTCACATTGATTATGATAAAGAATCGACTGATGAAATAATCGAAAAGATTGAATTTGCAATAGAGCAACACCCTTCTTTTTTAAAGGTAAATCCTCTTGATGAAAATACTAACTAGTATCAAAAATATTAATTTAAATCTTCTTTTTTATTTAAAAATTTTTCTTTGATATTTCTAATTGTTGAGTCCAATTTTGCTTCATTATCAATTAAAATATAAACTTTGTCATTACTTTTTAATTGAGATTTATCTCTAACAATTACTTTAGCCCTAAAATTTAATGAATCAATTTTTTTTTTTTCAATAGTTATTTCTAAATCATTATAATTTCTTTTAGACTTATCACAAGAAAAAAAAATTATAAAATAAATAATAAAAAAAGGATAAAAAGAAGAGTTTTTCATTTTAAATTTATTATCCAATTAATAAAGCACTTTTAGTGTTTTTTTTAAATTTATTAAAAAAAAAGATTAAAAATTTTTTTATTCTTTTGGTAATTGTTTTATCTGGATGTAAGCCTATGTACAGAGCAGTCCCTTTTGAAAAATATATACCATCGAAAAGTCCTATTTATTCAAATCCTGAATCGTGGGCGGTAAAACCTGATAAATACCCAGAATCCTTGAAAAAAATCGTTGGAGATAGTAAGAATAAAAATTGCGATATTTTTTTTATTTATCCTACAATGTTTCTTGACCGAAAAGATACTAGGTGGAACGCTGATGTGGATGATGAATTGTTAAATAAAGATATAATTAACAGAGCTGTTAAATACCAAGCATCTGCATTTGGAAAAGCCGGAAATATTTATGTTCCTTTTTATAGGCAATCACATTACAAGGTATACGTAAACCCTTTTAATAAGTATGAGGAAGAGTCAAGAGAAATTGCATATAGTGATATAAAAAAAGCTTTCGAATATTACCTCGATAATTATAATAAGGGAAAACCTATAATCTTAGCTTCTCACAGTCAGGGCAGTATATTATCTGCAATGCTATTAAAAGATTTTTTTGATAACAAACCTCTGCAAAAGAAATTAGTAGCTGCCTATCTGCCTGGAACTAAAATTTTGGATGATTATTTTAAAAAAATAAAAAAATTGAATAAGAGTGATGAAGTAGGAGGTTATGTTTCATGGAATACATATAGAAAGGGTAGCTTTCCAAAAAAGTATGAAGAGTGGTTTAAAGGAGCTACAACCTCGAACCCTATAAAATGGGACAATACAATTAAAACTGATTATGAGGATCATAAAGGTCTTTTATTTTCAGATGATAAATTATATCCCAATTCTGTAAAAATTATTATAAAAGATGGTATGATATGGTCTTACTTACCCCGAATACCGAAAAGAGTATTTGTAGTATTTAAAAAAAACTATCATTTCGCAGATATTAATTTATTTTGGAAAGATATCGAGATAAATGCTGTCGAAAGATTTAAAAGTTGGCAAAAGATAAATTCAACCGATAAAAAATAAAAAAATAAAATTAAAATTACCTGTTAAAATCATTTTTAAAATTTATATTAATCAATAAATTATAAAGTTTTGTTTTATGAAAAAATCAACATCAAATTCTTCTCGAAGATCATTTTTGAAAAAATCTGCTGCGGCATCTTCTTTTTTTATTATCCCAAGATTTGTTCTTGGCGGCAACGGTTACACAGCACCTAGTGATAGACTTTCAATTGCTTCTATTGGTTGCGGAGGTAAAGGACGAAGTGATATTATAAATGCTTCTGTCAATGGTAGAGAAAACGTTGTTGCCCTATGTGATATTGACCCAAACGGTAATCATGGAGTTATTGATGTGAGAAAAAAATTTCCTAAAGCAAAATTTTATACTGATTTTAAAGAACTTCTCAATGAAGAAAAAAATTTAGATGCAGTTACAATTTCAACTCCCGATCATACTCACGCTATCATTGCAAAAACAGCAATGGAAAAAAAGATTCATGTATATGTCCAAAAGCCATTAACTCATAATATAAAAGAGGCACGTTTACTAACGCAATTAGCTAGAGAGAACAAGGTTGTTACTCAAATGGGAAATCAGGGTGCTTCGCATCCAGGTCAGAAGTTTGTAGAAAATTGGATTAAAGAAAAGCGAATTGGAAATGTTAGTGAAATAAAAGTTTGGACAAATCGTCCAGTTTGGCCCCAGGGAATATCTTTTCCAGCTTCTGATCCAGAGAATAAACCTAAAGACTTAGATTGGGATTCATGGCTTGGACCTGCAAAAAAAATTCCATATAATTCATCTTTACATCCATTTAATTGGAGAGGTTGGTGGGATTACGGAACGGGTTCATTAGGAGATATGGGATGCCATTTAATTGATATTCCATTTAGAGCACTAAAATTAAAATATCCTGTTTCAGTAGAATGCAGTGTAAGTTCATTTTTTTCAAAAATGTGGGAGGTAAAACATCAAAACATTGGTTGTCCAACTTCTTCATACGTCACAATTAACTTTGAACCAACTTATTTAAATAAAACCCCAATGAAGTTACAGTGGTATGACGGTGGAATAAGACCCTCTTATCCTAGTCTTATTCCGGCTGAAACATATTTAGGCGATAGAACAAATACAAATGGAGTTATGATAATTGGAGATGATGGAATCATAACAACAGGAGTTTATGGTCAAAACCCAAGGCTTTTTACAAAAGATAAAAATGTTATTGAACCTAAAATTAAAAATTTACCAAAAGATGACTGGGGGCATCAAAAAATGTGGATTGATGCTATTAAGGACGGTTATGGAAGTTCTAAGCATAAAATGTTAACATCTTCATTTGATTATGCTGGTCCAATGACAGAGACCGTGCTTATGGGAAATATTGCTATCCGATCATATTTTTTAAATAAAAATGGTAATCCAAAAACTGTTGATATTAGAGGAAAAAATAGAACAAGCTATTATGGTAGAAGAAAAATGAATTGGGATGGAGAAAATATGAAAATCACCAATTTTGAAGATGCAAATCAGTTTGTTGGTAGAAATTATCGCGAAGGTTGGGAGGTTTGATTTTCAAAACGATTGATGATAATACAATTATAAATATTGAAATGTAAAGATGCCATAATACAAACTGCACTTGCTTAGACTTTCGAATTTATTACTATTTAATAATCAAAAAAAAAGTATGCTTAAAGGCAATATAAATCATAGTGTTTGCGCTTGGTGTTATCCTAACCTATCTCTTGAGGAATTATGTGTTGAAGCTAAAAGAATTGGCCTTGTTGGTATTGATTTAGTGAAGCCAAAAGATTTTTCATTGCTTAAGAAATATGGACTTGTATCTTCAATGACAGGTGGCGCAGAAATAACCCAAAAGGAGTCCTTCAATGATTCTAGCTATCACACTAAACTTAAAAATCGATATATGAATCATATTGATTACGTTTCAAAAGCTGGATATAAAAATTTAATTTGTTTTTCTGGAAACAGAAAAGGAATGGATGATGAAACCGGATTGAATAATTGTGTGACAGGTTTAAAAAAAATTCTTTCTTATGCAGAAAAAAAAAGCGTTATTATTTTGATGGAACTGTTTAACTCAAAGGTAGATCATCCAGATTACATGTGTGATAACACCAAGTGGGCTATTGAATTATGTAAAAGACTTGATTCTCCAAACTTTAAATTACTTTATGATATATATCATATGCAAATTGAAGAAGGAGATGTAATTAGAACTATTAATGATAATCATGTGTACTTTGGACACTACCACACGGCAGGTGTGCCTGGAAGGAATGAAATTAACTCTTCACAAGAATTAAACTACCCTGCAATAATGAAAGCTATTGTGAAAACTGGGTATTCTGGGTATGTTGCTCAAGAATTCAGACCTACAAGAAAAAACCCCATTGAATCTTTAGAGGAGGCAATTAAAATTTGCGATGTGTAGTTAATTGCAATCTACTTTACTTATTAACGTATAAGTTCCTTCATCAATTTGAATACTGTCTTCTAAATGCCTAAAACTGAATGCTTTTCCTTTAGGAACATAAACTCTTACTTTCTTGCAAAGTGGATCATCATAAGTAAATGAAACACCGTTATTACCACCTTCTACTATGCTCGTTTTACATGGAGAGCAACTCACATAAATATTAACCGTAGCATTATTACTATAAACGTTTCCATCATATGCTTTGTATTGGAAGCTATCACCCGAGTTTTTAGTTCCCTCTTGGACATAGGAAAAAGTTCCATCACTATTTAAAGTTATAGTTCCGTTTGAGGAATTACTAACTAGTGTTACAGTCAGTGAATCTGCATCTGGATCAACATCATTATAAGTTACTCTTGTTTGCCCATTATCAAGAGTAGTAGCAGTACCTCCAACGTCAACAATTATGTTGTCATTGTTCGCAACAGGGGGGTCATTGGTGCCAGTTACATTTATACTTACAGTAATTGGTAAACTGTTAATTTTCCCATCATTAGCACTGTAGGTAAAGGAGTCTGTGGATTCGTTGCTACCATCATGGGTGTAAAGAAATGTTCCATTCGCATTAAGCGTTACTGTTCCCCTTGATGGATTTGTAAGTTTTACAGCTGTCAGTGCATCACCATCTGGGTCTGTATCGTTATCTAAAACCGAAGTTGCACCAGCAGAAGTAAGAGTTGCTGTTCCTGATTCCATGACAAATACTGTGTCGCCTACCCCTAAAGCTGGATTATTTATATAGATAGTAACTGTAGTAGTATTACCAGGGAATAACCCATCCGTTGGTTTATAGTAAAACACATCTGTTGTTGTAGCAGTTCCATCATGAGTATATGAAAAAGTTCCATTAAGATTTAGTATAAGATTTCCATTTATTGGTGGATTTGATATTTGAGCTTGAATGGAGTTTCCTTCTGGATCGGTATCATTAGCAAGAACACTTGTTGTAATTCCATCATTTAAAATATTTGCCGTACCACCGTTAACAACACTAATTACATCTGGATTTCCAGTCGGTGGATCATTTACATTAGTGATGTTTACATTTATGATATCATCTGGAGAGCATCCAGGATCACCATCAAAAGCAGTTAGGACGATATTTGTATTTCCATTTTGATTTTCATTAAACTGTACAATTAGGCTAGTGCTTGTTGTACTTACAGTTATTAAATCACTATTTTGAGCAAGAGCTGAATATTGTAAGGTAGGACTCTCAACATCAGAAAATGTATTTTGTATATCAATGACTATAGGAGCTGCATCTTCAACAACATTTATATCTGGAATTGGGTTATCGAGTGTAGGACAATCATTCACAGGAACAATGGTTAGAAATACAGGGATTTCAATTTGACAATTTTGATCATCAACAGTTATTGTGGTAGTTAATGAACCATTGTCATGTTGAGCAATATTATTAAATGAAACTACACCTAGAGCATTTACTGTTACTGAGCTTAGAGCTGAGTTTGTCTGAATAGATGTATACAAAATAGTGTCGGGCGGTAAGTCAGAGTCTGACACGGTAGCTCCTATATTTAGTGCTGGGATGGCCACATCTTCATTATATGTTAGTGTGTAAGATCCAGTTGTCGTTTCTGGACAATCGTTTACTTTTGTTATTGTTATACTAACAGTTGCAGTATTTCCGTCTTGAGTACCGTCATTGGATTTGTATGTGAAAGAATCACTTGTGGTTTCAGATCCGTCATGAGTATATATAAATGAACCAGTATTTGTTAATGATATTGTTCCATAGTTAGGCGAAGTAACTCGAAATGCTGCAGTTGGAACACCTAACTCAATATCGGTATCATTCTCCAACACTGATGACGCTCCAAGTGTAGTGACTGTTACTGTTCCTCCCTCTAAAACAGATAGTTCGTCGCCGATTGTAACTGGTGGGTCATTTAATGGATTTACCGTTACAGTAAAAACATCACTTGTAAGAGGTGAGCATATAACATCTCCTGTGTTGTCGTCCACTGTAGTTGTAACAACAAAACTTCCTGTTTGATCATCGATGTAATCAATAGTGAGAGTGGCGCTATTTAATGTTACAGTGGCAATTCCTAATCCTGTGTGTGTAAAAGAATAAGTTAAACTATTTGGTGCAGGTCTTATATCTACATCGCCAAAAATATTACTTAGATTAAGTACAGTATTTGGATCGTCTTCATTAACATTGATGTCAGGTTGGGCAGCAACAACAGTCGGACAGTCGTTAACAGCATCAATTTGGATAGTAACTGTAACAGTTACGTTGTTTACTCCATCTGATAGTGTATAGAAAAAGGTATCGGTTGCAGTTTCAGATCCATCATGGGTATAAGAAAAAGTACCATTTGCTGCCACTGCAAAATTTCCTGGATCATTATGATGCAGTGGTTGTGTGAATGCAGACACTGAGATAGGGTCACTTTCAGGATCAGAGTCATTTGCTAGAACAGAACTAGCACCACCTGTAACGGTAGTTGCTGTTGTACTTTCGTTCAATATTATTTGGTCTGCAACTCCAATTGGTGGATCATTTTGGGGGTTTACAGTCACATCAAATACATCCACAATAGTGTTGCAACCTGCTCCATCATCTGCAGTCACTGATACTACAAAACTTCCTGTTTGGTCATTTATATAATCGATTGTAATTGTTGCAACATTGAGTGTTACTGTTGCTATTCCAACACCGGTATGAGTGACGGAATAAGATAAGTTATCTGGAATACCTCCAACTCTGTCTACATCATCAAAAACAGATGAAACAGTAAATACACTGTCTTCAGCATCTTCTTGTACATTTATATCTGGCAATGGGTTTGCAATTGTTGGACAGTCGTTTACCGGTGTAATTTGAATGGTAACTGTAACCGTATTTCCAGGCTCTGTGTCAAATGTTCTATATGCAAAAGAGTCTGTAGTTGTTTCTGAACCATCATGAGTATATGTAAATGTACCAGAATTTTGAAGAGAAAAAGATGATGCATAAAGGGGATTACTTACAGTTTGAGCAATAAAACTATCTCCATCGAGATCACTATCGTTATAGAGAACATTGCTGGACCCAGCGCTTGTAATAGTTGCTGTCCCGCCTTCAGCTAATGTGATTGTATCTGTAACGGTTACTGGAGGGTTATTTACATCACTTACAACTACATTAAAAACGTCATTTGTGGTATTGCATCCAGCACCGTCATCAGCAGTTACAGTTACTACAAAACTACCACTTTGATTTTCAATATAGTCAATCGTTACAGTTGCAGTATTTTTTGTTACAGTAGCTATACCTGTTCCTGTATGAGTAATTGTATAAGACAGGCTATCTGGATTACCTCCAACTCTGTCTACATCATCGAAAACATTTCCAATATTTATAATTGTATTGGATGCATTTTCACTCACATTAACATTTGGAAGTGCATTTTGGACGGTAGGGCAGTCATTTACAGGAGAAATTTCTATGGTGACAGTAACAGTGTTTCCAAACTTTGCACCATCGAAAGCTCTATAAGTGAATGAATCTGTAGTTGTTTCAGAACCATCATGGGTATATGTAAATGTACCGGAAGTTTGAAGAGTGAAATCAGTTGCATGGGTTGGACCTGTTTGAATTCGAGCCTCAAGATCATCACCTTCAGGATCTGTATCGTTATAAAGTACGTTGGTGACACCGGCACTTGTTGTAGTTGTAGTTCCACCTTCAGCAAGCGTGATGGAATCTGTTACAGTCACAGGTGGATTCGTATTTGAACCAAAGGAACTTGAATAAAGACCTCTTCCATACGATGCAGCAACAACACGATTATTGTCAGCAGACTCTCCTCTAAAATCCATATCATAAACCGCTACATCACTCATTCCGTTATATGACTGAGTCCAACTAGGACTTCCTCCATTAAAATTGGTAGTTCTCCAAACCCCAAGTTCTGTCCCAATTATAACTTCTCCATTTTCATATGGATTATTTAAAATACTAAAAACAGGAATATCTGGGAAATTACCTTCCTTGTTAACAGCGGCAGTTGCAAATTGGTCGTCTGTGTAAATTATGTTGTTATTAATACCGTAATTATAGTATGTTACATAAATTTCGTCCTCAGAATCTCCAAGGTGGATATCAGAGACACTACCTGGTTGAATATGCAAATTTCCAGCTTGAACAGTATATCCTGGATTTTGGTTGGCTTGTGTTATTTTTCTTACTTTTCCACTTTTCAGCCCAACAAAAACCGTACTTGATTCAGTTGTGTGTCTTGACACTTCAATGGTTGTTATCCAGTCATTGGCATCTGGAGGATTAACAATATTTGGAATTGTAAATGTTGCAGGGGTTGCTCCTCTTTCAAGACCTGTAATGACTCTAAGTGCGTTACCAGCATTACAAAAATATACATCTTGATAAGAGTCCAAAGCTCCAGGATTTATAAATTGACCCTCGCCATCAGGTAAATTTAAAACCGAGGCATCGCTTAAATCAGCTGTTGCACCTTGATTTCCACCTGCATCAAATTCAGTTCTTTGAATACTGTTGTTGTATATATAATTATTTATCATATAGTGACCTCCAACCTGGTCAAATACAGATTCTGCACCGTCACCACCAGTTGTTTCAGTGCCTGCAGTATTGTTATTACTAGAATTAATTAAAGCATAGCTTCCATTATCCTGAGTTCCTCCAATTACATAGTCATTACCTGCAAAATCCAATCCACTTTGGGCAACGGAGTAAAATTGAGTAGTAATCATTCCTCCCTCGTTGTCGATAAAATTTGCTGTATTAGAAGCAGTAGATAAGCTAGAAGAGTAAGAAACTCCACCATCACCAACAACCATTGCTTGGTTTGGAGAACCTGGCCTAAAATAAAGACCATGCATATCAGCATGAACTATCGAAGTATTTAATGCACCATAACCGTACCACGGAGTAGTCCATTTACTTATTTGACTCCAAGATGTTCCCCCATTTTGGCTCCTGTGCCAATTAATCCCTCCAACATAAATTATATCGTTACTTGTTGGATCTATTTCAAGTTCTAAATCATATCCGTGTTGTCCTCTGGTAAAATCATTATCTGGCATATCACTTCCTATGTCATCCGGAGTGTTTAAAAGGGTTAAATTGGTAAAATTATCCGTTGTTTTAAACAAAAGAGGTAGCCTTCCATTACTATCGGCAGTTGCACTCGTTGTCGTAGTTTGAACAAGAACATAATGGGTATCAGTGTCAATATGGCTAGGTGCTATTTCTGTTCTAAGATAACTTGAAGCATCAATTCCACCTGTAAGGGCTGGAAAATTTGGGGTAGCTCTTGTAAAAACTGTACCATTGTCACTATACCAAAATCTTCCCCCAAAAGACCCTGACCAAATATTTCGATTTGTTGACATCCATAATCTATTAGATACTTCTTGAACTTCTAAATCATTTATTTCTTCTAATTTAGAAATACCCGCACCGTTATTCACAGAGGTGATTTTAGAAAAACTTGCCCCTCCATCAGTTGATTTGTAGAGCCCGAAATTATAAGGATCTAGAAATGTTGATCTCATAAATCTACCCCTAACAGCACCACTCCCAAGGGCGGCAAATAAAAGTTTTTGTGTCCCAGGATTTTTATCGTGATCCCATAAAACTAGATCATTAACATAGAACAGACCCTCTACTTCTGATTGCAAAGGTGGAGGTCCCCCTGTAGAAGTTACTGTGCCACTACCTCTTCCAAAAATCAAAGTCCAATTAGTTCCTCCATCGGTTGATTTGTATATACCATTACCAGATGCATCACCTGATGTATATTTTTCTCCTGTACCAGCATACATAATATTTGTGTTATCAGGATCTTGAATAATTATTGATACTGACAAATTTCCAGGCACACCAGTTACTCTTGTCCAATTGGATAAATTACTTGTTACATTTTCATTTTTCCATAGTCCACCACTAATACCTCCTGCAAAAACCCTTTGATTGGAACCATCAGATAAATCCCATAGTGCTGCTCTAGATCTACCAGCAGCATCATTGGGGCCAAGTTCATACCATGGTTTTTGGGCATCACCAGGAACAGCAAAGGGATCCGGCAAACTTTTAGCTATTTCCAGTTCTTTTTCAACTTCAATTCTACTTTGAGGATTAGGGGCTCCAGTTGCGGGATCTATAGTTAATTCATAAATCTGTTCATAAAAACGATCTGGAGGAAGGCCCTTTTGAAGACGCTCTTTTTTAGATAGATCTTTTGTATGCTTAAAAGGACTTCTCTCAAGATGATATTTGTGAAGGTCACTCAATGTTAATTCATCTTTACTTACAGTAAAAAATATTGTAAATAGTAAAATAGTATTTAAAAACCCTTTAGAAACTTTAGAGGAACGATACATCTCTTAAATATAGTAATTATAATAACGGAAAAATGACTTTAATAGTATTAAAAAGTAGGTAAAAAAAACAATCGATTAATTCATTAAAGATTGAATTTTCATAGCAAGACCCATATCTCCACTAATTTTAACTTTTCCACTCATCACAGCCGTCATTGGATTAAGATCTCCACTTTGCATATCTTTTAGTGCTGTTGCAGATGTCTTGATGGTGCAATCTGCGTCATCGTCACTATCGGAAACAACATTTTTGTTTCCTGTTCCATCAACAAAAACAATAGTATCATCGATCACGAATTTTATTGTACCTCCAATTGCGTCAACTTCGTTAGCCTTATCTTGGAGTTCATTAAAAATTGAATTACTCATAATTTATTAATTTTTCTAAATTTACATCAAATATCTATCCCTTCAAATTTTATTTATAATCCTATTTTAATATTAACCTTACTAAGATTTATTTTGTCTTCACTTTGATAAGCTTCGGATATCCCCCTCCTTCATTTTCAGAGGTCATCCAAAATTCCTTCTCATTTATTATTTTGACGGCCTCAATTTGGGCATTTGTTATTGGGATGTCATATTTTTTAATTTTCGATGGATTATTTGAAAAGTTGCTAAAATTTTTCATTACAAATAAAAACTGATTCTTAATACTATAGCTATAACCAACAAGAGCAATTAAGTCAAGTTTAGAATTATAATCTCCTCCTGTAATTAATGCATTTACATCATAAGAATCTCTCGGTTTAATTGAATATTGACCAGGTTTTTTTGGAAGAAAGTAGAGTTCTGTCGTTAATTTTTTTCTGTTTTTTGAAAAAATTATAAGACTATCATTAAATGAAACGAGCGCTTCAGCATCATATTTATTTTTCTTCTTTTTTTTAAATTTTGACTGATTATTATATTTGAAATCAATGCTGTCAATTAAATTAAATTCTAAATCAGCTATATAAATCTTTAAATCCTTTCTGTTTCCGTTGTTGTTTCCAATATCTCCGATGTAAATAAAATTTTCATCAGATGCAAGACTCTCCCAGTCCCTATTTTGAGCGCCACTGATTAAGTTTTTAGATAAAATTTTTCCATTTTTATCAAATATGTAAAACAGGGGGGCATCCCCCGAATCATTTAAGGTTAAAAAATTTCCATTAATGATTTCTAGTGCAGATGTTTCGTGTATTTCTTTGGAAATTTTAGTTACTTCAATTTCAATATTTTTCTTAGCACATTTTGCAAAAAAAATGAGCCCAAAAATCAATAAAAAACAACTTTTTATTCTCAAAGTAAAGTGAATTAAAAAAATAGAAAAGTGACCTCGGCAGGATTCAAACCTGCAACCTCTTGAGCCGTAATCAAGTGCACTATTCAGTTATGCTACGAGGCCGCTTTTATTATTCCAAATTTACAAATTATCAAATTATTTGAAAAATACCTTTTATTACTATATTTGGTATTCTGTTTAGAATTTTTTAGAGTCACAATAATTATGTCTTCAAGAATATTTAAAAATATCCTTCTGGGGCTCTTGTTCATTACAAGTTTTAATTCATATTCACAAACGACCTATTACGTTTCAAAGTCAGGAAATAATTCTAATGCCGGGAATTTTGGTGCTCCTTTTTTGACTATTTCTCATGCAATATCTGTAATAAATCCAGGAGACCAAATATATATAAGAGAGGGAGTATACCATGAAAATATAGTTTTCAATAATATCGACGCCACAAATGGTAACGAAACTTTGATTTCTAATTATAATAATGAAGAAGTAATTATTGATGGTACGATTAAGGTGTCAAATACTTGGGCAGATGACACTATTGGAGGGGTACAGGTTGAAAAACTAGAAAATTTTACAAATTCAATAACTCAACTCTTTGTTGGGAATAACCAGATGGTCATGGCTAGGTGGCCCAATGCGCAGTTCAGTGATTTATCTATCTACGATCACGACAATTGGGCTCATGGGGAGGAGTCAGGAAGTACAGATGGATCTTTTTTGATAGACGAAACATATGAAGACCCAGGATCTCTTAGTCTTTCTAATTCAATTGGAATTTTAAATGTAGGCTCCTTTAGAACATTCAACAGACAAATAGCATCTCATACGCAACAAGCTGGTGATGACGTTATAGCATATACAACCCCAATTGGTAAAAATGGGATCGGAGCTGGCTTATCTAATAATGGAGAATTAAAAGATAAACACCACCATTTCTTTTTTGAGGGTAAAAAAGAGCTTATTGATGCTGATAATGAATGGTTTTTAGATACCTCAAACAATATTCTGTATTTAAAACCTGCCACTGGAGTAAATCTCTCTCAAGTACCAATTAGAGGAAAAATAAGAGATTATTCCTTGACTATTACAGGTAGCGAATACTTGAAAGTTCATGGCCTTACTTTTTTTGCAACTACGATTTATGCTAGTGGAACTAAAAATTTAGAAATATCAGAATGTAATTTTTATTTTCCGTCCCATTCAAGAAGAATGTTGGGTGATCTAAATGGCGCTAACGCAACTACATTTGGTACTGGCTCTGGAAATACAGCCAGGGTAGATTCCTCTACTGTGAGTGGTTGTTTGTTTATAAATACAGAGGGGGAGGCCCTTGTAATTAGAGGAAATAACAACACGGTTAGAAATTCATACTTTAGAAATATCGACTGGTCCGCGACAGAACTCAATGGTCTTATGGTCACTGTTTTTGTAGATGGTGAAAATAACACATTCACTGAAAACGAAATTTATTTTACAGGTGCATCAGCAACAGTTTGGCCAGGTGAAGAGTCGATTTTTTCTTATAATATAGTCTCTAGTACTGGTCATGCACAGTCAGACGGTTCTGTTTTCCAGGGTACAAAAAATTACGTTTTTGGCTCTGTCGTACATCACAACTTTGTTTACGACACAGAAAAATACGCATTTCGATATGATGCACCTGGTGGAGACGCTGCTCAAGCAGGAAGTTTTGGTGTAATGCATCATAATATAGCAGACAATACCCTTGGTCTTATGATAAAAGGGAATAATCAGATTATTGCTCACAATACGGTTCTAAATACCATAAGTAATAGAAATGATATCATCATTCTCGCTGAGGATTGTTCTAATACCAATACTTGGTTTTATAATAATTTAGCAGAGAGAATAGGCTCTCATAGAAGCGCGACTGCTTTTTCTATTCCTGATGATGGACCAATGCCAATAGGAACTGATGGGTATATCGATACGGGTACTAATGCAAGTCCTAATTGGGAATTTTGTGACTCAGGAGATGGTTCTTTGTACTTAGGAACAGGCACGGGTAGTTCAACTGCAAATATGGACGGTATTAATGTATCTCGCCCAGGAATATCATATAATGCTAATATTGAAGCGCTACTGAGCTACAATCCTGGAGATGGAAAAACCATGAGTGATTATGAGCCAAATAGCAACGATATAGTTGACAAGGGTGTTGCCCTTACAAATACAGTATCTACATCAATTAGTACAACAAACCAATTAAACAATATTGTACCACATACTCCAGTTGGAAGTGGAACCGATATTGGCGCTATAGATGGTAATGCTATATGGACCCCTGGAATAAGGGGTTGGATTCCAGATCAAACCATAGACCTTAACTCTATATTTCCTATTTCAACTATCTATTTCGATTCTGGTGTTTGTAAGTGTCCCAACGCCAGTGTTGGAGATACAGCAACTATAAGTGGAACTGTGTACACTGTTGTTGACAATACAAATTTAAGAACGGAGGTTGCTGCAGATAATTTTAATCTGTGTATTTCTCTCGTGACAGATATGGACAATTTGTTTTTAAACGATTCAACATTTAATTCAAATATTAACTTCTGGGATACGTCTAGTGTTACGACAATGCAAAATACCTTCAAAGGTGCAATCATTTTTGATCAACCTTTAGATAATTGGAATGTTTTAAATGTAACTGACATGTCTACCATGTTTGATGATGCTCGTGTTTTCAATCAAGATATAAGCTCCTGGTCCACTTCTAATGTTACAGATATGAGTCGTATGTTTCGAGACGCAGCTGTTTTTAATCAAGACATAGGAAGTTGGGATATTTCAAATGTAACTAACATGTCTAACATGTTTGATGACGCTCGTGTTTTCAATCAAGATATTGGAAATTGGGATACTTCAAGTGTAACAAATATGAAATATATGTTTAGAGACGCAGCTGTTTTTAATCAAGACATAGGAAGTTGGAATACTTCAAGTGTAACAGGTATGAGAGAAATGTTTCGTAGAGCTTTTAAGTTTAATCAAGATATTGGAAATTGGGATACTTCAAGTGTAACAGATATGAGATTTATGTTTGATGACGCTCGTGTTTTCAATCAAGATATAAGCTCCTGGTCCACTTCTAATGTTACAGATATGAGTCGTATGTTTCGAGACGCATCTGTTTTTAATCAAGATATTGGAAATTGGGATACTTCAAGTGTAACAGATATGAGCTATATGTTTAGAGACGCATCTGTTTTTAATCAAGACATAGGAAGTTGGGATATTTCAAATGTAACTAACATGTCTAACATGTTTTATGACGCCCAAGCTTTCAATCAAGATATAAGCTCCTGGACCACTTCTAATGTTACAGACATGGGTTATATGTTTAGAGGCGCGGCGGTTTTTAATCAAGACATTGGAAGTTGGGATACTTCAAGCGTTGCAACAATGGTTTATATGTTTTCAGGTGCAGACTCATTTAATCAAGATATTAACAGTTGGGATGTTTCAAATGTAACTAACATGGAAGGGATGTTCCAGTGGGCTGATAATTTCAACCAACCATTAAATAATTGGGATGTTGAAAATGTTACTAATATGGCTAATATGTTTAAGGATACAAATAGTTTTAATAAGGATTTATCCTCTTGGTGTGTGGAACATATTGCCTCCGAGCCTACAAATTTCGCTATAAACTCTCCTGTAAACTCAATTGCTAACTTCCTTCCTCGTTGGGGATCTCAATGTTCACCTCTTGTTACTATTTATCATTCAGACCCAGATAATAGATTACAAAATGGAGAAACATCTACGATTACCGCTACATTCAGTAAGAATATGAACTCTAATACTCAATATAGTCTAGATGGTATTAATTACCAGAGTCTGTCTGCTAGTGTTGACGCTAAAGTTTGGACTTATAAAGTTGAATCAAACTTGTTATCATCAGGGAATTATACCTTCACTGTCTCGGGTACATGTATTGCTGCGGGATTACCCTACAATCCATCAATAGGCGTCTTAGACGGAGACGAAACAGCTGTGGATAGCATTACTTTCGAAATTTTCAAACTACCAACAATTACAGCTTCAAACGTTGTAAAAGTATTTGGAGATCCAGACTTTTTACTAAGTTCCTCGTCCAATAGTACAGGTAGTTTTAGTTACTCCGCATTAAGTCCTGGGGTCGTTTCTATTTCCGGCCATAGTGCATCGATTTTAGCAGTTGGCTCAACGGTAGTTTCAGTTACACAGCAGAGTGCTGGCCAATATTCCTCAAAAACAGTATCCTTTACAATAACAGTTATTAAAGCTGATCCTATAATTTCAGCACCTGATATAACAAAACTATATACAGATCCAGATTTTACGATATCTCTTGCTTCTAGTAGCACCGCTTCATTTACCTTTTCAACTTTATCCTCTGGGGTTGTTTCTATAACCAATACTGGCA
>NHEX02000017.1 GCA_002171475.2 Flavobacteriales bacterium TMED96
CTTCCAGCCTCACTTCCGTCTCCAATAAATCCATATCGGGTTGTAGAATCAGCCAACGCATTCATACTTCCATTAGCCGTATACGTTTTATCAACTTGTCCATCCAGATAGAAAATTACTTTTTGTGAGCTTACAGAATATGTGTACCCAATGTAATGCCAATTACCATCATTCACGCTTCCATTGCTGCCAAGCATATCAAAATGATCTCCATTAGTTCCCAAACCTCCTTGATTGGTGTTGTCCCCTGAAAATGAAATTTGACCAGCACCTGTGACAGTTAGCTGATACCACTCACTTCTATCAAAATCTATTATAGACCAATTATTATTGTCCCATGTTCCATCTGTGCCGTTGTTGTATGTGGTTTTAACCCAAGCAAAAACACTTAATTCACCCAGAGAATTAGCACTATCATAGTGCATGTTAGTTATAGCGCCATAATGACTTGTTCCATTAAACTCAAAATACTTGGGAATGGTCTCATTTGTATTTCTAAATTGAACACCATTAAAAAAGTTCACATGATAATTATTACCACTTATGTCATTCCAAGTATTGCCAGAACCTGAATAAGAGCTACTGTTGTTCGCATCTAAATGAAGTACTATTCCGTTTGTGATTACCTGCGCGAAACTAATTTGTATAGTAAATAAAATAAGAATATACCAACTATACCTTATAGTGGATTTAAACAAATTCAAGTCAAAGTTCCATAGTACGGAGATCATTTGAAATTAATTAGTAATGGCACGAATTACTAAATTACTAAATGATATAGTGTTAAACCAACAAAATTACTTGCTAAATGAAATTAATTTGATTATTTCTTAAAAAAACCTGACTTTTTTAGAAAATCATATAAAAAAACCATAAAATTATAAACTAATCGTATCTATAAGACCAGATAGTGCATAGTCCAAATCAGTAATTGCATCTTTATCATGGGTCCATAGTTCAATTGTCACTGAGCTGTAAACATTTATAATTTTAGGGTGGTGATTTATACTTTCAGCATGTTCCCCCACCTTATTAATAAAAACTAGGGCTTCTTTAAAATCTTTGAATTTGAATTCTTTGGTTAACTTCCCATTAATTTCTTTCCAGTTATTTCCCATCATTAAAATTTATATTAAATAAAAAAAACTCTTGTGAGAATCACAAGAGTTTTTTAAACAAAATATTAAAGCAAACGGATTATGATTTTAATTTTCTAAATTTCCTTTTTCGTTTAATTTCTTTAAGATCAATAGTTTCAGTAACTCCATCCTTTGTTACCTCAGCAATAAAATCGCACTCCCCGTCTCCATAGTTAATTATCATTTCTGATTCACCTTTTACTATTCTTTTTACACCTGAAACAGGAATTTTACCCTTTTTATGCATAAGCTCTTTTGCACAGGCTCCTGTGAAGACTATCGGAGATGTGATTTCCATCTCATAAGCAGTGCCATCAGAATTAACTCCGCTTGCATTTCCAGTAACTGATGTGGAAACTCTTTCTCCCTCATTGTATGTTATGTATTTAGAAATAATCTTAGATTTTGTTGAAAAACTTCCGTCGGGATAAATCATTTTACCATTTTCAAGGGTCATTTGAACAGTTTTATCAACTCCTTCTTCAATATCGACAACTTCATATCTTCTTACACCTTCGATTTGAACATCATTTAAAAAATAATTATCAAATTCAACCTGTCTAAAGCTTCCAATTTCTCCCTTTGTCTCTGAATAAGAAATAACTATGGTTCCTGTTCTAGTTTGACCTCGCTTACCGAAGCAATCACCATCAAAAAAAACTGTTTTCATGTTGTTTTCCTCATCAACTGTTATGGTGGCGCACTTCCCATAACGGTCTCCTTTAAAATTTCTCTTTGGGCCTTTAGCACTATTACTATAAAGAGAAATATCTGTAGCTTTTGATGAATAAGACTCTTGGGCAAAAGCGTCATCAACAAGTTCTTCTACATCCTGATCAAATACAAAAGCTAAAAAAGCTTCTACAAAAGAAGTAGTGTCAAGATCTGAAATAAAATCATCACTTTGCTTATCACATCTGTAAAAAGACATAACTAACAAAAGTGAAAAAAAACTGATTAGGTTAAGATTTTTCATAGTACTTATTTATTTAATTATTTATTACAATTATCAGTAGTCCAAATTCTGTGCCAAAAAATTTAATACTCTAGGCCATGACCAAAATTATATAGTGGATTTTCAGAATCATAGGGGACGTCTTCCATCTGTTTATTTGCTGCCTCTTGAGATCTTGGTAATTCAATTGGCAACTTACCACCAGGCTTTTCTTTTCCAAATAATATGTCAGCAATAAGATGGTCTTGCGTACCGAAATCAACCAAAAGAGCCTCACTTAAATTATCTAATTCCGTTAAAACCGCCCCCCTCTCTAAATTTACAATCGATATAACTTTTTTTGTTTTAGAAAGCTTTTTTAAATCAGAGAGTTCTTCTTGATTGTAATATAGCCTTCCTTGATGAAAGAAACTTTCCAGCATAGTGCCTTCTCTGTGATCAAATGGGGTATCTTTTCTAACGATAATACAATCTGCATCAACAGGATTTGAAACGACTTCTGCATACTTGGAAAATTGGTTTTTATATCTAAATCCCGATAGATAATATTTTAAATTTTTTTTTAGTGGTAAAATTTTATTTTGATTTTTTAATAGAATAGTAGATTTAATTTGAGCCACCTCCCCTTTTCTAATATTATCTGGTTTTGACATCTTCTCTGAAATTTTGCTTACATCAACGAATGGACTATCAAAGAGTCCTATGGTGAATTTATCTCTTAAAATTCTTCTGACGGATTGATCTATTCTTGGTTCCTCAATTTCTCCTCGTTTAACAAGATTAATTATTTGTTCAGTGCTTGTCTCTCCGCCAATTTGATCTACACCAGCTAAAATTGCCTTTTTCATTCTTTGCTCTGGAGTTAAATTTTCCACACCCCAGGATCTTTCTCCACCAGCTAATTCAGCTAGTGGCATTGTATTTATAATATTCCAATCCGTACAAACTACTCCGTCAAATTTTAGAGAGTCTCTTAAAAGTTCTGTAATAATTTGTTTATTAAATCCAAAACCTACTTTTTCTTTGGTTTGACCAACTGGAATTCCGTAATAGGGCATTATTTGTCCAGTATTGGCTGGTAATGCACCCTTCGTGAATGGTATTAGATGATAATTGAAATTATTACCAGGATAAACTTGTTCTTTACCATATGGAAAGTGAGCATCTTCTCCGTCTTTTTGAGGTCCCCCGCCTGAAAAATGCTTTACCATTGTTATGACACTATTATTTGATAGAGTGTCCCCTTGAAACCCTTTGATATAAGCATACGTCATAGCGGCAGAGAGTTCTGCGTCTTCTCCAAAAGTTCCATTTATCCTAGCCCATCTTGGTTCTGTAGCAAGATCCGCCATAGGATGCAAGGCTAGTCTTATTCCACAAGATTTGTATTCTTCCCTTGCAATTTCACCAAATTCTCTCACCAACGTTGTATCTCTTGTCGCAGCTAGACCTAAAGAGGTTGGCCATCTTGAAAAGGAAGGTGTGAAAATTCCACCTACTCCTGTTTCATTTTCTCTAGCACCATGTCTTGGATCTGTAGCAATTGTTACTGGTATACCCAACCTTGTTCTTTCAGCTTTACTTTGGAGATTATTGTTAAATCTAGCTATGGCTTCAGGAGTGTATGCATGAAGTATATTAAAATGACTCATTTTCCTTTTTACTATCATTTCAGCGTTGGTTTCAAGTGAAAAATATATTCCTATCTTGAATAGAGGATCATCAAGTGCATGTTTATTAATTGGTGGTATATCTAAGTGGCCTCCATCTCTTCCCATACCAATCATCGTAATAAACATTTGTCCGGCTTTCTCCTCGATAGTCATTTGGCTTAATAAATCTTCTACTCTTTTATCTACAGATTCTCTAGAGTCTTCATATATGTCAAGCTTACCATTTTTATTTAAATCACGAAAATTAAACTCTTGTGCTTTTATAATTTCAGGTGGAGGGGTGAGTTGAGAGTAAAGTTTTTCGGCCTGATAATATTTTGATAAACAATATCCAGTTACTAACAAAAAAAGCAATAAAACCAACGCTGCGAGAGTCTTTATGATAAGTCTTATCATGATTTATTTTTTAATTAATCTATCAACACTAAATTTACCAGGTCCTAAAAGATAAATTACAATACACATAATTAAGTAAAGAAGAGCCATTTCACCAGACTTTAACCCTTCAGAAAAAAAATGTTTGCTAAAGGCCACCAGCATCGTAAATCCCAAAAATAAGGTTGAAGTTCTTGTGTAAAATCCAGCTAGGATAAAAACTGCAAGAATAGATTCAGAAAAGCTTGCCATAAATCCTAAAGGAATTGCAAGTGAATCAATTCCAATTAAATCAGTAATGGTTCTACCAAGTTTTTCCCATCTTTCGTAACCGGAGGTTATTTTACCCAACCCATGCAAATAAAACATTAAAAAACCTGTTGTAACCCTTACAAACAGTGTGGTAAAATCATAAATATTTTTTTGTAAATCTCTCATTTTTAAACAAATATAAAGTACAATTATTTTATTTAACAATAACATTCTATTGATTTAGTTATTATCAATTTTAGAGATTTCGTATATTGTAAATGGTCAAATAATTTTAATCAAAATGAGTGAAATTTTAATTACTGCCATTTTCGCTGCTTGTCTATTAGGAGGAGTATACATCTATGCTTATTGGGCTACCACTAGTGGAGGTCTAGAAGATGAAAACCAAAACTTCATTCCAGACTCTTGGGAAAAAAACTTCAAGTGGCTGTTTACTGGCAAAACAATAATTATGTTGGTTTTAGGTTTAATTATTGGTTACCTTATAGGTGCTAGTACTTAATTTACTTTATTTACCAAACTTTTAGTTGCTGATATCTTCATATGAAGGAGATGGTTTGCGTTGCTCTCCGTATGCATAGCTATCATCGTCCTTTGTACAGCTGATTATTGTTATTGATGACAAAATTAGAATTGCTAAAATATGTTTCATCTAAAATAAATTTATGTTCAAATATATATCTCTTTTATTTATTTTCATAAAGTTTGCAGCTTGCACCTCAAGCAGCGAAATTGAAAAAATGTTTAATGCTGCAGTTTCTGAAAATTTTTCCGGCGTTATCCTAATTGCATCAGAAGGAAAAATAATTTTTAACGGTGTGAATGGTAAAAGGGATTTTGAAAATAACATCTCTTTAAGTTCTTCAGACATATTTGAATTGGCTTCTATTTCCAAGCAATTTACAGCAATGATGATTATGATGTGCAAGGAAAAGGGATTGTTGAGTTACGATGACTTGGTTGAAAAATATTTGGATCTCCCATACCATGAAATTACAATTAGAAATCTTCTAACTCACACAAGCGGCCTTCCAGACTATCAGAAAATAATGGATGAAAATTGGGATAAATCCAAAGTGGCTGGCAATACAGAAATTTTGGAATATTTAAATATATATAAACCTGAAATGATTTTCACTCCGGGTGAAAAATATGAATACAGTAATACAGGATATGTGCTTTTAGGTAGCATTGTTGAAAAAGTTACTGGAGAAGATTTTGTTGAGTTATCAAGAAAATGGATTTTTGAACCTCTAAAAATGATAAATACATCTATAAGAACCAATCAGGAAAAAAAAGAATTAAATAATCATGCTTATGGACACAAAAAAGACTCTTTAGAAAGATTTGTTAATGCAACCAATTTTTTATCTTCAAATTATACTATTTGGCTCGGAAATAGAAAAGGGCCTGGTAGAGTAAGCTCGAATGTTTTTGATTTATTATTATGGGACAAAGCACTATATGGTGAAACCTTGGTGTCTAAAAAAACGTTGAATGAAGCCTTCACTCCATATAAATTGAATAACGGTAAATTAAGTTTTTATGGTTTTGGGTGGAGACTAAATAAAGACTCCAATAACAAAATAGTCAGTCATTCAGGTAGTAACCCTGGTTACAAAACAAGAATTGTTCGTCTTTTAGACAATAAAAAAACTATAGTTATTCTAAGCAATAATGATTTCTCCTTAAATGAAATAGAAGAAAAATTAATTGACGCTTTATCTAATTAAAATAATTTAGTTTATTTCTCCTCTGAAGATAAATTAAGTAGCATATTCCAATATTGTTCTAAAAGGATGAATTTTATTTTTCTTTTCTAAAATGATATCGTGTAATAAAAATAGCGTCCCTTTCTTTATCAGCGCTTTCTACACCTGAGCTTACAAACACTAATTCCCACCCTTGTGTGGACATTTCATTTAATTTTGATTTAACCATTGCATCGTTAGTTGCAATGTTGTTGAATCTAATTCCAGCGACATTATAAAAATTTAACAATTTGGTTTCTTCAAAAGCTTTTGTTCTAATTTCAGAACGCTTTTTATCTGATTTGATCTTTTCACCATCATCTTTTCTTATTGTAGTTGCCTCTCTATAATCAACGTTTTGTGTACCTGATATCATTCTTGAACGACCTAGTCCATTTTGAATAAGAGACTCCACAACAGTGACAGTTTCAAATTCATATATTTTCATCTGTTCCGATTGACTAGTAAAAGCAGTAATTATAGCTAGGGCTCCAATTATTGCGAAAATTGAAGTTGTTCGATTTTTAATTTTTTTCATTTTTTTGATTTTTAAGTTAGATGTTAACAATATATTAAAAATATAAATTCTTAGTTTATTTTACTTTAGCCAGACACTCTATCTCCACCTTAGCTCCCAAAGCTAAACCACTTCCAGCAAATGCACTTCTGGCAGGAAGGTTTTTTCTATTAAAAAAACTTTTATAGACTTTGGACATTTTTGGCCAATCTTTTATATCAACAAGCATACACGTACACTTGAAAATATCCTCTTTTGTAAGATTGATTTTTTGTAAAACCGATTCTATGTTTTTTAATGTTTGCATTGTCTCTGCTTCAATTCCTCCTTTGACTAATTCTCCACTTGGTAGTCTACCAACTTTACCTGAAAGGTAGACAATATTATCTACGATTACAGCTTCAGAAAAAGGATAACCACTATCGATATTTTCCTTACTATTTATATATTTAACCCCGTTCTGGCCATAAGCATATATAGTTAAAAAAAAAATTGAGATTGATTTAATTATTTTCATAGACTTTTAATTTAAAGATTACCTTTTTTTGAGCCATAAAAAAAGAGGTAGAATTTGAATAAATATTAAAATCATATTGATTTTTAAAGATGGTTTTTATTTTCATCGTTTAAAGTTTTAATATAAATTGTATACTTTTCAATGTAATGAGTAAATTTATTTTATCAAAATGGAAGCTAGAAGATTTAAAACCTTACTTTTTTACAGTTTGTTTTTTTTCTTTGGTTTAGCTAGTATAAATGCTCAACTAAGTAAAATTCACTATATCCCTCCCTTAAGTGGACCCCCTCATCCTCTACAATCAGCTCCAGACGCGGGTCAATATCTTTATATTTCTACACCCAGTGCAACAAACGTAAACATAGTTATTACTCCTATCGGAGGCGCTCCTGAGGCTTTTGTTGTAAATAACGTAACCCCAGTAATTTATGAAATTCAGGCTCCGGGTGATTTAGAGAGGGGAATTTCAAAAGTTTTTTTAGCAGCAAACAATTCAAACCAAACAGCAAGGGTACATGTTGACAAGGGGTATATTGTCCAAGCGGTTGAAAATGAAATTTATGTAGCTTTGAGAGTAAAACAAAACTTCCAAGCGGCAGCACTTGTAAGTAAGGGAGGTGCTGCGCTTGGGACCCAATTTAGAATTGGAAGTTTTACTAACTATAATTCAGATGCCTCAATGTCCACATTTCTAAGTGTGATGGGGACGGAAGCAGGAACCATACTTACTATCAGTAATATAAACGAGAATGTAGATTTAGTAGATGTTGATGAAGGGGCCATAGGTTCAAATGCATTTGGTCAGCTAAATGATATCGTTGTGAATCTCAACAGAGGTGATACTTATACTTTAGTTGCACTTGGCGCTGGTGGTGGCGATGTCCCTGACGATGATGAGTATAGCTCAGATCAAACTTATAATTCTGACGGTTTAATTGGAGCTCGTGTAAGTTCATCGAAGCCGGTAGTGGTTAATTCAGGATCATTAACTGGTGGATTTCATAGTGCATCAAACAACAGAGACTATGGAATAGATCAATTGGTTGATATTTCAAAAGTGGGGAGTAAATATGTTTTTAAAAAAGGTACTGGTGGAAATGGTTGGGAAAATGTTTTACTTGTTGCAACAAAAGACAACACCTCCATTGAAGTAAATGGTAATCCAATAACTGAGGGGACGAATTTTTATAAGGGCATAAACGTTAGATCTGGAGATCCTCCCCTTACAACAACAACAATTACGACAGGGCAATATTTCCTAATTGAAGGGGAAATGTACGATGGTAATGGCAATATGTACGTTGAAACATCTGAGCCTGTTTATGCTTTCCAAGGTATTGGGAGAGGAGCCGTGGCTGAAGCTAACCAGGGGTTATTTTTTGTGCCGCCTCTTAAATGTTCCAGTTTAGGTGACGTTAATAATATCCCGCAAATAGATAAAATTGGTGCTGCTGATTTTCCTGCATTTTTAAACATAATTTCAAAAATTGGAGCAAATATTACAATTTCAGACAACAATAATACGAATGAACCGATCGGTAGCTTAAATATTGCTAACGCTACCGCCCAGCTTCCAGTGACTGGCAATCCAAACTACGTTACATATACTGTAGAGGGTCTAGAGGGTAATGTTTCTATATTTAGCAACGACGAATTATATGTAAATTATTTTAACGCAAGTGGATTCGCAACTTCTGGTGGATTTTATTCAGGTTTTAGTTCTCCTCCCGAAAAACCCACTGAAATTAATGATGGAAGTGTTTTTGGATATTGTGCTCCAAACCTTTCTCTTCAGGCTGGTAACATGGATAATTTTACAAGTTTTGAATGGATGTTAGATCCTGGAAACGGATATACCAAAATAGTTGGCTACGATAACCAACTTACAGTATCTACAACGATTGGCGGAAATTATAAAATTAGAGGCTATATCAGCTGTCCTGGTGAGCCCACTGAATTTCTAGACTCAGACTTCGTTACTGTTCTTCAGTGTCCACCGGACTCAGACGGAGATGGAATAGAGGATTCTTTAGATGATTGCCCTTTTACTCCAGGTTCGGCTTTACTTAAAGGTTGTCCTCAACCGCTTATCATCGGAAACAATTATAAAACTTCCGTCGTAACAGGGACAATACAGACTGGAGAAGAAGGATATTTCTGTTCTCAATTTTTGTCGGGCCACTTTAATAATGCTTACCATTCAGGAACAAATATTAACCCGGAGGTTGGTGACTTTATCATTTACAACAATAGGCAACTATTTGAAAGTCAATTCGCATTTGGTGAAAACTTTGCATACATGTATCTTCCAGATTTTACAGTAATCGTTGAAGTTCAAAAATCAAATGGAGAGATAGTTGCTATGTACCCTTGTAACTAAGCCAACTAATACATATTATCTCTACTTACCTCATTAAGCGGTTTTTTCCCACTTTGTATTCTATTGAAATTTTCTAAAGCCTGTCTAATGGATTCTTCAGCATAGGTCAGACTGGCGATGTGAGGAGTGATTTTAATTTTAGGGTTTTGCCATAGAGGACTATCCTTTGGGAGCGGTTCTTTTTCAAAAACATCGAGAAAAGCACCTGTTAATTTTCCTTCTTTAATTGCTTTTATAATATCATTTTCTACGTGAACAGCACCTCTTGAAACATTAATTAAATATGTTGGATTGGCAAGCTTGTTAAAAAATTTAGTACAAAGTAGTCCTCTTGTTTTAGGAGTTAATGGAACTGTACATACAAATACATTAATTTTATTTAAAAAATCGAGTAATTGATCTCCATAAAAAGAAGGAAAAATCGTTTCTTTTAAAGAATTACTGTATCCAAAAACTTCAAATCCCAATCTGTAAAGAGCATTCGCAGCATCCATACCTAGGTGTCCAATTCCATATACTCCAATTTTGAGATGTTTTTCATCAAATTCAAATTGAGCCCAATGATTTTTCTTCTGAGCATCTTGGAAATCATACCAACATCTTTGGTAGTTCAAAACCGCCATTAAGACATAATTTGTCATAGAAAAAGCCATTTGAGGATCAACAATTCTACTAATGGGAATATTTTTTGGAATGGTATCATCGTTTAAAATATGATCTACTCCAGCCCCCATTGAAAAAATTAGTTTGAGATTTTTAAATTTTTCTAAAGAGCCTTTTGGATGTCCCCAAACCATAACGCACTCTATTTCTTCAGGTCTATCTGTCTTATAACCAATTAATAACTCTTCATTTGGGGCTTGTTTTTCAAACTCTATTTTCCACTTTTTTGTTTGTGTTGGCGGAGCAATTATTGCAAATCTCATAATGTAAATATCAGAATAAACCTTCCCTTTTAACCTTTTCTATTACTTTTTTTAATTTTTCAGTAGTATTTTCTATTCCATACAGTCTTCCAACCTCAGTTCTTCTCCTGTCACTTAGATACTTATATAGTTCAAAATCGTAGTTTTCATTAAAAACTTTTTCTTGATTCATCGTTTTATTTTGAATCATTTTAGAGTTGAACCAGGCTGTAATTTTTTCAGAATTAGCAGAACCGTAATCATATTTAAATGTGAGCACATCATAAATTTCCTCTAAATCGTTTCTTAATTCTTCATTTTCAATTTTTAAAATTAAACCCGAATTAATGAGAGAATTAAAATACATCTGTTTAGAGTTAAAATATGGTCTTGAGGCTAGGATAGTTTTCATATCGTCTCTTAAAGCATACTGATTTTGAAAGTAATAATTCTTAATTTTTTCAGAATTTAAATAACTCCAGTTGGATAAAATAGAATCTGTTACATCTACAACAGATTTTAATTCTGCCCTTGTGGTAAGAAGAGAAAAATAGTTTTGTTCCAGTTCATACAAGACATTTTTTGATAAAATAGAATTGTCTTCCTTTAGCTTTATCTTTTGAATATAACGTTCAACTTAAAAAGAACCAATTATTGAAAAGAAAATTGCTATAGCACTAAAAAAATTAGCTTTCATCAGTTGAGTTAAAAATCTAAAATAAAAAAAGTCCTCTTTTGAGGACTTTTTAAATTAAAAATAAATTAAAATTGTTTTATAAGTACACGTGTAAATGTTTGACTATAGGTAGAATTCGATATTTCCTTTTGAAAAGTTGCAAATGCTTCTTGTTCCTTTTTGTTATCTGGTCCAAATTTAAAAGCAGACTCCAAATCTGGATACGTAAGATAAATATAAATATTCTCGCCATTGTCCGAACCGTGTACAATTTGTCCCATACTTACAAGTCCAGGGCTTTTAACTGATTTCATAAGTTTTCCAAAAGAAGCCGCAAACCCAGCTTGATTTTTAACTTTAAAAAACCAAGCTTGACCTATTGGTTGTGGCTTGTCTAGATAAAAATTAAGCAAACCTACACCTGCACTTCTTCTAGATGATTTTATATAGTTCCTTATTTTAGATATGTAAAGTTGCCAGCTAGGTCCCTTTAAGGAACCTCTAAAGTCTGCAAGTGATTTTGCAGATTGACTAAACATACTTAAGATATGAGTCCCTTTAAAATTATTACCCTTCATTGCAATACTTGAAAATGATACGCTAACATCCTCTGGTATTTTGATACTTGAATAATAATCTGTAACGAGTTCAACAACATTCTCTGTATTTTGTCTATCGACGTCAATTATTACATCGAACCAATAAATATTTTGAGAGAAACTATTAATAGATAATAATAAGCTAAATAATAAAAGTAATTTTTTCATTGAATTTTAAATTTATGGTTAATACCATAAATTTATAAATTATTATTTAGTTTTTGGAACATCAGCACGCTCATAAACGTAAAACATCTTTACCTTTCCGTTTTCTATGAGTGCATCGTGAACTTGGAATACTTTAACTTTTTCTCCCTCGACTTCTACAGTTAAATCATGACCTGATGTTACCCACTGCTTTAAAGAACCTTTTTCATCGGTTAATTGATTTGAAATAAAATAATTTGGCTCCCACTTTGGAGAGTTACCTTCAAACCACATTGATAAAAAATTAATGTGAGCCTCTGATCCATCGATAAATTCACCGTTGGGACCCCAAACTTTAATATCATCAAAATTTAGTTTTGTTATTGCCTCCAAATCCCCTTCATTATGGGCTTTAATATAATCTTCCCAAACTTTTGTAGCAGATTCAGGGCCTCCGAATAGATCTAATTTTTTACTTGTTTCATCAGATACGTCATATCCAATTCTTTTTATAGCCTCGATTTCTTTCATTTCTTGTTGACAAGAAATTAAAAAAGTGATACTAATTAGTGTTATAATTTTTTTCATACATTAAAATTTTAAACTAATCTACAATATCAATCAATTACTTAAGTTCTATATCCATCACTGCCAAAACCTTCTGATATCCCGCTTTGACAAAATTGCCTTAAACTTTCCAAATATTTTCCAATACTATAATTCATATTAGCATAAAAATCATCTTGGTCTTCAAAAGCCGATTGAGAATATCTAACTCTAGTTTTGTCTGCATTTTCGTCTAATTCGTAAATATACTTTTGACCAATTAATGCATCTAAAGTTGTGTCTATACATTCCCAAGTTATTTTCTTATTCTTCTCATATTCTATGATTTGAATTTTAAAATCAATCTCTCCAAATTTAAAATTGATATTGCCATTTAATTTACACTCGCCAGAAGTTTCACTTGTATACCATTTTTGAAGTTTTTGAATATCCGTGAGTGCGTCAAATACGTCATCGATTGAAGATTTTATGTGGAACAAATGTTTTATTGTATAACTCATATTTTAAGATTTATTTTTTTAATTGTAATATTAAATAAGAATCCTTAATGATCAAATTTTTTAAAATAATTTTGAATATTTTTTTGATATATTTACCCATGCTAACCATAAATTAAATATTATGAAAAAATTACTATCGTTAATTATTCTTTTTTCGACTTTTGCTGGTGCTCAAGTATATCAAACATTCTCTATGCACTTCGTTAGAGTGGAAGGCGATCTTCAGGCATTTGAAAAAGTTCAATCTATGTACATGCAAAAAGTAGCTCAAAATGCTGTCGAAAATGGAGATATTGCCTTTTGGGCTTTTTTAAGAAGGGTAACAATGGATAACATAGACGATGAAAACAGAAAAAACTACCTTTTCGTTCAATCAAACAAGAATATAACAGCAATGCTAAGTGATAAAAATAGTTGGTGGGAAAATGCTTCCAAAGTACTTTCCAAAGAGGAACAAGAGATTGTGGCTGCACTTGATAAATCCTATACATGGGTAGAAGATGGTAGACATATTTTCGTTGACGAAGTCAGCATTGCTAAAGGTCTTGGAAATTTTATACAATTTAATTTTGCAAGACCTAAAAATCTAAATGGTTTTATATCTGAAAATCAAACCTTGTGGAAGAATTTTTTTACAGCTAACATGGACAAAATGAATATGGTCAACTGGGGAGTGGGAAGAAAAATTGCACCTCTTTCAGCAGAGTGGTCAACGGTTGTGACTTGGGATATGTTTGAAAGTTTAGAAGACCTTATGAAATATAGAGTAGGTGAAGGACCAACGCCTCCATCAAGCAAATCTAAAATGGGTGTCTATAATCCAGATGGATTTAGGAATCAAGTTATATTTCAACCTTTAAAATTTGCTGTAAAACAATAAATTATTATTTACATTAACGTCTGTTTTTAATAGCAGACGTTAATGTCATAAATTAAAAATAAAATGAAAAAAATTTTAATCACAGTTGGTATATCTTTCGCCTCTTCAATAATCATTGGGATTTTACCTGCTATTTTATTTTATGTCCCCAGTCAAATGGATTTTGCAAAACTATTCCCAGGTATTGTAAATGAAGAACCTGAACCTCTATTTATGCTCATAGGATCATTAGCTCTTCTCATCCTATGGGTGATAAGTTTTGACAAGATGGGCATAAAAGATTACAGGAAAGGTGCTTTAACAGGTATTTGGTATTCTTTGCTTTGTTTTATTTTCTTTGATTTTACTATTTCAGGACTTACCAATATTTATTCTATGGAGTTTGTTATAACAGATATATTAATTTCGGGTATTATTGGCGGACCTCAAGGGGCAGTTATTGGTTGGTCTTTAGGAAGATTTGCTGGTAAGTAAATAATTCTTCCCTTAATTTTCTTTGCATTTTAAAGGTTAGCCTTTCTAAAGCAAACCTCAATTAAAAATCATACTACTTTTTATAATTTATAAAAAAGAGATGGCTAAAAATGATCAAAAATGATAAAAAATGATCAAAAATGATAAAAAATGATCAAAACTGATCAAAAAATGATCAAAAATGACCAAAAATGATCAAAAATGACCAAAAATGATAAAAAATGATCAAAAATGATAAAAACTGATCAAAAAATGATCAAAAATGATTAAAAAATTGAATTTATAATAAGTTAAACTAATTCGTCCAGAAAAAATTCATTTTGATATATTTGATAAGTAATCATAAATCGTAATCAAAATGAAAAATTTAAAATATATCTTCTTTTTAATCTTTATTATGCCCCTTATTATATCAAGCTGTCAAACCACAGGGGGGGTATGGCTAAAAGAAGGTGAAAGAAAAGGTAAAGCATATAAGTTTGGTGGTCAAAAAATGACCGACAACTTATTAGAACTTGCTAAGACTTATTCTGAAAGAGACACTGAGAAGCTTTTCTCATACTATTCAGAGGAATTTTTAACCGAAAAAAGAAAAGAGTGGTCAAAAAACTATCTGGAGTCCATGGAGTCTCTCAGTATGGTTCCTTATAAAATCGTCCCTTTAGTTGGAGAGGACGGTAAATACAAGCAAGTTTTAGCTTGGTCAGATGAAGAAAGGGTCTACAAAAATGGATCTTATGAAAAACTTAACCTTATGGAAATATTTCTTCTTGATGACAATGGGAAGGTAAATGGATTTAAACAGTGGAGAGCTATTGATTCAGTAAATTTTGGGATGCCTTATGGAGGTAAGTTCTTTGGAAGGGAAAAAAGTGAAAACTCTGGAAGACCATTTGTTTTTTCNAACAGAGGCGAAACTTCTATTTTAGAAAAGCTTGTNNAAGATTATAATAAAATGGATGTGGAAGGATTTAAAGATGCTTTTGCTGAGGAATTTACCCTAAATACGTATGATGGTAAAACTATGAAGCTTAAAAATAGTGATCTAGGCAACCTTTTTAAACCCTATAGATCTGTTGAATGGAGCCCAATTGCTATGCTGCCTATTAAAATAAGAAATACGGATGCCGCATCAGGTGTAATTGTTTATTCTTCTGAAAAAAGAGTCTTTAAAAATGGAAGAAAGTGGAAAAAAGATTTAATGGAAATTTTCTATTTTGACCTTGAAGGAAAAATTTCTTCAATGGTCCAATTTGCAAGATAAATTTGACTTTTAAATTACTGAACCCTCTCTCATTTGGAGAGGGTTTTTTGTGTAAAATTTAAAATGGATAGATTGTCTTTTTATATATTTACTTTATAGAATCGTCTAAAATGGGATACTTCTTTTCCAACTTCATGATATATACTTTTGTTTTTTTACTTATTGTAATAGCTTATTATGCAATAAGAAAAATTAAAAAATAAACCATGAAAAAGTTGGGTACAATTATGCTTTACATAATTATATTTCTGTTCCTAGCTGGAATGATAACTAAACTTGTTTTAAATTTTGGAACCGTACTTAATCTGAGATAAAACTTTTACTCTAGTGTGCAAGTTGCTCCAAACGCCTCCAAAAGAGCTTTGGAAACCTCCAATAATTCTTTTGTTGCGGTATCACCAGAATCAGGATCTGTCATTCCTTCACAGAGTCGATCAGATGATTCTCCCTCCACTACGCAGGTTAAACATAATTTGTCATCATCATCTTTACTACAACCAGAAAATGAAATCGATAAAATAAAAATTAGTAATAATAGAATTTTCCTAATTTTTTTTAAATTGATATTTAAATATAGTTAATTTATTATAAGGGTTTTTTTATGAATCCAAATATTGAAAAAATTGAGGCGACTGTTTTTGGGGCTACTGGTTTAATTGGAAGTAGATTAATTCCTTATTTAAGAAAAGACTTAGAATTTAAAAAAATTCATTTAGCAACTCGATCACTTATAAATATTAGAGATGAAAAAATAAAAGTTCATGAAATTAATCTATTTAAAAAGACTGAAATCTTAAATTCTCTCAAGAAAAGCAAAGTGGTTTTTTTAACAATTGGAACAACAATGTCTAAGGTAAAAGGTGACCAAGAAAAGTATAAAAGAATTGATTTTGGAATTACAAAAGATATTGCAGACAGTTGCAAAGAGTTAGGTGTTGATAAATTAATTTTGGTATCATCATCTGGAGCAGATTTTAAAAGCAAAAGCTTCTACTTAAAGTTAAAAGGTGAGGTAGAAAAATACGTAACCGATATAAATTTGAAATCTGTTTCTATCCTCAGACCATCTTTATTGTTAGGAAAAAGGAATGAGAAAAGATTTGGAGAAAAATTAGCTCAAATGATAATGCCTAAAATTTCTTTTTTGGTGCCTTCAAAATATAAACCAATTAGTGCCGAAAAAGTAGCAATAGCCATGGTTCAAATTTCTAAAATGAACTTTAAGGGGGTTAAGATTTTTCATTACAAAGAAATAAATGGATTAAGTGATAAACTTCAAAGTGGGGATTAATAAAAATATTTATTTAATAAATAGCCTATAATAGCTATATAGAAACTTAGGACTAAGTTTCAAATAATGTAGTAGATGAATTATCCCAAAGTGGATTAACAGTATTAATGTTCCATTTTTTAAAAACCTTCTAGAATCTGTTATAATATATCCTTCCATAATTTTAAATTCCCCCAACTTATATATCTTTTTAATCAGATTTATATCCTCACACACTTTATATTCTTCATCATATCCATCACACAAAAAAAACAAGCTTTTGTGAATAAGAAGAGATTGGTCTCCTCCCCTACAAAAAATATTGTTGTATTTTGTCGCTTTGGCTGACAATGAAAGTAAAAAGTTTGAAGGATTGAATTTAAGTTTAAAACAACTTGCTTGATTTTTATTATCCATTGATTTGTATATAATTTCTTTAAAATTTTTTGGGGGTACGCAATCAGAATGTAAAAAATATAACCAGTCAAACTTTGCTGTTTTGGCTCCCTTATTTAACTGTTTCGCTCGACCTTTATCATAATTGATTACTTTAACCTCTCTATGAGGTTTAAAATTATTTTTTATTTGAAAATCAGTCCCTCCCTCAACCACTATTATTTCATAAAGTGGCAAATGAAACTTTTTAATATAATCTATTAACCTAATCAGATTAATATTTTCATTAAAAGAAGGTATAATAATTGAAAGCCCCTGTAAATTTTTCATATTATAATGGAGAAAGCATATTTGAAATTAATACAGTATTTTTGAAAAAGTAAAATATGTATTATGAAATTTGACCTTTCAACATTTATTTTCAATAAATTAGGACTAAGCAACAATGCATCCATTGCACTAGAGGCAATAATATACTCTGTTTTTTTACTATTCTTTTTAATCATTATTTGGATAATCGCAAAAAAAGTTTTGACGGTTTTATTCATTAAAGTCTCTAAATTAACCAAGACTAAATTTGATGATCTTTTAATAAAGAATAAAATTCCGTCTACTTTAGCATACTTACCTCCAATTCTTTTGTCTATTCGTTTATTCCCTATTGTTTTAGGTAATTTAAAAGTAATAAATGGACCTGTTATTTTATTGATGGATTTATTACTAACCTTCTTAGTTATATCTATAATTAGGAGGGTACTTAATACGCTGAAAGATTTTCTTAAAACAATACCTAATTTTCGAGACAAACCTATTGACAGCTATATCCAAGTAGTAATGATTTTTGTTTGGTTTATTGGTATAATGGTTATTTTTTCAATCATATCCGGAAAAGATGTTGGTGCTTTTCTAGCAACTCTTGGGGCTCTTTCTGCAATTATTCTATTGATTTTTAGAGATACTATTTTAGGTTTTGTGGCAAGTATCCAAGTTACTATTAATGATATGGTTCGCATAGGAGACTGGATAACAATGAAAAGTTACAATGCTGACGGGGATGTAATTGAAATAAATCTGTCAACTGTTAAGGTCCAAAATTTTGACAAAACAATTACAACTATACCAACTTATAGACTAGTGTCAGATTCATTTGTGAATTGGAGAGGTATGAATGAATCTGGTGGAAGGAGAATTAAAAGGTCCATTTTAATTAAAGTTTCCAGTATTAAGTTTTTAGAAGACAGTACGCTTCTTGAGTTAAAAAAAATTGAGAGAATTTCAGATTATATAATTGAAAAAAGAAATGAAATAGAGGCTGAAAATAAGACTATGAATATTAACAAAAATTTACTTCTTAATGGAAGAAACATTACAAACATCGGTTTGTTTAGAAGATATGCTTTAGCATATTTAAATAGTCATCCTGAGGTAAATAAAGATTTGACCTTAATGGTAAGGCAACTAGCTCCTACCGCCCAAGGTGTTCCAATTGAAATTTATGCCTTTGCAGCTGACAAAAAGTGGGAAAACTATGAACAAATAATGTCCGACATATTCGATCATCTCCTGGCTTCCATCGCTTTTTTTGAACTAGAATGTTTTGAATATTCTTATCCAAGTAACACCAACAAATAAGATTAAAATTTATTTTAGAATATTTGTATCTTTAAGTTAATCATAAATCAATCAAAATGAAATATAAAGTTTTAGTTTTTTTATTGGGAATTACAATTATCAATTGTGATACCAAAACGAATCAAGAGTGTACAGATCTAGTTAATGAAAGTTCAAAAGTTAAAAGTAATGTTGAATTATATTCAAGGGTTTGGGATAAAGCAATAAATGCAAGAAATATTGAAGTTATTAATCTAGATAATTTTGATGAAAATATAAAAGCAATCACTGCTGATGGTGACATTGTGGGAATTGACGCTTTCAAAGCCTATTACAATAATTACTTAACTGGATTTTCCGATGCTGAATTTAATATCGTTGATGTCCTTGGACAAGGAGACAAAATTGTAAAACATTGGAATTTTAAAGGGACTCATGATGGTGATTTTTTTGGAATCCCTGCAACTGGTAAAAAAATTGACTTGATTGGTACTACTCTCGTGTTGATGAAAGATGGAAAAATTCTCCAAGAACAAGACTTTTTTGATAATTATTCATTGCTTTCCCAGTTAGGTCTTTTACCAACTGAATAATGTTTGACAACTCCAATAAGTATTTGCAATTTATAGGTGGTTTCCTCGCCCTTGGATTCACTTTGTTGCAAGGAATTGATTGGGTTTTTCGAAAATTTGAGATTGATAGCTTTTATTTTAATTTAATATTGATAATATTATTTATTTTTCTCCTAGCAAGTATAATTTCTTTTTTAGTTAAAGCTAATAAAGAAAAGTTATCTGGTCGGGGCCCTAGGAAAAGATCAATTTTTAAATTGATATTAAATATTTCGCTAACAGTAATTTTAATTTTTGTATTTCTTTTTTTCTTCAGGAAGATAAATTCGACTCAAAAACTTCTTGATGAAGAACTTCCAAAAATTATTGAGCTATATGATAAAGGTAAGATATTTGATGTCTATATTTTGACACAGAGCCTTCATAAGCTAAATCCAAATAATGAGATAATAAACAATTATTTCAAAAAATCACGAAGATATGTAAAGGTGAAGACCAATGTAGATAGTGTAAAAGTTAGTATCAAAATAATTGGTGATTCTTTATTCAGACAAATTGGTTTTACGCCAATTGACTCATTTGCTGTACCTAGGGTCCGAAATTCTTACTTATTAAAATTAGAACATAATGGCGTAAATTATATCGAAAAGGCAACCTTTAACCACAAATACAATTTACCTGTAAAAAAATTTAAATTCCCACAAAATCATAAAGCCTTTCTCGGTAAAAATTTTAATAGAATGTGGTTGCAGGGTGTCCAATTTGATGATATTAAAATTGAACCCTTTACCATATCAAAATTCGAAGTGTCTAATAAAGAATACCAAGAATTTTTAGACGATGGCGGATATTTAAATCCAAAATTTTGGGACTTCCCAATAACAATTGACAAAAGGTCTTACGATTTTAAATCAAGCATGAAGCTTTTTACTGGCAAGTATGGAAAATCTGGGCCCGCTAATTGGTCGTATGGAAAGTTCCCCAATGGCCTTGAAAACCACCCTGTAACTGGAATAAGTTGGTTTGAAGCAAAAGCCTACGCTAAATACAGAAACCTAGATATCCCAAACGTTTTTCAATGGCTCTACGCATCAGGAACTGGTTTTTCAGGGATTTACGATTCTAGGGTAATTGATAATAGTAATTTCAACTCAAATCAAATGCGTGAGGTTACAGACGCTAGGGGGAGTGCAAACGGAGTCAACAACATCGCAGGAAATGTAAAGGAATGGTTACATAATCCTTTTGGGAATAAAAGAGACGAATATTCAATATTAGGGGGATCGTATCAGGAACCCTCGTATTATGTTAAAAATTATGCTAGTTTACCTCCAATGGACAGAAGTATAGGTAATGGGATCAGACTAGTTAAGAACTTAACTAAGAATCGAAAGGATCGAAACAAAACTTTAGTTATTCCCGACTTTTATAGGGACATAACAATTGAGCCCGATGTAAGTGACGAAGTTTTTGAACTTTTTAAATCTCAGTTTGAGTATAAAAAAAAAGAACTTAACGTTTCAACTCAAATAGCAAACAACTTCAAAGAGGGCTATACACTTGAAACATTTTCGATGAAAACTACCTATGAAAGCAGAGAATCCCTCTTTGGATATATCATATATTCTAACTCTTATGATGATAGATATAACCCCGTAATAATTGTTCCATCAGCGAGAGCAATTCTAAATAAAACCGTTGATGAACTACCTGAAACTATTTTATCTCAATTTAAGTATTTAATTGATGAGGGTTATGCCATATTCCATCCCATATATTATAATACTTACTCTAGGGAAAGAGCAATTGATACATGGCTCCCAAATGAGAGCGAAGAGTACAAAGAAATGATCATAAAATGGGGTCAAGACTATAAAAGATCCTTGGACTATTTACAAACAAGGAAAGACTTCAAATTCGAGAATTTGTCTTATTATGGATATAGTTTAGGCTCTAGATATGCAAATATTTTTTTAGCAATTGATAAAAGGGTTAAATCTGCATTTCTAGTAGTTGGGGGATTAAGAATGCAAAAATCTAAAAAAGAAATAGATGAGCATTATTACTTAAGAAGAGTACAAACTCCAATTTTTCACATTGTAGGAAAACTGGATGCAACTCTTGGTTATGAGGATGTTTATTTACCATGGAAAAAACTTGTGGGAACAGATCTAAAAGATTTAAGGACTCTTGAACTTGACGGTTTTGGACATGGAATACCAAAAGACACAATTGTAAAATATCACAAATCTTGGATCGAAAAATATTCTGTGGAGTAGAGTTATTTTAAATTACTTTGATTTAAATAGTTTTTGTAATTTTAGATTATAACTATAAATCAATTTAAAAATGAAAAAAATATTATCTTTTATACTGTTATTATCAGTAGTTAATTCATATTCTCAAATTGGATACTGGACTGCTTATAATTTTAATGTTGAGTCTGGTAGTGAAGAGCTGGTTTTAAAATATTTTAATGATTACTTCTCAAAAAATAAACTCGCTGAAGGAGTAACTGTTTCATTGTTTGAAAATCATTTTAAAGACTCAAATTGGAATTATAGCCACCAAATTTTGTTCATCGGTCCTTTAGATGGACTAGCTGCTCAATATTCTACACCACCTTCTGACGCTTGGAGTTTATTTATATCAAAACTGGACAGACATATATCACTTTATAGTTCATTTATGGGATATATTGAGGCTAGCTTTGGAGAAGGAAATCCATCAGATTATCCGATACAAAGAATATATTCATTTAGAGCAGGTTCAACAAATGAATATTTTAAAGCTTACAAAAAATTATATTCAAAATTTAACAAAGATGGTAGGCTTACACTTACAGGGGGTTTTAGCGCCGGTACTGATTCTAGAGACGGAAACATATGGGTCGTTAACGCCTTTAAAGATTTTAAGGGGGCGTTTGGAGGACATCAAAAATTACCCTCAAAGTTTAGTAATGCTGAAACACAAAAAGCCTATGCAGAATATAGAAAAAATAGAGGGGAAATTGAATTTAAAAGAGGATTTTTAAGAATTCTCCTAGCTACGTATTGATTATTTAACACAAAAATAATTTATTTAAGCCCCTGCATTGTAGGGGTTTTTTAAATTTATACTTTAACTAAAAACAATTCAAAATGAAAAAAATTATTTATTTATTCACATTATTTACAACGATTAATTTTTTCGGACAGAACGCATTTACAGCAGTTGAAATTAAAGTTGATCGTGGACAAGGGGGTGCTGTCGCAAAAATAGTAGACGATTTTATGAAAGATGCAAAATTTAAAGAAAATAGTGGGTTTAATTTAGAAAGACTGTGGCAAGGAAGTGAAGATTTTACCCACAGGTTCGTATTTTACGGTCCAATTGGAAACAGAGGAAGGGCAGAGGGAGACATGAGTGAATACGAAAATAGTGCCTTTTGGTCCAGTTTAAGACCTTTCATGCAAAAAACTAGAGCATTTAGCGGAAGGGTAATAGATTGGAAACAAGGTAATGACAAACAAAGCAATTTATTGGTTTATGATGTTATCGTAAAAAACCCATCGAATTACGCTAAAGCTCACAAAAATATTTTAAAAAAATTGGGGAGTTCGGAATTTAAAAATAGAACCGTTGCATTTGGAACCTATGATGTGGGACGCCCCGGTGGTGCAACACACTGGGTACTGTTGTCCGGAGAAGACACTGACGATTTAATTATGATGCATAAAAATCTTCAAGAAAAGTATACTAAAGAAATTACTGAATACTTTACTAACAGAGGCGAAGTAATCGATCTTAAAGATGTGCGAATTGAAAGAATGGCTCAGTATAATTAAATTTTCAAATTACCTTAAAGAAAAACCCTTCAAATGAAGGGTTTTTTTAATCTTTAAGTTATATTTCAGTTCCAAGGTGAACTAAGTTCTGGTAATCTTTGGTGATGCCTTGTCCTATTTTCAATTACTGACATTTGCAATTTTTGTGAATCATCTTCGTATGAATCTTCACCATACATTTCATTATATTTTTCAACCACTTTAGAAAAATTTGAATTATCAGATGCCTCACCTGTAAAATTTTTGTGGTGGTATCTTACCTGAACCCAATTNCCGTCGCAGCCTGATGCACAATTTAAAGTTGAAACTCTTTGTGGCCATTCAGCAGCCTTTAGCGCCTTAACAAGTCTTGTTCTATATCTCCAAAAGTCTTTCCCCATTCCAGGTTTAATTTTGTAATACAATATTCTTCTGTGATTAACTCTAGACATTTCTTCAGGAATATAACTAGCGTCTGCATTTCGATACCATATCCTATTTCCTACAGATTGATGCAAGGCAGCTGTTGTTTTTTGCCAATATGCGTTACCAACCTTATCGATTTTATCAAAGTCTTCAACTTTTGGGGCATATTGCATTCTAACAAAATTCTGAGCTTCAGGACCAGTGAGAATCTGGAATGTAATATATCTGGGCTGTCCTTCTTTACTGTTATAAAGTTTTGTTTTGTTTGCTACAGCAGACATAAATTTTTCCATGTTTTTTTGTTCCACTTTTAATAATCGACTCTGTAAAAATTGAGCTGTTGATATGAAAGAGAATAAAAAAGTGACGAGTGTAAGTATTTTTTTCATTTTAATTTAATTTATGGTTAACAGTGTAAATATAACAAAACAATAATTCCTTTTATCTAATAAATTTTATTCATAATTTAAACTCTGGCATATAAAAGACATGGATCCAATTACAAAAGACTACACCGAACTCGGTTACGGTTCAATCGATTATACTACGATTTTACCAGAACCAAAACTTTCAGGACTGGAGAGTTATTATTTAGAGCAGGGNGGAAATTATAAACTAAATTCTATGGACAGTGCCAGANAAAGCATTGATTATTTTAAAAAAAATATCCAAAAATTGATATAAAATTAATTTCTTTCTTGATTACAGCAATTTTCGTCTTTACAGCTGCAAAAATTTAAATTATAAATATGAACACCAGCAAGAATTAAAGCAGAGGCATAAGAGAATATTTCTGGCAATTCAATAATCTTAACTTCCTCATTAAAAAGAATAAAAAAAAGAAAAATCCAAGAGAGCCAAAAAATAGGTTTTATAATTTTACTTGTGGTTATTTTTGTTGATCTATTTACAGCTANNAGAGAAACAATAATAAAAATTACATTAACACCTTTCAAAGAAAAAGATAAAATCTCATTCTGTTTTAGACTTGCAAAAGATATATAGATAAAAGGAGTAATAAAACAATGTATTAAACAAAGGGTACTTGATAGAATTCCTAGTTTATCTGGATTTTTAAGTGTTATTCTCATTTGAATCAAAAATGCAAATATATGTTATCTAAAATTATTGAAGCTCATTAAAAAAAGGTTAATAATTAAATGATTTTATTCCCAGTAATCGAAAACTATAAAGTCTTCTACATTATCCCTCCAGTATTTTTTAGCAAAGGTAAGATGTTTAGGATGTGGTAAATAAACAGAATCTCTGTCAAATTCAGAATTAAACTGCATAATCAAAGCATGAGTAAACCCTTTACTTTTTCCCTCCGGAGATATATTTTTTGAGAACAAAAAGTTNTTTACACCCTCTATAGTTGACAAGTATTGATAGGATTCATTTTCAAATAAACCAGTATCCGCTTTATCTTTAAATTTTAATAAAACCAAATGAACCAACACTTTTTGCTTTTTTTTCATTTCTTGAGAAAATAAGAAAACAGGAACAAGAAATAGCAATAAAAAAAACCTTTTCATTTTAAAAATGTATTATAGTTCCAGCTTGAGTCCCCTTAGCATTTCAATTGTTGTCATCATTTTAATTTTGTGAACGGAATCGATGAAATTCTTATTTGATATTTTTTTTTCAAATATCAAAATAACTTCTTCTAAAGTATACTTTTTTTTCATGAAATTTAAATTTAAAAAATATTATCAATAAGAGTAAACCAATTTAAAAATTTTGATAAATTAAATTGTCTACTCCATATATCCAGGAAACACACCTTCTTTGCTTATAAAAGTGCCTACTGAACCTACTAAGACATTTTTTGAATCTAATCCCATAAATTCCCTAATTGAATAAGTTGAATTTATTCCAGTGCAGTGAGCACCTACAAAAACTTCAACACCAGATTCTAACATTTTTTTTGCGGTCCATTTTAACTTTTTATCACTTAATTTTAGTAAATGAAATCCTCCAATTACCTTGTTAATGGGCCTGTTAGGAATGATTTTTTTAATATAATCAATCGTATTTACTATTCCTGCATGGCCACACCCACTAACCATAACAATTCCATCTTCAGTGTCAAAAAAAAGGGATTGATCTTCAGGAATAGTATCCTCTTCTGTTTCGCCTGAAGGGTTAACTATTTTCCCAAGTCTACTCCAATTTTTCTCGTCATATTTCCTTGGTACTTGACCGGTAGTCCATACCCCTGGGAAAATCTGAGTTGCATTTTTATACGATAAGAAATTGACACCCATATCTTTGATTTTTTCCTTATTTAATAAAATATAATTTTTGCCTGCTTTGTTAGAAGGTCTGGAATAAAAAATTCCTTCTCCAACATGAGCTACTGAAAAAGAATTTGGATAGTTTTTTTTAAGATTAATTAAACCACCTGTATGGTCTTTATGGTTATGACTTAAATAAACATTNTCAATCCCGTTTAAGTCTATTTTTAACTCCTTCGCATTGTTTAAAACAGTATTTTCTCTTGAACCAGTGTCAAAAAGTATTTTTTTACCATCTAATTCAATTAATGCGCTAAATCCCCATTCACCTATATAAAAGTCAGAGAGCATAGTTGAAAGGATAGTGATTTTATAATCATTAACCTTTAGGTTTTGTCCAAATAAAAATATTGGACACACTATAATTGTAATAAAAAAACTTTTCATTTAAAATAATTATAATTCAAAATTAAGTTTTTTAGAATTTCAAATGTGATAATTAAATAAATTCTGTCTTCATAATTTAATTAATCTCAATCTTAAAAAAATTGAAAAATCGAAACAAAACCACTTATTATGTTTTTCTATTATGTACATTTATAAAACCTCTTTATAATACCTTAACCAATTTAATCCTAGTATTTTTTCAATTTCATTAAATGTATAACCTCTTTTCTTTAATCCTTCAGCTACATTCAAATATCGCCTTGGAGAATCTATTTCTGGAATCCAGGGTGGCCATTGTACTTTGTAGGAGGGTTTAAAACTCTTTAATCTAGGTAGGTACCAATTCTCTTTAGTTGCTCCACTTNCTTTGATCCCCTGAATGGCAAAATCTGCAGCAACGCCAACATGGTCGATACCTGCGACATTGATTGCGTGCTCGATATGATTCAAATATGTTTGAAATGTTGTTTCAACTCCTAGCTTTGGTCCAATCATNTATCCTAAACAAATTATTCCAATCACTCCACCTTTTTCGGACATAGATTTTAGTTGCTTATCTGATTTGGCGCGTGGGTGATATTTATATAATGCTTCACACATCGAGTGGTTAATGGATACTCCCTTTTCACTATATTTTATTGCATCGTCTGTTGTTTTTCTCCCGCAATGAGAAACATCGACCATGATGCCAAGATTGTTCATCTTTTTCACTGCCTCAATTCCAAAATCGGATAATCCAGCGTTGGTCCTTTCTGTACAGCCATCACCTAGTAAATTTCGCTGATTGTATGTTAATTGAATCCATCTAGTCCCAGCTTTGTAAAGATATTCTATATTTTCAATTGAGTTTTGAATCATGGTGGCATTTTGAAAACCTAAAAGAACTCCTGTTTTGCCTTCTTCTTTGGCGCTATAAAAATCTTTTGAAGATTTAGCAAATATTAATTTATTGGAATTTGATTTAATTTTATTCTCCCATTTCAATAAAGATGACATCGCAATTCTAAAATTCTTTGAAGGCAGTGATGCACTGAAACCGGTATACCCTGATTCATCCAATGCTTTAAACGAATCTTCATTCCAGCCCCTTGGGATTATTAACCCGTCGATAACTATTGCCTTTTGGTAAAATTCTTTTATTCTAGAGGAATTTGGGTTTGAAAATAATGACGTCTCAATATTTGCCAAGGGGTATATTGCACTTAGAGATAAGGATTTTAAAAATTTTCTTCTTTTGATTGTCATGTTTTAATTAAATAAAATTTCTTATACATTATCACATCAAAGAAATTTCTATGTTTTTTTATTTGATAAAAAATATCTAAAATTTAACTTTAAACCTTAACTAAAATGAAAAAAATAAATATTCTTTCAAAATTTAAAAAATTCAATTCTCACTGGAGTCCTCACTCAATAGCCGAACTAAATGGACAGCAAGTAATAATAGCGAAGGTTAAAGGAAATTTCGTCTGGCACTCTCATAAAGAAGAAGACGAACTTTTTTATGTTATTAAAGGAAAATTAAATATGGAGTTTCGTGACAAAACTAAAAAAATTCTTCAAGGTGAAATGATTATAGTCCCTAAAGGTGTTGAACACAGACCTAGCGCAGATGAAGAAACTTGGATTCTTCTTTTTGAGCCAGTAAATACAAAACACACTGGAGATAGTGTTTCTGAGATCACTAAGGATATTTATCCAAAAATTTAGAGAATATTAGCTTCATGCAATTAATTTTGTGCTACTAACGTTAATTTTATTTTTGTTTGTTAATCAAAAAAATATAAAGATCATTAATTAAAATTATGAGAAGTCGTCAAATGAAAAAAGATATAATAGCTGAGCTGTCTAAATTCATAAACAAAAATGAAAATTATTATAGAATAATAAATTTTACATCCAGTTTTAATTGGTGCCAAATAAGTGCCTTTACTCTATTTATTTCTTGTGTTATACCAAAGCATTCCAATATCACTAAGTAGTGCACCACCCCATATAAGTGTCATATAATACTCTCCATTTATGATACTAGAGACAAAAAGAAAAGCAAATATCATAATGCTTATGTAGAAGAGCCAATTGTTAATTTTCATAATATCAAAATAAATAGAACTTTATGTTAGTAGAGATTTAATAGGAATAGTATTCATATATCTGACAGAGAATATCGACTATCACAGTTGCCCAAATTAAATATCCAAAGCCACTAATACCTTTCATAGGAAATAGATTTAACAAATTGTGGAGAAGAAGGGACTCGAACCCTCGACCTCTTGACTGCCAGTCAAACGCTCTAGCCAACTGAGCTACATCCCCATTCTTTATAATATCAACACTTCACAAAGGATTTAATGATTTTTATAAACCAACTTTGGTCATCATTTACATACAAATTTGCATAATCAACAATTTTCATCAACTTTTGTATCTAAATGTTTTTCTCCAAGTTTTAAGTTCACATTTGTAAAACTTGATGAATGTTTCCTTTAAAAAATCTACATAATTTTTCATTAAACAAATATAAACATACGGTTTCCATTGTCCAAGCTGAACACTTTGCTTAGATATTTTTATCTTAGAGGAAGCAAATGTATATCAATTTTGTATTGGGTATATCTGTGGGGGTTAATTTATCAAATATTTTAGGTCTTGAAATATCAAATTATACAATTGGCTTATTATTTTTTTTTGCACTAATTATTGGAGGGATTCCTAAATGGCTTAAAAAAAACTAATTGGATGTATGAAAAAAGTAATCACATATTTATTATTATTCCTCTTAGGGTTTTTGGCTACAAAGGCATATCTAATATTTACAACAAATTTTTTAAAAGCAGAAATAATAATATTGAAGAAAATATTAAACTTAATTACAAAGAGGATAAGGACCTTTCTGTCCTTGTGTACTCAGCAATAGGGGATTATAGTCATACTGATGCAATTAAAGCATTTAATGGTGAAGTTAAAAAATTAGGACTTATAAACAATTGGGGTATTCAATTTAGCAATGACCCTAGGCTATTTAATACTGAGGATTTAAAAAAATTTGATGTTGTAATATGGAATAATTCTACTGGAAATACATTAAATAAAAGCCAGATGAGTTCATTTGAGAATTATATTGAGAATGGTGGGGGATATGTTGGAATTCATGGTGCAGGTGATAATTCCAAAAATTGGGAATGGTATTATAAAGTTCTTCTGAAAGCAAAATTTACCCATCACCCAAATGGGAAATATGAATTCCAAAATGGAACCTTAGAAAAAAAATGTAATAACAGTTTTACAAATTGTCAAAGATTACCAGCCACGTGGGAAAGAGAAGAGGAATGGTACTTTTTTGATGAAAGCCCTCAAAGAAACGGCTCTAGTATTATTTATAATTTGGATGAAAAAAGTTTATTGTTTGGAGATATAAATGAAGATGGAATTACCATATCAAAAATGGGTGAAGATCATCCAATTGTTTGGACAAATTGTGTTGGAAAGGGAAAAGCATTTTATTCTGCAATGGGGCACAAAGGAAAATATTTTTTGGAACCACTACATATGGATTTAATAAAGTCAGGTATCATTTGGGCTTCAGATAAGTCTGCAAAGTGCAATTAACTTTAACTCTAACTCTAAAGGTAGAAGTAAAAGACAAATGAGAACAACGTTTAAATCCTTTTGTATAAAAATTTTAATTCTTCTTCTATTTTCCTGTAAGGAAAGTTCAAGTGTCGGATTGCCAAATCTTGAGAATAAAAAGGGCCTACTTAATAGAAGTTTACTTTATCAAAACCAAATTAGGGAATATATCCTATATATCCCTGAGTCTTACAGTGAAGATACGCCTCTTCCTGTGATGTTAAATTTTCATGGTTTTGGCGGAACAGCTCAAAGACATTTGAGAAGTGCTGATATGAGAGTACTTTCTGAATCCAAAGGTTTTATTTTAATATATCCACAAGGAACTCTGCTTGGAAACTATGCTCATTGGAATCCAAGCTTGATAGGTGAGGGAAATAAAAGCAGTACGGATGACTTAGGATTTATAGATAAACTTTTAACCACTTTGTCTGAAGAAATAAATATCGATAGTTCCAGAATTTATGCTTGTGGCTATTCCAATGGAGGCTTTTTCTCCTATGGACTAGCGTGTAATTTATATAGCCAAATTGCAGCAATAGGTTCTGTTGCAGGAACGATGATGTCCGATACTTATGAAAATTGCCAGGCAACTATGCCAAAGCCAATGATTAATATTCACGGAGTGAACGACCCTATTGTTCCATATGAGGGTGCCCCTGGATTAGTCCCAATTAATGACGTTTTAAATTTCTGGTCTGAACTAAACTTTGCTGAAAATGTGGGGATTAACTTTTTTGAAGGAGTTGAGAATTATGTATACAAAGATTCTATAGAAACCCCTTTCGTTTCTCATTATAAGATACTCAATGGGACGCACACTTGGGATTATAATTCTTTATTATCAAACAATATTAACACAAATGAATTAATATGGGAATTTGTTTCAAAATTTGATATTAACGGATTTATTGAGTAGTTTCAAATACTATTTTAATCTACACAAAGCTTTGAAATGAATAGATATGTCTGCCCCCTAATGATTTGTTTTTTTGTAAACCTTTCATGCAGAAATGAAAAATTAGTATATCCTGAAACTGAAATAATCCCTGTGATAGATAATTACTTCGGAGAAGAAATTTCAGATAATTATAGATGGCTTGAAAATGATATGAGTGATAAAACAAAAGATTGGGTTGAAAGACAAAACATCACCACCTTTACCTATCTTAATCAAATAAAATTTAGGAAAGATTTAAAGCAAAGGTTTGAGAAAATATGGAACTATGAGAAGCTGTCCTCTCCTTTTTTTGAAGGCAAACATGTTTATTATTATAGAAATAACGGCCTTCAAAATCAGTATGTTTTGTATAGGAAAAAAGATGGCGCTGAAGAGGTTTTTTTAGATCCAAATAAATTCTCTGATGATGGAACAATTTCTCTCTCGGGACTTAGTTTTTCGAAAGACGGGGGTAAAGTTTGTTATTCAATAAGTGATGGTGGTAGTGATTGGAGAAAGATGATTGTAATGGATACGGAATCGAAAAAAATTATTGAAGATACCCTTGTAGATATAAAATTTAGTGGCATTAGCTGGAAAGGAAACGAAGGTTTCTTTTATTCAAGTTACGATAGACCAAAAAAAAGCGAGTTAAGTGACAAAACAGATCAGCACAAGCTTTATTATCACAAATTGGGGACAAAACAAAAAGATGATAAAATTATTTATGGTGGAAAGAAAAATGAAAAACACCGATACGTGGGAGCCTCTGTTACAGAGGACGACAAATATTTAATAATAGAAGCTTCAAAATTTACCAAAGGAAATATAAGTTTTTTGAAATCATTAGGAACTAATGACTCACCCTTGATACCTATTGATGAAGACTATGGTACAGATAGCTATCTTGTCCACAGTGAAAAAGATCGATTGTTTTTTGTTACAAATAAGAATGCTCCTAATAATAAAGTTGTATCAACAAAAGTTAAAACAGCAAACGAAAAATTTTGGAAAGACTTTATTCCTGAAGGAGAAAGCGTACTAAATATATCCTACTCAGCAGGATATTTTTTTGCTAAATATACTGTTGATGTAAAATCCAAAATTATAAAGTATGATTTGGATGGCAAAAACTTAGGTGAAATTCAACTTCCAAGTGTAGGGACTGCCAGAGGGTTTAGTGGTAAGAAAAATGATAAAGAGGTTTACTTTACATTCACTAACTATAATTCTCCAAGCATAATTTATTCACTTGATCCTAAAAATAATAATACGCAAATCTATTGGAAGCCAGATATAAATTTTGATCCAGAAAAATATATTTCAAAACAAGTTTTTTATACTTCAAAGGATGGAACAAAAATACCCATGACAATAACTCACAAAAAGGGGATTGAGTATAATGGAAAAAACCCAACCATTCTTTATGCTTATGGGGGATTCAATATTAGTATTTTACCATCATTTAGTATTTCCAATGCCATATGGATGGAGCTAGGTGGGATTTATGCTGTCCCAAACCTTAGAGGTGGTGGAGAATATGGGAAAAATTGGCATCTTCAGGGTGTAAAAATGAACAAACAAAATGTGTTTGATGATTTTATTGCTGCTGCAGAATATTTAATTTCTAAAAAAATAACAACTTCAGATTATTTGGCAATTCGAGGTGGTTCAAATGGTGGATTGCTAGTTGGGGCTACTATGACCCAGCGTCCTGAATTGATAAAGGTGGCAATCCCAGCCGTAGGAGTTTTAGATATGTTAAGATATCATAAATTTACTGCCGGGGCAGGATGGGCCTATGATTACGGGACTTCTGAAGAGTCAGAGGAAATGTATAGATATTTAAAAAAATATTCGCCTGTTCAAAATGTAAAAGAAAATACCAATTACCCTGCAACGTTAATTACAACTGCTGACCATGACGACAGGGTTGTACCTGCTCATTCATACAAGTTTATATCTGAACTCCAAAAAAAGCATATTGGTGATTCCCCTGTTTTAATAAGGATTGAAAAAAGAGCTGGTCATGGAGCAGGTACACCTGTAAGCAAGCGCATAGACCAGTATGCTGATATTTTCGGATTTATTTTATACAATATGGGATACCAAACTCTTCCCTAGTTTTTACATGGATCATATAGAAACTGCCAAAAAAATAATTAGAGAAGAATTAAATTCAGACATAAAAAAATTTGATCAGCTAGGAGGGGGGAGTATAAATTCAGTCTTCTTATGTGAGCTTGAAAAGTACAAGGTCGTAGTTAAAATCAATAATTCACTAACATTCCCAGGAATGTTTGAGAAGGAAAAAAATGGGTTATTAAAATTAAATCAATCTGGAGTTAGAACACCAAAGGTTATTTTCGAAAAAGTAAGAGACAACTTGGCCTTTTTAGCTTTAGAGTACATCCCAAATAGAAGCTTTGGTAATTGGGAACTCTTTGGTGAAAAATTAGCTATTCTTCACTCAAATAAAAATGAATTTTTCGGTCTTGATTATGACAATTATGTTGGTTCATTAAAACAAATAAATAAGAATGAAGATAATTGGAAAGATTTCTATTCGAATCATAGAATTCTTCATCTTACAAAATCTGCATTTAATAGAGAACTGCTCACTAAAGCAGATTCAAAAAAAATAGAGAAACTTTGCTCAAAATTGGACACCTATATACCTTATACAGAGCCATCACTAATCCATGGAGATCTATGGTCAGGGAATTTAATTTTTGATGAACAAGGAAAACCTGTCTTTATTGATCCTTCTATTTATTATGGTCATCCAGAAATGGACTGGGCTATGCTTTCTTTATTTGGAAGTTACCCAGAAGCAGCGATGAAAAGTTACCGTAACATTATTCCTTTAGAAAATAGTTATTTTGAAAGAGAGAAAATATATCAATTATACCCTCTTCTAGTTCATTTGGTTTTATTTGGTAGAAGCTACTACAGAAATATTTCTGAAATCCTAAATTTTTACAGTTGATTTAATATTTTAATTAGAATTGTCAGAAATTTAAAAGTTATATTTATAATAACATATTTAATATGGCCAAGCAGATAATTTTAATTGGGGTTTTTTTGGTTATCGTAGGTGGTGTTTTTTTAATCATTGAAAAAAATGGCATCAATTACAATAACCCATTGGATTTTAAATTTGAAAAGGGAAATACTAAATTTTATTTCCCCCTAGGGTCATCAATTTTAATAAGTGTTGCTCTCTCTTTAATTTTTTATTTTTTTAGAAAATTTTAATGAAGTATTTTATTAGAAATTTTGGGGTTTTTGTCATTGGACTTGGTGTTACTTTAAGTATTTTTGAATTTTTATTAGAAAATAGTGGGATTGTTTTGATTTTTGGAATAATTATACTTGCTGCTTCCTACTTTATTAAAAATTAACTAGTGTTTTCCAAGCAGATTATTCTTATAGCTTTATTTATTTGGAGTTTACCAAGCTTTTACTTCCGGAGCAAATTCAGAAAAATCGTTTATCAGACAGATGACTGGAAAATTAATATTAAGCCTCTTTTTATAAAAGAGTTAAAGGGATTGATTTTTAAATTATATCCAAATGATAAAGTGTATTTAAGAGTTAGAAGGAATTACATCATCTATTTAGTTATTTATTTTGGGTTATTTTTTTTGTATTTAAAATCATAACTTTAAGAGATTATGAATAAAAGAGAATTTATTCAAAAATTTGGTTTGGTGGGTTTAGCCACTTACTCTTTTCCAGATGATATTATTTATGATAAGAATAAGTTTAGTTTACCTTCCTTCAAGACTGAAGATGATTTGTGGAAAACCGTAAGAGGTCATTACTCCCTAAAGCCGGATTATATAAATTTAGAAAACGGTTACTATAACATCATCCCCAATCCAACTCTATATAAATATATTGAACAAGTTAAAACTGTAAATTTTGAGGGTTCCTATTATATGAGAAATAATCTTGAAGATGATAATCTAAAACTTAGAAAAAGGATTTCGGATTGGTTGTCTTGTGATAAGAAAAATATTATTATTACCCGAAATACTACTGAATCATTAGACTTAATAATAGGAGGTTATCCATGGGAAAAAGGAGATGAAGCAATTTATGCACTACAGGACTATGGTTCCATGAAATTAATGTTTGAGCAGGTATCTAAGAGATATAATATCAAGGCCAAAGTGATTTCGATTCCTAATCATCCATCCTCAGATGAAGAAATTGTTCAGCTATATGAAAATCAGATTACCAAAAAAACCAAATTACTGATGGTCTGTCATATGATCAACATAACTGGCCAAATACTTCCTATAAAAAAAATTTGTGAGATGGCTCACAGTTATGGTGTTGAGGTAATGGTAGATGGAGCTCACTGTATTGGTCATTTTAATTTTTCTATTGAGGATTTGAATTGTGATTACTATGGTTCGAGTCTGCATAAGTGGTTGTCCGCTCCATTAGGTGCAGGATTACTATATATTAAAGAAAAGCATATTTCAAAAATTTGGCCTTTGCTAGCTGGACACTCAAATGATTTCAATGGAATAAAAAAATTAAATCATTTGGGGACCAATCCTGTTCATGTACATTTAGCCATAAATAATGCTCTTGATTACATTGATTGGTTAGGAATCAAAAGAAAAGAAAAAAGACTCAAAAAACTTCAAAATCATTGGATTGAAAATTTGAAAAATGTGTCAAATGTTGAAATAAATACTCCCTTATCATTCTCAAAAAGCTTTGGTATTGGTAACATAGGGATTAAAGGCATGCCTCCCAAAATTATGGCCGAACAACTTTTAAAAAAGTTCAACATCTTTACTGTTGCTATCGACTATGCGAATGTAAAAGGCTGTAGGATTACTCCAAACGTTTATAATTCAATTGATGAGATTGAGGTTTTTATTGACGCCATAAGAAAATTAGCTTCTTGAAGTTTGTCTTTAATTCATGTAGCATCACTATAAATTTTACATATTTAGTTGTGCTTTTATTTACAAATTTTTCACATGCTCAAGATGGCGAGCTTTTGATTCAACAGTATCAAAAAAATTCTATTGATCTTGAGTTTTACAGGAAATTAAATTTTGAGGTTTTTTTAGAGCCGAGTCTGACAAATACAGTTGATAGAGAAACTTCAGGAAAAATAAATTTGAACTTTGGGACTAACATTCACTACCGTTTTACAAGAACTTTTGGTTTGTCAACAGGTATATGTATTAATAAAATTGGCTATCAAAATAATTTAGAAACTAATAAAAGTCTTGATAATTTAAAATTTATAACAATCCCATTTTTTATCAAACTTTATCCTTTGAAAAAAATTAATTTCTTCCTTGGTGGAACATATAATTTTTACCAAAATGGATTTAATAAGCTAGACAAAAATACCAAAAAAATTGAAATTATGGATGGAGTCTTTGTTAACTCTGTGGGGGTTTTTACAGGAATAGAATACATTATTAAAAAAAGAATTTCTACTTCAATTAGTTATAAGATTCAAAAGAGAAATTATAGAAATTATCAAGCAGAGACTCAAAATTTTAATGGGATTTATTTAGGCTTATATTTTAAAATATTGAATCCAGAGAAAGCCAAAAAGAGATTTAATGGAATTAGTAATTGAATGGATTTACAAAATTAGTTAAAGAAATAAGAAACAGATAATTTATTGTAATGGTGCTGTTTTTTAGGTTGAATAAAATTGTCAGGTGTACGATTTTT
>NHEX02000018.1 GCA_002171475.2 Flavobacteriales bacterium TMED96
CAAATATTTGATATTTACCATCATCGTATCTTCCATATAGGGTATTCTGTGAATCAGATTTAGTATCTCTATAATCTGCTCCAACTACAAATTCAGTATTTAATAAAGATGGAGCCTCCCACGCATACTGAATTTGAGCTTCTACACTACTTCTATCAGCAACTTGTCTAAGTCCTGTTCCATAAAGGAAGGTGGGATCACTACTGTCTCCACCATCAGCATAATTATAATAGGCTTGAGCAAAAAGTCCGCCCTTTTGCATTCTAAATTGAGTCCAATAGTCGTTTCCAGCAGTATATCCTGGGCCTAATGCGTTAAAAAACATTCCTCCAAAGTTTGACCATCCATTAGAAAATACCATTTCCGTATCATCATTTGGTCTGTACTCAAAATGAAGATTTGCAGATACATTTTTAAACTCCTGAGCCATAGGGTTATTATCTCCGTCTGGATCTAGACTTCCCTGATTTCTTAAAATTCTTTGAGACTGAAAATTTGCAACTTGGCCATTAACAATTACAGGTTGACTCACAGTTTTAGAGTAGCCAGCTATTCTTCCGGCATCTTCTTCTGGGTCTAAACTAAAATCTTGTCCGGACTGGTAGTTTAAATTAAACTTGTAGCCAAATGTTTTACTTTCGTTTGATCTAGCGTGTCTAAAATTTATTCCTCTTGTATCCATTGACCCTCCAGTTAGCTCAAGAGTTGATCCAGGAGAATCAATTGCACTTTTAGTTAGAAAATGAACTACACCAGAGGTAACACTTGGGCCGTACATCGCTGAATTGGCTCCTCTAACAACTTCTATCTTTGCGATATCGATATTTGAAATACCTGTGCTATAAGAGAAGAATGAATCTGCAGCTGGTGTAGCTAAGTATCTGTAATCNAAAATTGGGAATGTAGATGTTCCAAATAATCCACTTCCCGCTCTCATTTCTACATTGATTGAATTCAGTGAATGCTGTTGAATTTGAACACCAGGAGTGTTTACTAATAGTCTCACTGGATTTAATTCTTGAGCACCATTCTCAACATCTTTTGAAGAAATCAAACTTACAGAAGCNGGTACTTCCTGGAGTTTTTGAGGTCTTCTAGATGCAGATACTATAATTTCTTCTAAACTTTCTCCAGGGTCCATAGATACAGAAATTGTTTGGTCTGAAGAAGTTACTTCAATTGATTGAGATGAAAAACCTACACTTGTAATTTCGATTTTAAATGGTAAATCTTGATCAGTTGTAAGAACAAAATTTCCATCAAAATCAGCGGTANTACCTTCGCTAGTTCCAACTATTACAACGTTGGCACCTGGAATAGCTNCACCCGTCTCTGAATCAGTGACAGTACCACGAATGGTAGACTGTGCCATCATCAGGTTAACACAAAACAGCAAAAAAACTGAAAGTGTAAAAGATAATTTATTGTATTTCATAATTGTTTGTTTTTTTATTATTACTGGTACCAAGACAAAAAACTGGTATCCATTCATGTTTTGAAATTTGGTTAAAATCATACACTTTAATATACAATCTTCCCACCAAAAATAATAAGAATTTACTTTATTTGTAGGTTTTACACTTTTTAAATTAACTGTTTTCGACTTAAAACCTTGTAAACCCTTGTGANTTTNAAAAAAAANAGGGNTGAAATTTACTAAATTTTTAAAAAAAACAATNCAATTTTAAGACTTCAGTAAACCAAACAAACACANTCTTTTAATTGAATCATGATTCAAAGATTATTTTTTCCTGGTCACTATGCCATTTGGAATAATTCGANTNATANAATTTATCAATTAAATTCCGCTTAATTTTCATTGTTGGAGTTGTCAGTCCATTTTCTACAGTCCAAGGGTTTTTAACAANTACAAATGTGGATATTTTTTGATATCCAGGAAGTTTAGAATTTNTCTTTTCAAGATATGAAGACATGAAATTTTTAATTTCCCCTTTTGTTTTCCCTTTTCCTATATCTGACAAAACGCCTAAACATATCGGTTGGTCAAGCCCCAGTCCAACAACACATATTTGCTCAAATTCACTAATATCACTGAAGTGGGATTCCAGTACCAAAGGTTCAATATATTTTCCTTTGGTTGTTTTGAATAAGTCTTTTACCCTTCCTGTAACAAATAGGTATCCATCTTTGTCAATTACTCCTTGATCACCAGTATGTAACCATCCGTCTTTAATCGTTTCTTTGGTTAAATCTGGAAGTTTATAATAGCCTTTCATGAGAAAAGGTCCTTTCATTAAAATTTCCGAATTATTTGGATCAATCTTTATTTCAACCTCAGNAGCAGCTTTTCCAACTGAACCAGGTCTATCAAACTCAAATAATTGAGAAGTAATTGCGCAATTTTCCGTCATTCCATAGCCATTAATTATATCAACACCAATCTTTCTAAACCAAGTTCTTAATGTTTCCGGAAGAGGTGCAGCACCTGAGGCAATAGCATTTGCATTCACAAGACCTAAGGCTTTCTTTAATTTNNTTTTTATAATTGAGGATAAGATTGGGATTTTTAAAAATAAATTAAGTTTATTTTGTGGTACTTTTTCTAAAATTCCAATTTGAAACTTTGAATATACCCTAGGAACNCCAAAAAATATTGAGGGTTTTACAGATTGTAAATTTTTCGCAAATGATTCTACGTTTTCAACAAAAGAAATTTGACCACCATAGCGTAGAGCTGTATGTTCAACAACNACTCTTTCAGCTATATGATTTAGTGGTAGGTANGAAATAAATTGATTATTNCCATTGAAATCAACNTTTAAAGGGTTGCTTTGTGAGTGAATCAATTTTGTTTTGTCAAGGGCCAAATAAGTTAAAACAACTCCTTTTGGATCCCCAGTTGTACCGGATGTAAAAATAATTGTCCAAGTATCACTTAATTTAGGCTGATGGCATTTCTCTAGGGGTTCGTATTTGTTTATAAAATCAAACCACTTATATCCCTCTTGAACATTTGAGCAACCCTCGTAATTAGGAAATGAAATTATAGGCATTTTTTTTGGTACCCCTTTTTTTTGATTTTCCCAATCTTCAACTTTTCCCACAATAAGTAAATCTACATCTCCAAAATCAAGTAAATTATTTATTTCTTTGGAAGTTAAGTTTGCAAAAAAAGGAACGCTAATGTAACCAGCCATCATTATAGCCAAATCCGCAATAACCCATTCTCTACAGTTTTTAGAAATTAANCCNATGTGAGCGTTTTCTCTAAGNCCAAGGGACTTAAGTCCAGAAGCAAGTTTTCTAGCATATGTTCCAACTTNCCCATAGGAATATTCTTCCCAGGAATCGCCGAAGGGTTGTCTNAAAAANGGCTTGTCTTTATGAAGATTTTCTAACTCATAAAATTTGAAGTCAAATAGAGTTTCGGAATTATTATTACTCATGTTTTGTTGTTTGGTTTTTAAATAATGATTAAGCTTGTTGAATAGCATTTTCAACTAAAACCCGCAAAATCAATATTTTATAAATATAAGAATCTAAACTAATCTTTTTCTTAATTTTGCATTGAATTAACNATGGCGATACTCAAATCTAAGATAAAAACTGACTCTTCCAATTTCAAAGTAAATTCTATTGAAATGGGCAAACAAATAGATATACTCAAAGAGTTNTTAAGGAAAAGCAAAATTGAAGGCACGGATGCTTCAATTAAGAAGGCAAGGGAGAGAGAAAAGTTTCTTGCTCGTGAGAGAATTGAACTTTTAATCGATAGAGATAGTCCTTTTCTAGAATTATCTCCCCTAGCGGGACTAAATCATGACTCCGGATTTGGAATTGGAGGNACAAATGTTTGTGGAATTGGATTTGTTGAACAAAGATTGTGTCTAATACAATCAAATGTTGGAACGCGTAAAGGTGGATCAGTTGACTATGCNACAAGTCTAAAGGGATTAAGAGCAGCTCAAATTGCAAAAGAAAATAAACTCCCAACAATTAACCTTGTTGAAAGCGGGGGTGTGAATTTAAACGACCAGGATAAAATATTTAACAATGCAGGTGNAACATTTAGGGAAATAACCAAAAGATCAAANNTAGGTCTTTCCACGATTTCACTTGTATTTGGAAATGCAACAGCAGGTGGAGCTTACGTTCCTGGAATGTCCGATTATACCGTATTCCAGAAAAATAAAGCAAAGGTTTTCCTTGCTGGACCTCCGCTAGTTAAGATGGCAACAACCGAGGTGTCTACAGAAGAAGAATTAGGTGGTGCAGAAATGCATAGCAGTATATCTGGTGTTTCAGACTATTTAGCGGAAGATGAATTTGATGCATTTAGAATAGCAAGAGAAATAATTAAGTATTTACCTNANCAAAATCCTTNTTTAANNCCAAAAAAAGTTCTTTCTCCAAGATATANTNTTGAAGAGCTAAACGGTATTATTCCAGCTAATCCAAAAATATCGTTTGACGTTAGAGAATTNTTAACCAGAGTTATTGATGATTCTGATTTCGCAGAATTTAAAAANGAGTATGGAAAGACGATGGTNNCAGGTTGGTGNAAAATACATGGATATCCTATCGGAATTATAGCAAACAATGGGGTNATTTTTTCTGAGGCAGCTAATAANGCATGCCAGTTTATACAACTTGCAAATAGAAATAANACACCAATACTATTTATTCATAATACAACTGGATTTATTGTTGGTAAAAAATATGAAGAGGGCGGAATTATTAAAAATGGAGCAAAGTTAATTAATGTTGTTTCCAATAGTGAAGTTCCACACTTAAGTTTAATGATNGGTTCATCTTTTGGAGCAGGAAATTATGCTATGAATGGAAGATCATATAATCCTAGATTTTTATTTAGTTACCCAAATTCCAAACTTGGNGTAATGGGGAGTGAACANTTGGCTGGGGNAATGGAAATTATTAAAAACAACGCAGCTAAGAAAAAAGGAGTAAAACTTGACAAGAGTAAAATGGATCAAGAGAAAAGAGCGCTTATTGAGATGATGAGTAAAAAGCAAACTGCTTGGCACTCATCCTCTGAAATGTGGGACGATGGTGTAATAGAACCTTCAGAAACTAGAAATTATTTAGGGTTTTGTTTGGCTGTTATATATAATCAAAAAATTAAAGGAACCGGATCTTTTGGTGTTTTTAGAATGTAGATAATGGCAAAATTAATTAAAACATTATTGGTAGCTAATAGAGGCGAAATAGCTAAAAGAATTTTTAAAACNTGTAAAAAGGAAGGTATAAAAACTATTGCTNTTTATAGCTCAGCTGACTCTAATTCAAATTATGTTCAAGAGGCAGATATTTCTGTTCTTCTCGAAGGAGAAAATCCAGTCCAATGTCATTTAGACTCACCACAAATTATAAAAATTGCAAAAAAATTTGAAGCTGACGCTATCCATCCTGGNTACGGATTTTTGTCAGAAAATGCCTCTTTTGCTAAAAAATGTAATGATGAAAATATCATATTTGTCGGTCCTGACCCTGACTCAATTGAGTTNATGGGAGATAAAGACAAGGCTAGACGTTTGGTAAAAAAGCTTGGAATTCCACTCCTTCCAGGGTATGAGAATACCAATGATAAAGACTCAAAATTAATTAAAGAAGCTNAGAAAATTGGATTTCCTGTACTTTTAAAAGCATCNGCTGGAGGCGGAGGCAAAGGAATGCGAACAGTTTTTAAAGAAAATGAGTTTTTAAGTTCCTTAAATGAGGTAAGAAGAGAAGCTAAAAATGTATTTGGAGATGATAGAATAATTATAGAAAAGTACGTAGAATCAGGAAGACACATTGAAGTTCAAATTTTAGGTGATAATTCAGGAAATATCTTTCATTTTTTTGAGCGTGAGTGTACTATTCAAAGACGCTATCAAAAAATNATNGAAGAATCTCCTTCTAAAATTTTAGATAATACTGTAAGAAAACAAATGGTTGATTGTGCTNCTCAAATCGGCAAGAAACTTGGATACAAAAGCTTGGGTACAGTCGAATTTATTTATGATAATAAAACAAAAAACTTTTTCTTTNTGGAAGTAAATACTAGAATTCAAGTCGAACATCCTGTCACAGAAGAGATTACCGGTATCGATCTAGTAGANCTTCAACTCAAAATTGCTCAAGGTGAAAAAATCAATCTAAANCAAGATGATATTTTATCTAAAGGCTATGCAATTGAAGTAAGATTATATGCTGAAAACCCAGCATCTAATTTTCTACCTACCTCCGGTAAGATTCATAAACTCAAATTCCCAAATGTGAAAGGAATAAGAGTAGACAGCGATTTGAAAAATGGTGATTTGGTAAATATTTATTTTGACCCTATGTTGGCTAAAATTATCGCCTTTGATACAAATAGAGTAAAGGCAATAAATAAATTAAAATACGCTCTGTCAAAAATAGTTTTACTTGGTCCTATTACGAATATCGAGCTTCTAAAAAAAATTCTTTCATCAAATTCCTTTGTAAAGGGAGATTATGATACAAGTTTTATTAATGAGAATAAGAAAATGACTGAGTTTGAAAAAAATCAGTCAACGATTGAGAGTGCATCTATCGCTGCATCTCTGTTTAGGTGGTCAAGAAGGAGTAGAAAGAAGAAAATATTAAAACATCTACCATCTGGTTGGAGAAATAACTTTTACAGTCTTCAAACCGAAAACTTTTATTTTAATGGCAATCATATTAAATGTAGATACAAAATAGTGAATGGGGATTTTATCTTCTCTTNTGATAAATCGAATTATAATGTGTCAATTATTAGAGCAAGAGGTAATGTCATTCATGCAGAAATAANTGGAGTTTTTAAAAAATTCCATATTAAAGAAATTGATAAATCAATCTATGTTTATTCCATGGATTTTGGTAATATTAAACTAGAAGTTATTGATAGATATCCTAGTGGGCAAGAAGAAAAAGAAAAAGAAAAAAGAGGATACATATCTCCAATGCCGTCTTTAGTTGTTGACGTTTTTGTGAAAAAGGGTGATAAAATAAAAAGAAATCAACCCCTTGTTGTGCTTAGCTCTATGAAAATGGAAAATACGCTATATTCAAATCAAGATGGGGTAATTGAGTTTATAAATGTTGTAAAGGGAGAAAATATTCAAGGTGGACATGTTTTATTAAAAGTTAAGAAATGAATTATTATAGAGAAGGGCAGCTAGAAAAATTCCAAAACGAAAAATTTTTTTTTATAGAAATAGATGAAATAAATGAAGTTTTTGAAATAACCCTTAATAGAACCGCAAAAAAAAATGCTATTCATCCTCAAATGTTAAATGAATTAGCATTTGCTCTTCAATATGCTCAAAATAATAAAAGAGTAAGGGTTTTGGTTTTAAGAGCTAAAGGCGATGTTTTTTGTTCAGGATAAGATTTATCAGCTATGCAAGGAAAGGTAGATCAGCATGATTCATCCATTGGAGAACCCATGAAAGAAGTCCTACTTGTAAATTTGTGGACTAGCTTTAGCAAGCCTTCCATGGCAATTGTTGAAGGCAATGTTTTTGCTGGAGGATATTTATTTTTAGCATGCTGTACTTATGTAATTGTGGAAAAGTCATTAAAATTTTCTTTACCCGAAACAAGAAGAGGTATTTTTCCGATGCAAGTAATGGGAGTTTTAATGAGAATTATACCACCCAGAGTCTTACTTGATTGGTGTATTAGAGGATATGAAATTGATGCTCAAAAAGCCGAAGACTGGGGTTTGGTATCTAGAGCTGTTAAAAAAAATGAAATTGAGCACGAAGCTGATAAATGGATTAAAGAGGTGTTAGAAAATTCTCCTACGGCTATATCTCTGGGTATGGAGGCCTACAGTAATATTGTTGACGACGAAAAAAATCAAAAATATTTAAAGTCAATGTTAGATAAGGGTTTAAGAACAAAAGATGCTCTAGAGGGACTTAAGGCTTTTAAAGAAAAAAGGTCTCCCAATTGGGAACAATAATAATTAAATTTCCTCCTCCTTTAATTTAAACTCTTTTAGTTTTACATCATCAAATCCTTTTTGGTCAAAAGGGTTTTCAATGTAATTTTGAATATTATACAAAGCGATAAGTGTAAAACTAATTAAAATTGTAAATCCAAGGGAAATAATATTCTGATATTCAGAAATACTTGATTTAATTCCATCAATAAGTGAAGGCGTATATATTAAAGGAAAAAGATAAATAAACACCAAACAATAGCTTCTCAAACTAACAGGGGTACCATGGGACTCGAGCGCATGTAAGTTTTCAATATTTTGAAAAATCTCATTTTTTACCCTAATCATGCTATCTTTTTCTCTTTCGTTAAATTTTGATATATTCTTTAAAGTAAGATCATAAATTTTTACACTAAATTTTCTTACTCCTGTGATTGTATATCTTTTACTTCCTTTTAGTAAGCTAAAAGAGTATTTTTCTAAATTGATTAAAATTTCAGATAATTTTTCTTTGTCTTTTTTTGTAACTCCCTCAACTGCTCCGAAGATATTTTGAAGTGTAATTAGTTTAGTTCTAAATATAGAAAGATAGTTTAATGATTCTTGTCTTTTGTTAAAAGCACCTGTAATAGTAAAAACCAATGGAAAAATAATAGCTATGCTTATAATATCAAAATTAACCGACATGGTAAGGTCGATATGTTTAAATAAATAGTATACTCCAACAGCTTCTGCAATTATTATAATGGTATGAAAATTAAAAATCGAAAAAATTTTCCTTATCATATTAATTAAATTTGCGTGTAAAATTATACTTTTTTTAATAATTATGATTTTTAATGAAGCATTCTGAATTATCAACTTATAATTTTATGAATTATTTATATAAAATTAACTTCTTAAACGATGTTCAAATTGATGGTTTAAATCTAAACTTAAAAATACTTTGAGTTTAAAACATTGTAAATCAAATTTTTAGAAAAATATTTTGGTTAATTAAAAAGTTGATAACCTACTATCAGTGGTACGATTTTTGCCCCTTAGCAGTTGTAATTTTACATAACGTGTTATAGTTGATTTTGAGGAAATTTTACTTAGCGCTTTATACCCTGTTTTTTTTGGGTATACCCTTAGCTCAAGGACAGAGTCCGATTCTTGAGGTTACTACCTTCTCCGATATTGTTACCGATTCTGACAACACCGTTAATGCTACAGATGTTGTCGTATTCACAATAAAAGCAAAGAATATAAGTAACTTTGCTTTATCAAGTCTGACAATCTCACATACCCTTAAGGGAATAAATGGATCTACTTTAACACTTAACTCCTCTCCAACTTTTTTCTCAAACTCAAACGCTTCTGCTGCAGGATCTTTGGCTGCTGGGGAAATCGGCACCTACATTGCTACATACACATTTAATGTATCTGGCGTTTCTGCTGGAGGTGTTAGCTTAACAGTTACAGGTACAGCTAGTACACCTGGTAACTCTAACAACGTAATTGACCCATCAGATGATGGTGACGACTCGGACGGAAATACAGCCAACGATCCTACTCAAGTTGTTGCTGGCAGTACAGTTACCGCTCTAGAGGGAACTAAAGTAGAGAACTATGTTGATAATGACGGAAATGGTACAATTGGTCTTGGTGATCAGTTAGAATACATTATCACAGTATATAACAAAGGTGAGGAACAATTAGATGCTGTTACTCTTTTTGACGTTTTAAAGGATCAAAATAACAATGTACTTGCTCTTATCGCACCTTTCACTCCTCCAGGTCCAATATTTGTTTCCTCAGATCAAAACTCCTCAAATGGAAACCTTCTTGTTGGTGAAACAGTTACTTATAAAGCAGTTTATGTTGTTCAGCAGGGAGCAGTTGATAGTGGAGGATTAAACAATTGTCTAGATATTCAGGCAGATGGTGTAAACACCAATCGACGGGCAACCGATAGAGCCGATGATGGGGATGATACGGATAATAACTTAGTAGATGATTGTACTGAATCAACAATTACCACAACCGCTACTCTTGAGGTAACAAAAACAGCTGCTGTTCAGGATGTAAACGGGAACAGCCAAAATGACCCCGGTGACATAATCAACTATAATATAAGAGTCGAGAATAAAGGAAATGTATCATTAAGTGGTCTGGTTTTATCTGAAAACTTTGATGATGGCAATGGTGCAACAATTCAATTAAATCATAATCCCTTGTTTCAATCTTCTTCTCTTGGTTCTTCTGCGGGCACATTAAAGGTTGCGGAGGTTGCTATTTATACTGCTTCCTATACTATAACAGCCCCAGTTGCAAACACGGGAAGTGTTTCAAACTCTCTTACAGCTACAGCGAATTCACCTGGTAACAGTGGGGATGTGGTTGATGTTAGTGATGACGGAATAGACAACGACGGTAATACAGAAAACGACTCTACAACTACTTCCTTAACAATTGATAAAAGGATCGAGGCTACTAAAACATACAGAGTAACGGATAACGGTGATGGTGAAAATGGAGAAGGTGATGTTGTAACCTTCACTATTACTGTTCAAAATACAGGTCAGATTGCACTTTCTGGAATTACCCTCGTTGATTTACTAACAGATTGTACAGGAACACTGACTCTTACTATGGCTAGTGGTCCAACTTGGAATTCAAATAGTGCAGGATCAGCACAAGGAAGCCTAACACCGGGTGAGATAGGCAACTACACCGCCACCTATACCATTGGGAGTGCTGAAATTGGCTCAGGATGTATTCTAAATACGGTAAGCGTTACTGCTAGTTCACCTGGAAACTCAGGTGACGTAACTGATGTGAGTGATGATGGGAATGATGCAGATGGAAATTTAGTAGACGATGAGACTCGAATTGATTTTACTGTTGATCCAGCGGTTGAAGTAGTAAAAACAGGGGTGCTTGTTGATAACGGGAATAATTTGCCAGGAGTTGGGGACACAGCTGTTTTTACAATTGTAGTTACAAATAAAGGAAACACAGCACTAACCTCTATAACACTTACAGAGAATTTTCAAAGGGGAAACGGAACTTCTATTTCACTAGATGCAGGTCCCACCTTTAA
>NHEX02000019.1 GCA_002171475.2 Flavobacteriales bacterium TMED96
AGAATGTTTACAAAAGGGCGAACCACTTGATCAAAATGTTTACGAGGGGGCATTTTGGAGTGCAGTAACACCATTAAGTGCAAAGTCCATAGATAGTGGAGGAAATCCTCAAAATTTTCCAGATTTTACAAGAGGAAAATGGAAAGAAACAGAACCTCTTGGAATTGTTTTATAAAAAATTGAATATCAAAAATAGAATACTTATAATTTTAATTTGCCTAATTACCTCATGTGCCAAAAAAGTACCAGTAATAGATTCGATAGAAAAAATAGAGTTTGTGCCCTACCCCAATAATGTTGAATCATATGAAAGTGCTCTTGAAATCAACTCTATTTTATCAATTACTAGTAACAGTGGACTGGAAATAACTAATATTATTAAAAAGGAGTGGGAAGAATTTACAGAAAGTCATATTAAAATAATTGACAGAAGTAGTAAAAATGGAAATTTAAGTATAGAAATTGATGAAGAGTTTAAATCTGAAAACAATGAGGCCTATCTTCTAGACATAAATAGAAAATCTATTTTAATTAAATCAAGCAAAGATGTAGGTGTTTACAGGGGTTGGCAAACTCTAAAACAATTAATTGAACTTAGAAAAAACAAAGAACATCAAAACTTTATTCCAACAGGAAAGATTTTAGATTATCCTGAATATAAATTTAGATCAACTATGCTTGATGTTTCTCGGCATTTTTTTAATGTTGATCAGTTGAAAAGATTTATTGATTTGGTGTCTGGCTATAAGATTAATTATTTACATCTTGGATTAACAAATGACCAAGGCTGGAGAATTGAGATTAAGTCTAGACCTAAACTCACCCTTATTGGAGGAAAAACACAAGTTGGAGGTGGTAAAGGAGGATACTACTCACAAGAGGATTACAAGGATATAGTAAAATANGCTAGAAATAAATTTATAANCATTATTCCTGAANTCAATATCCCTGGGCACACAAATGCGGCTTTATCATCCTATGCNAAGCTGAATTGTGACGGGAAACTAAAAAAAGNATATACAGGAACTAATGTTGGTTTTAGTACTCTTTGTAACAATAGCTATACTTTTAAATTTATTGATGACGTTATAAAAGAGGTTTCCGCAATTACACCCGGAGAATATTTTCATATTGGAGGAGATGAGTCACATGTCACAGAACCAAAAGACTANTTANANTTCATCTCAAAAACATCTCAGATTGTAAATAAATATGGTAAGAAAGTGATTGGTTGGGATGANATTGGCGTTGCCGATATTACCCCAAATACAGTTTTACAATTATGGAACATAACACAAAAANACAAAGTAGTTACAAACATTGAGGATTTAAAACACCAAGATAAAGGCCTGANAAATATTAGACTTGGAATGAAGAAAGGTGGTGGCGTTTTATTATCTCCAGCCTCTAAAATGTATTTGGATATTAAATATGACAGTCTAACCAAATTGGGTCTTAACTGGCCTGGATATATTAACTTAAAAACTGCCTATGATTGGAAAATAGAGGAAGAATTCCCACAAATACCAAAAAATAAAGTTATAGGTGTTGAAGCACCACTGTGGTCAGAAACAATATCAACTTCAGACGATATAGATTATCTTACGTTCCCCAGGTTGCCTGCATACTCTGAAATCGGCTGGACTAATCCAAGCAAAAGGAAGTGGGANGATTTTATAAGTAGGATTGCTAGTCATNGATTTTTATGGGAAGAAANAAATATAAACTACTATCGTTCTCCTTTAGTTGATTGGAGATAGATGATTTTTAAAATATGAAAAGAACTCACAATTTTAGTTGATGTTATTAAGAAATTTAATACAAAGAATAATATTAAAGTTTCTATTNAATTATAATTATATAAAGCAATNTAAATAAGCACTTTAAATGGNATATTTTAAAAAAAAGATTTTCCNTAATNAAATGCCTTGATACCAATTTTTTCTCCTATTACTCTTCCTGGTAGATCATCAANTGGAGGATGGATACCACCCCAGATTCTAGACAAGCTACACTGATTACTNGCATCACGATAAGTTGCCCATTGAATTTTTATATCTCTGGTTGGACCTTCTTCAAAAACCAAAAATTTATTTTTCTTTGCTNTATATTCTCCCATGCCTCCAGGAAAGTATTCGCTACCCGTTAGAAGAGTTAAAACCTCTGCGGCTGCCCTTGAATAAGTTGAATGNCCTGAAATGTATCCTGCAAAATTTGGCGTGACAAAAGTTGGTCTTTGGTAAGGCCACCAGTTTTCAGCAAGTATCCAACCNNCTCCTGCGTTATCGGTTTCAGTATNTGAGATATAATCATGTCCTTTCCAGGNACGAAGCTTTATNTTACCGACATTTTCTTTACTTTTTCCTGCCAATCTATCTTTTTCATTTACAAGCTCAACATATCCTTTCTCAAGTTTAATTCCAAAAGGACTATAATTTATTAANTTTGGATCTGATGATTGTCCATGATCCGACATCATTCTTATTGCGCTTATAGGCCTGATATAGTCATAAAAACCCTTAATTCCCCATGCTGCTATAGCTGCATCGTGCATCGCACCTCCTAAAATAAAATAAGCTTTTATATCCCATTCTAAATTTGTTAATTTNTCCTTTCCCTCAAATTTTAAATCGAATTCATTTTGGTCGGAGACATAATTTAAAATTGTAAACCAATGTCCAGGAGGTGTTTCAGAGTCTGGCCCATCAGCCCAAAATTCAGNAATAACTCTAGTATAGTCACCTCTTGGGACAAGTTGTTTCTTGTAGGGTTTGTTTGTAATTGGATTGATTTTATAGCCAGCAGAAAAATCACCTCCAGCGTATCTATTATAAACCAATTTTAAACTTTCTACATTGTATTTAATATTAGAAAAATCTAAATTACCTATCCCTCCAGGAGAAATATCCCACAAAACACCATCATTTGGGTCTAAATGAGAACTCCAAATTGAAACATAACTGTGATTCCACCAAAATTCACTATTTATTTTGCAATCTGAATCTAAAAATTCAGGAGGAGGGCCAGGATCATAATAAACAGGAAAATTAAAATTGTCTCTATTCATTAATTTCAAATCATTTTTATCTAAACTAAAGGGCCATGTCTGTCCCCATTCAGGACCAAGGAAAGGCGGAACAGAGCCAGGAATTTCATTTCCCGATTGGTCAATAAATTTTTCAAAAGCAAGNGGTTGCCATCTGTTTGGGTCATTTATTTCTTGTGATCCAGGATTTTTGAGTATTAACGGTTGGTTCACAGGTTCATAAAACAGATTTGTATAAAAATATTTCTCATTTGAACCGTCCTTCCATCCATAATCTATTACCTGTTTAGCGATATAATTACCTAATGAAGCAGAATTACCATCTTTATAATTAGTTGATTTGAAATTAGGATCATATCCTAGACTACAAAAAACAGAGTCGATTAAATCTTTGGTTTTTNTGAATTTAGGTGACACTTCATACCTATGATAAAGATATCTATAGGAAGCATAACTGATAGCCTCGCGAAGAGCTTTTTCATTTTCTTTTTCATAAGATGTCTCTTCATATGATATATAAACACCATTTTTATTTTGATTTAAAAAGTAGGGTTTTGATTTTTTGTTAAATATCGTCCAAATATCATACGTCATTGCTGACATATGAAAGAGGTTTCTTGCGTGTACTGTGGGTCTTGCAAAATCATTTCTAATGGATTCTAAAATAACCTCATTCCAAATTCTAGCTATAGACTGCTCTTGAGAAAAAAGGATTTTTTGTTGAACAACTGAAAACAAAAAAACAAAAGTTAAAAAACGTATTTTATTCCACTTCATAAATCAAACTACAAAAAATAAATTTTAAACTAATCGAAAGGTTCCCTAATTGGATTGCCTTTAACATCACCGATTATATTAAATCCAATTAGTAGTGAATCTTGTGACTTGTCATTAATAATTTCAGATAAAACAATATCTGTTTTGTTAACTTTTTCGAAGAAAACTTCAAATTCAACTTTTTTATCAACATTCCAAATTCTCTCTACAAAGGAAGGTAACCTTTTTCTGAGACTAGGAACCTCGCTTTCGTCTGTTTGCTCCCATGAACACATCTGAGCACCAATTACATTTTTATTTCTATCTAATTGAATTGGCTTTTTGTATGCAGGTGATTTGTAGTACCAATTTTCCCATCTCCACATATTCCATTCATAAATTCGCTCTGGTCCCCATTTCAAAGGTAAGACGTTAGGATCAGGATTTCCACTACGAACAACATATAATGGCTTCCATGATGTATTAACTAATTTGTAACCGTCTTCTACTAGATGATTGGGCAAGTTGTATAATGATTCAAACTCAAATACGGTAATGTCTCTAGGAATCTCAATTTTACCATTTCCTGAAAAGCCTTCCCAAACAAACATTTGCTTTCCCTTACTTTTGAAAAAATTATTCATTCTAACAATAAAATAGCGGTACAGCTCATGAATATCACTTCCTAAATTATTTTTTTTCATGAATTTTTTTACATCTGGGTCATCAGCAATAAGTTTTAGATTTGCCTCATCAGCACCAAGATGAAAATATGGAGAGGTGTAAAAAATTTCCATAACCTCAATAAATAACTTTTCAAGGGAGGTGTATACTTCTTCTTTACCCATGTTTAAAACATTAACAAAATCTACTCTGCCACCAAAGAGGTCTTNACCTCCACTTTCTGCATCCGATATTGAAAAAATTTCAGGATATTTTTTTACAAACTGCATAGAATGACCGGGAACATCAATTTCAGGTACAATCACGACACCTCTTTGGTTAGCGTAATCAACAAAGGATAAAAGTTCTTCCTTAGTGTAGTGTTTATCCTCTGTTTGAAGTTTTGGAAAGTTTTCTGAAGGAAAAGTAAATAACTGGTCATCCGTAAGATGAAATTGAAGATNATTTAATTTATAAAAAGATGCAAGGTCGATTAATTTATAAATTGTCTCAACTTTGTGCCACTTTCTAGCTAAATCTATAAGTAGACCTCTGTAGCTAGCATCAGGGCTATCTTTTAAGTTTAAAATTGGAAAAATCATTCTTTCTTTATCATTTTCTGATAATTGTAAAAGTGTAGATCTAGCCATTTTAAGAGCACTTGGTGAACCTCCTTTAATTTCGATTTTATTTTTGACTGCAATTTCATATTCTTCCTCGCCAAGTTCATTGTCAATTTCTAGAGATAGATTAGAACTATTCTTGTTTGTAACAAGTTCGAATGAATTAGAAAAATTAAGTTTTTTAAAATCTTTTGAAATTAAATCAAATAAGATTTTTTTTTCTTTGGAATCAATAAATACATTAATTTTTTTCGGAAGTAAAATGTATTTATTTGATTCTACTACCTCAACTTTCTTTGGTAAAGGGACTACATTAATATTAATTTCTTTATCAATATATTTCACTTTTTTTGAACATGAAAGTACGAGTAGGGATAAGATAAAAATTCTTGTAAGTTGTATCATGATGCAAAATTAAAAAAATTAACTATCCAATCTATAAATGACTCTTCTTTACTTTCAATTTCATCAATATTAATATGGTCATTAATCGGGATTTCAGTAAGTATTTGTTTTTTTCCACCAGGCCAAGTAACGATTAAAGAGTCAATTTTATTCAAATCCCCTAGACCAAAGTGTAAAATCGAAGTATTTTGAGAAATATGACTCGAACCTCCATCAACTTCTCTCATTAAATTATTGCCAGCACATACAATCTTTACTCTTGCTCCAAGACCTCTACTAGTCGACTCATTTCCTTTTAAACTCACTTTTAGCCAATTATTCTCATTTTCTGTATCATTTCTAAATAATTTGGATTTAACTCTCTCTTTTGAATTATAATCCTTCCAAAGTGGTGTTTGCTTGACTACAAACAAATCTAAGTCACCATCGTTATCAAAATCAAACTTAACAGTCCCTCTGCTAATACCATAATCAATAATTCCAGAATTTTCATTTACCTTAAATACCCTTCCCATGTTTTCGTACAAAAAATCTTTCAAATACATGGTTGGAGGATTTATTCCACCTATAGAATTAAATAAATCAAGATCTAGGTCATTGTCGTAATCTAAAAATACTGGACTCCAACTAATTACAGCTGTTGATGGGCCTGCCTTTGATGCAATTATATCTATACCTACACCTAATTCGTTTGAAAGATCAAGAAAACCCTCTGTATTACCTCTATTTACAAGTAATGGGCCTGAAAAGATATTCGTTACTTGATAATCCATCCATCCATCATTATTATAATCTCCAACAGCGGTACCCATAGCATGAACTGCAGAATCAGCATTCATTTCTTTGCTTTTATTGGTAAACTTTAATCTTGGATATTCATTTATTAAGAGCTGATTTGAAACTTTTTGTTCCCCAAAATCATTAATTAGATATAGATCTAAATCACCGTCGTTGTCTACGTCAGAAAAAACTCCTCCAAAGCCATATCCTGGCTCACATCCATCCAATAGATATGATACGTTTTTAAAATATTTACCTTCAATATTCAAATACAGTTCATCATTTCCAGGTTTGTAATCATCACTAATTGTGAATCCATTTAAAACCCCTAGATTACCAACAAAATCTTTAAAGTAATTTCCAATGAAAAGATCAGGAAAGCCGTCAGAATTGATATCACCGAAGGTAGCACCAGTAGAAAAGTTTTTTATGTCTAGTTTGAATTGTTCAGTTGCTTTACTAAAAGTTCCATCTCCATTGTTCAAGAAAAGTAAGTTTTTAGCTAGTTTTTTATATTTTGAATTGCTTATTTTCTCTGCTATAGTAGTTACAAATAAATCAATATAACCATCTTTATTTACATCAGCGGTTGTAGCACCTGCAGTAATAATATCACTTGTAACAAGTCCTGCACTAATTGTTATATCTGAAAAAGTTGAATCTCCGTTGTTTTTATATAAAACTCCAGATTTTTTTCCACCAGCCAAATATAAATCCTCGAAACCGTCACTATCAAAATCAAAAACTGCTACTCCTCCTCCAAAACCACCACTTTCAAAAATATTATAAATGTGATCAATCCCTGATTCCTTTGTAATATCCGTGAAAATATTTTGACTATAAAAAGTCAAATGGTGCAGAATTAAAAGCGAAAAAAACGGGAATCTAAACATTTAATCTATATTAAAATATTTTAAAAAGCGATCCCAAAGAGAGTGGTCTAATATTTCGTCTATTTCATCCACTTCCAACAATTGATTTGCAGCAATATCAACTAAGGATTGTGTCTTTCCCCCTGGCCAAGTGATAGAAAGAGAGTCAATTTTAGTATTTTCGCCGACCCCAAAATGAACTATACTAGTGTTCTGAGAGGCGTGGCTTGATCCTCCATCTACTTCCCTTACCATTTGTAAATTATCTTTTAGAAATATTTTTACCCTTGAACCAAGACCTCTGGTAGTGGCATTTTTACCATTTAATTTAACCTTCAACCAATTTAAATCATTACTATTATCGTTCCTATATAGCTTTGACTTAACAATACCGCCCCTGTATGTCATGTCATAAACGGGCTTTTGATTTACCACAAAAATGTCTTGATCTCCGTCATTATCGTAATCAAAGTGAACAGATCCTCTNCCAATACCAAAATCCATTAGACCAGAGTCTCTACATACATCAAAAAAACGACCTTTATTTTCAAATAAAATATTGGGTATTCTATTTGTCATTGGATTTATTGGACCATTTGAATTAAATAAATCTAAGTCTTTGTCATGATCGTAATCAACAAATAGACTTCCCCAACCTATTATTACTTGTTTACTATCCTTATAACCTTCTATTTTATTGATTCCAGTGCCAATATTTGGAGCTAAATTAACAAATGACTTGTCTTTACCTCTGTTAACCATGAAGGGACCTGCAAAAATATTTGTAACATGATAATCTAAATAGGAATCATTGTTATAATCACCTACTCCAACTCCCATCGATTTTAAGCCAACATTAAGCTTCAATTCCTTGCTTTTATTTTCAAAATCTAATTTTGGATATTGATTGATTAGTATTTGGTTGGGTTCATTATTTTCTCCAAAATCGTTTACTAAATAAATGTCTAGGTCATTATCATTGTCTACATCGGTAAAAACTGCTCCAAAACCGTATCCTGGATTACATTTTAAAAAATCTGATACGTTTTTAAAAGACTTTCCTCCCATATTTAAATAGAGTTCGTCGTTTCCTGGCTCNTATTCTTCATTNATACTATAATGATTTAAAATNGCAAGGTTATGAGTTCCAAAAAGAGCTTGTTCGAAGTAAAATTCCTTAAAATAATTAGCTACAAATAAATCAGGATAACCATCTGCATTGATATCTCCAAAAGAACAAGAAGTGGAGAAGTTTTTATTTTTTATACCATATTCTTCAGTTTTTTCAACAAAAGTACCATCACCTGTATTCAAGTAAAGTAAATTATTAGAGAGGGTTTTTATCTTTGAGGATTTCTCTTTTTGTGCAGCAATTGTGGTAATGAAAATATCAATAAAACCGTCCTTATTTATATCTGCAGTCGATACACCAGTTGTAACGGTCAAGAGTTTCTGTACAAGACCAGCCTCCTCTGTTACATCAGAAAACTTTCCATCACCATTATTTCTATAAAGTATATTTTTACCCTGTCCGCTTGTAAGGAATAAATCTTCATAGCCATCGTTGTTGTAGTCAAAAACAGCAACTCCACCACCAAATAAACCTTGATAAACGTCAAAAATATGATCGATTCCAGCCTCATCAGTTACATCTGTGAATTTTGTTTGATTTTGGGCCTGTAAGACAGAAAAAATAAAAAAACTTATAAAATAGAAAAATCTCATAATTAGAAAAAACAAAAGAAAAAAAAGATAGAGAACCTAAATTCTCTATCTCTTTTCAAACTTAATAAACTAAAACTGTTTAAATAACAATCTAAATTTTATCAGGATTAATATCCTGGGTTTTGTGATATGTTAGGATTGTTATCAGTAGTTTCAGATGGGATTGGCCATAAATCATAGTGTGATTTATAGTTTGCTCCACCGTGAAGATCCCAACCTTGGTTGTTATTTATAGTCTCCATTAACATACCTTGTCTTCTAAGATCAAAATATCTTTTACCTTCAAGATATAGTTCTACTCTTCTTTCATGTAAAATTTTAGCTCTCATTTCAGCTTGTGAAAGACCGGCAGCAATTGCAGGCATTGTAGCTCTTGTTCTAACTTGATTTAGAGGAGCTAAGGCTTGTGCAGTTTGTCCACCTTCATTTAATGCTTCTGCATAAAGTAAAAGTGCATCTGCGTATCTAAATAAATTTAAGTCAATTGGCGATCCATATTCAATAGTTGCCATTTGAGCCTTTTGCTCTTGAGTGTAAGTAGTAGTTTTTCTTGGAAAAACAGGAGCAATACCAACACTTGATTGAGCTTTTAGGTTACCATTACAGCAAACAGCACCGAACTGTACATCGCCGATTGTTCCTCCCCAATACTCATCACCCTCAAAGTAGAAAGTTTTTCTAAGTCTTGGATCTCTCCCTTCTAATGGATTGTCAGCATCATAGCCTGAAGCAGGATCTGTAATTGGCAGACCAGTAGCCTGCATTTCAAATGCGTCTACTCCATCTTGAGTAAATTTAATTCCAGACCATCCATTGTAGTCACCGTCACCAGCAACACCATAAGGGATGTAGTCACCAGTACCTTCGTTACCAGGACCAGCTTTCATTGACCAAATGATTTCTTTAGAAGTTTCTTGAGTTCCTCTGTTTAGTCCTTCCCAAACATCATTATCTACTAAACCTACATCTGGACCTTCAAGTGCAACTAGTTGTCCTAGTGTTGCAGCAGACTCAGAAAATTTCTTCTGATTTAACTCTGCTAAACCTTTAGCCATAAGTGCAGCTTGCTTTGTTGGTCTACCGTAGTCACCATTGTTTGGTTCTGTGTCTAGATTTGCAATAGCAAAGTCAAGATCAGAAATAGCTTGAGCATACGTCTCAGCTTCGGTTGATCTAGTTATTGCGTCAGCCTCAGTGGGATCAATTGGCTCAGTTATTAATGGCATACCACCGTATAGATCAGCCATATCAGCATAAAGAAAACCACGCAAGTATTTTAACTCAGCTTCCCATTTTGGGGCCATACCAGCTGAGAAGTTTACGTTTGGTATCAAAGCTAAAAGTTGGTTAATCTTTGAGATTGCTCCCAGACCATAGTTCCACTTATACCAAGTAATACCACCAGATGCAGGAGTCATTATACCACACGCAAAATTTGCATACCCTCTCCAACCACAGTCTTGTCCAACACCGTTGTCAGATAGAGTTTCAAATTCCATATGCATATGAAAATAATTTCCTCCCCAAAAATTTGTAAAGTATCCAGCTGCATATAAAGAATTATATACACCATTGACACCTAAAACAAATTCATCTTCACCTTGAAAGAAACCGTCAACACTCCCACTACCGGGATCGGTTTTTTCCAAAAAATCCTTATCACACGAAGTTAGTGTCAGTGTAAACACCGCTAATAACCCGTAAATGAAATTATTTATTTTATTTGTTCTCATATTTATTTATTTATTTATAGTATTTAGTTTATTAAAATTTAGCAGATAATCCGAATGAAATAGTCCTATTATTAGGATAAGTCGCATTCGGTCTGTTTGACCACCCCTCTTCTCCCAAATTTGGATCAGCTAAAGTAGCAGCACCAGATCTTTGTTCTGGATCTACTAAAGGAATGCTCGTAAACGTCAACAAATTTGTTGCGTTAAAGAATAGTCTCAAACCATCAATAGGAAGACTATCAGTTGGAATATTATATCCAATCTGTAAATTCTTAAGTCTTAGGTAATCTCTATCATATAAAAAGAAATCATTTTGATATCTGTAAGATGATGTCGTACTACCTGCTCTTGGAAAAGTTCCACTTGGATTGTTAGTTACAGATTCATTAATCCATTTCTTCCAAGTAACAACACCACCAAAATCTGGATTCCAAAGCTCAAATTGTCCATAATATTGAACATCTGCTTCTCCTTGGAAAATCGCAGCTAAATCAAATTGTTTATATTGAAGACCTAATTGGAATCCATATGTATAAGTTGGAATATCCTTACCTACATACTGTCTGTCGTCTAAAGTTATTTCTTCATCACCATCAAAATCAATCATGTTTATATCTCCTGCTTGCGCACCCATTGAAGCATTAGCAGCGTTTGGTGTTCCCGATATTAAACCATCAGTTTTGACTACATAATACCCAAGGAAAGGAAAGCCTTCACCAAGTATTCTTGACTCGTACAAAATTCTATCAAGATCACCACCATCAACTTTAGGATTAAGATCTGTAACTGTATTTTCAACTCTTGAAAGTTGACCACTTAATTGAACCTTCAAATCTCCAAAAGTTCTATTATATCTTAGACCAAGCTCCCAACCTTTGTTTTCCATTGATGCGGCATTTGAAGTTTGAGATGTAAAACCGGTTAGTACGTTAATAGGAATATCATATAGTATGTCATTAGTTTCTCTAATAAAATATTCAAAGTCAATACCTAATCCATTAGATAAAATTGAATTAAATCCAATATTTGTTATTTTGGCTTTTTCCCAACTCAAATTAGGGTTACCAATAGTTGTTTGGCCAACACCAGGAGCGATAAAACCGTTACCACTGGCATCACTAAAGTTATAGGATTGAGATAAACTTAATCTTTGCGCAAATTCGAAATTACCAATATTTGCGTTTCCAAGTTCACCATAAGATGCTCTTAATTTCAAGAATTCAAAAGTATCAGGTATAAAGTCTTCTTCTGATAAAATCCATCCAGCAGAAAAAGATGGAAAACTACCCCATTTATTATTTTTGAATCTTGAACTACCATCAGACCTTACGTTAGCCTGCAGTAAAAATTTATCTTTATAATCAAAATCTAATCTTGCAAATACAGATTGCACAGAGAAACCACTTTCCGAACCAGCATTTTGTTGATTTGTAAGGGCACCAGAATCTAATACTTGTACAGTTTCACTTAAATAGCCATCTCTGGAGGCACGAAAGTTTGTAACTCTATTTTCTTCTTGTTGGTAACCTGCAAGTGCTTTGAAGTTTAAGTCACCAAAAGATTTTTCATAATTAACCGTTGCAAAATATGTTTCTGTGTAAAATTCTACATTTTCTCTAGTAGAAACTGTTGCAGGAAAGGAATTATAAAAAGTACCATCTGCAAAATAGTTCTTTGGATTTTTTTGGAAATCATATACACTAGTTCCAGAATAATTAACAGCTGCAGTTCCTTTGATTGTTAGACCCTCAAGTGGTGAATAGGCTACATAACCATTAGCAAGAACATTATTATTAATTCTTTGAGCGTTTTTATAATCTTTCCATGTTTCAATTGCAAGAAGACCGGTACCTGGACCAACACCGTAGTTAACTAAATCAGATGATGCAATTTGCAAATCTCCATTAGCGTTTCTAGTAGGACTAAATATGTTGTGTATTCTTGTAACTGTGTGCAAAGGATTGCTAAGACCTACTAATCCGACATCACCTCTGGATGTTGCATCTCCTCTAACCATAGATATTGTTGTCCCAACAGATAATTTATCATTAACTTGAGAATCTAAATTGATTCTAAAATTAGCTCTTTTAAATTGTGATCCATCTTGAGTGTTACCTGTTTGATCAAGCAACCCAACAGAAACTCTATAATTTGTTTTTTCAGAACCACCAGTAGCAGCAAAATTGTGTTGTTGTAGAGTTGCGTCTTGGATGTAAACATCAACTGGCGTTTGTCCATTACTTCCAAGCCAATTTGATTTATTTGCATTAATGAAAGCTATTTGTTCTGCACTCCATCTACCAGTAGCGCCATTTCCAACATCTACTTGGTTCTTCCAATTAACATTTTCGATTGGGTCGAATGAAATTTGATCCCAATCGAAAAGAAGTTTACTTGTTGCAAAAGATGCATCATATGAAAACTTAGTAGGCTGGCTTTTACCACCTCTTTTAGTTTTAACAACGATAACACCATTTGCAGCCCTAGAACCGTAAATGGACGCAGAAGCTGCATCTTTAAGTACAGATATAGATTCTATATCTTGGGGATTTAAATTATTAAGGTTACCCTCAATACCATCAACGATTATAAGTGGCGAAGAATTATTTAGAGTTCCAACCCCTCGTATGCTAATAAAAAGACTGTCATTCCCCGGCTCTCCTGAACCCTGGGTAACTTGAACACCAGGTGCGGTTCCAGCTAAAGCCTGTCCAACACTAGTTAAGTTACGGTTTTCGATTACTTCAGAGTCAATCACGGCAACAGAACCAGTTATATTTCTTCTAAGCTCTGTACCATAACCAGTAACAACAACCTCATTAAGTTCATTTCCTTCAGCAAGCACAACATCGACTTGGTCACCAGAAACCGCAACTTCTTGGGTTTCGAAACCAATAAAGGAAACAATTAAAACATCATTATCGGACGCGTTAATTGTAAAGTTCCCATCAAAATCAGTACTTGTACCATTTTCAGTTCCTTTCACAACTACAGTTGCGCCTGGAAGTGGTCCATCCTCACTGGAGACATTACCACTTATAGACTGAGCAAAAACACCAGCAGAAAATAGCAACGTGCTAAAAAAAGAAAGTGTTTTTAACAAAGTAAATTTATTATCTTTATATTTTTTCATTTGAAATAGTTTGATTATCAATTAGTTAGAAATTTGTTTGTTTTATAAATGTAATTCATACACATAATTTGTAAACATAAAGATAACAATTTTTTAATGATATCAATCATTTTGTAATATTTAGGATATTTTTAGTAAATTCTATATTAACAAATACAATATTAGTCACTTATATAATAGATTTTTTTTTAGTTTAATTACAAATACCTATTGTCTATAATAATTATCTATTTGTAAATGTAAATGTTACTGTTTTTCATTTAAATTTGAAAATTCATTTTTCTAAATGCATACTAAAAAAAAAGTTGTCGTATTTCTGCTTATAATAAATACTAGTTGTAATAATATTATAGAATCTAATTTATCACACAAACAAACTCTGGTTAATTTTCAAAAAGAACTAATTAACAAAGAAATAACAGGAAGTAACGAGATTGTTATTTTTAAAACCGACTCCCTATTTTACAGGCACACAGAAAACACAAATAATAAATACGATAAAAAAATAAATAATGAAACCATCTTTGCATTATGGTCGACCAGCAAAGTAGTTACCACTATTGGTATGTTTATTTTGGAAGAAAAAAATCTCATTGATTTTAACGATCCTGTTTCTAAATATATTCCATCGTTTTCAAATTTGAATTGCATGAATATAAAAAAACAAAAAAATGCAGATTTTGAAGATGGAGATCATTACTGCTTGAGTTCAGACAATGTTTATCCATGTAAAAATCAAATGAAGATAATTGATTTAATGTCCCACAGGTCTGGATTTTGCACTCCTGAAAATTTTTATGTAGACGCGATTAAAGCTGACAATTTAGAGGAATTAATGGAAATAATCTCAAAACACCCTCTACAATATGAACCAGGAACAAAGTACTTATATGGGGTTAATCAATCAATTCTTGGCAGAGTTATAGAGGTGGTAAGCAATATGCAGTTTGGTGAATTTTTAGATGAATATTTGTTCACTCCTTTAGATATGAATAGCACAAAATTCTATTTAACAAAAGAGGATAAAATAAACTTTCAACCACTATTTTTAAATACCCCATCCATTAAAGGTTTTTTACAAGACGGAATTACAAGTCGAGGAAACATATTAACCTATGATCAAAACGATAAAACTAATTTAGGAGCTGAAGGCTTGTTAACAACAACTTCGGATTTTATGAGTTTTTGTAAAATGCTTGTTAATAATGGTGTATATCAGGGTAAAAAAATTATATCTCCAGAAAGTATAAAAACAATGACAAGAAAATATTCAGAGGGTTATCCAAAAGAAGACAGGTCTTATCAAAATCAATTGGGTTTTTATATGGGATTGTCAGTCTATGTTCTTGAAGACCCTAAAATAATGAATCAAGGAGCACCAAAAGGAATATATGGCTGGGGTGGATTACAATATACAGAGTTTTGGATTGACCCAAAAAATTCTATGTTTGTTATTTTTATGACAAGATCTCAAAGCTACAAAGGAATACTGGATGACTTAATAAGGACAGTATATAAAGTGGTAAATTAATACAATGAAAAGAAAATCGCACTTATTATTAAAGCCAAATCTAAAAGAAAACGGAGTTTACCAGAGTGTTAACCCTTCCTCTGCAAATTGGGAATTTTTATCATTTGAGGCAAGAAAAATGAAATTAAATCAGTCGTGGGATTTCGAAACGAATAGAAGTGAAATTGCCATTGTTCTGCTTTCAGGAAATTTTAAAGTGATAAGTAATAGAGGAAATTGGAACACCATTAATGGCCGAAAGAATGTTTTTTCGGGTGTAGCTCATACTTTATATCTTCCTAGGAAAACAAATTTTACTCTTACATGTACATCTGAAATTTTAGATATTGCATATGGATGGTGCAAATCAGATAATGATTTTGACCCTAAGTTTATTACTCCAGATAAAACCCCAATTGTAATTTTTGGTGGGGATAATGCTACAAGGCAATTTAACGATCTAGTTCCTCCTGGCTTTGGATGTTCAAGAATAATATCCAGAGAGGTATATACTCCCTCAGGTAACTGGAGTTCTTTCCCAGCGCACAAACACGATGAGAGAATTTTAGATGATACGGGTAAGGTTCTTGAGCCAAAACAAGAAGAAACTTATTTTTATAAATTTGAAAAACCCGAAGCTTACGCAATTCAGCAAGTTTATACCAAAGACAAAGAAATAGATGAGATTCTAAGACCTAAAAACGATGACTGTGTCCTAATTCCGAAAGGGTTTCATCCTGTTGTGGCGGAACATGGATATCATTGTTATTATCTTAATTTTTTGGCAGGGAGTGATCAATGTTTAGAAAATACCACGGATCCTGACCATGAATGGATATATAATTCTTGGTCATTTAAAGACAAAAGATTACCACTTGTAACCTCTAAAATGAATAGCGAAAATGAGTAAAAGAGATTTGATAGCAATAGGAAGATCATCGATAGATTTATATTCTCAAGACATTGGAGTTCCATTTAAAGAAATATCAGGTTTTAACGCTTTTGTCGGTGGCTCTCCATTAAACATTTCTGTGGGTTGTTCAAGATTGGGATTAAAGTCTACCTTGTTAACGGCAGTTGGAAAAGATAAAGTCGGAGAATTTATTTTAAACTTTTTAAATAAGGAAAACGTAAACACAGAATTCATCCCAACAAAAGAAAATGCAAGAAGTAGTGCAGTTCTGTTGGGTATTGAACCACCCGATAAGTTCCCATTAGTATTTTATAGAGATAATGCTGCAGATACTTTAATTAACGTCGATGATGTGAATAACGCAAACATTGCTAATCATGAGGTTTTACTAGTTAATGGAACAGCACTAAATAAAGAACCAAGCAGAGGTGCAACTATACACGCTATAGAAATAGCTAAGAAAAATTCAGTACGTGTTGTAATGGACTTGGATTTTAGAGCCGATCAGTGGGAAGATTACAGGGAATTTGGCCGTGTGGTTAGATCAATCATGTCAAAGATTGATATTGCCATTGGTACTGAAGAAGAGGTTTTGGCATCTATGCTAAAAGATTCTTCTCAAGTAATCATAAAACACCAACAAATATCATCTCCAGAAATCAAAGGAGATTTAAACAAAAGTATTGAAGGATTAATTAAATTAGGAACAGGTGTTTTAATTGTAAAAAGAGGTAAGGATGGAGCATCCTATTTTGACAAAAACTTAAAAAGAAAAGATATAAAGGGATTTCCTGTAAAAATTCTAAATGTACTTGGTGCTGGTGACGCCTTTGCTAGTGGATTTATTTACGGATTAATTCAAAAATGGAGTGTTGAAAAATCAATAAAAATGGGAAATGCTTGTGGTTCCCATGTTGTAACAAAAGAAGGATGTGCCAACTTTATGCCAACTTTAAAAGAGGCCCTAAAAATTATGAATAAATAAATTTTAATTTTAAATCAATGTTAAAAAATTATATAAATGGAAAATGGAAAGA
>NHEX02000020.1 GCA_002171475.2 Flavobacteriales bacterium TMED96
AGAAAAGAATATGATTTAAGAAGAGGTGAATATAGAAACATAGAGTCCTTAAATATTCTACTTCAAACCCATGATTTACTTTTTGACACATTCTTTTCATCAAATGAAAATTTTGCTTTTAAAAGCGGGCTATCATTGCAATATCAGGATAATTTTTCTAATCCAAGAACAGGAATTAGAAGATTAATACCCGACCATAACAGATACAAATTTGGAGTTTACGGCATTACAGAATTCAATTATTCTGATAATCTAAAATTTGAAATTGGATCAAGATTAGATGTTGACAGAATAAATGCAAAAAAATACTATTGGCGAGATGATTGGGATAATAATAATTATGGTGATGACTATGCGTCCACGATAATTAGAGTTACTGAATCTGGTAAAATATTATCCAATCAGGTCAGGTCTTTTTCAAATTTTTCATCATCTTTTGGGGCTAAGAAAATCTTCAAAAATGAAACGAGCGCAGCTATTAATTTGGCTTATTCATCAAGATCACCTAATCCTGCAGAATTATTTAGTGACGGTCTTCACCACGCTTTAGCAACAATTGAAACCGGAAATTTAAGACTGGTACCAGAGAAATCTTTTAAAACTCTAATTTCAGTTGAAAACAACTATAGTAAGATTAAATACACCCTTACATTTTATAATTCAAACATTGAAGATTTTATAATTCTTCAGCCTTCAGAAGATGGGTTTGATCTTACTACAAGAGGCGCATTTTTAAAAAGAGATTATAGGCAAATCTCTAAAGTGGTAATGAGAGGGATTGATCTAGACATTGGTATTGATATTTCAAAAAACATAAAGTTTAGCACTTCGGGTTCTTACTTGAGAGCTTTTGAAGATAACGATACTCCTTTAGTAGATATGCCACCTTTTAATTTGAGAAATCAGATAGAGTTTTCAGTATTTAAAAAATCTCCTGTTTTTCTTCGAATAACTAGCGAGTATGTTGCTCAGCAGAATTATTATCCTGATTTAAATTTTAATTATAACTTTTTAGAAAATGGTNNGATTTANAGTGACCTAGTTGATGTGAGTNCTCCCCCAGGTTCTTATAATCTTTTGAATATAGAAATAAAGAAAAATTTTCTTCAAAAATTCGAAACAAGATTATATATTGAAAATGTTTTGAACACTGAATACCGAAATTATTTAAATAGACTTAGATTTTTTTCAGCAGAAATAGGAAGACTTATTGGGTTAGAACTTAGCTATAGGTTTTAATTATGTCTTTGTATGTCTATTTAGCTTTAGGAGTTTTATTAGGTGCACTTGGTTCTTATATTGCAGAGCGAAGAGGAAGAAGCCATGTAGAGGGTTTTATTTTAGGGTTTCTATTTGGTGTTATTGGCCTTTTAATTGAATCTTTTTTACCAAAAAAAAACAATTAACTCTTTTTGAAGAATTTCATCAATTTTGGAGTTGTAACAAATGCTAAAGTAAATCCACTTAAAACTGTAATTAAACCTAATAATGAAAATGCTCTTAAGGTTATGGTGTTGAAATTGTCCCTTCCCTCATAGTCCATGGTGTGAGTCATCCATAAAAAATCAAACCACCTCCAACTTCTATGTCTGACAGATTGAAATTTGGCATCTNATATAGAAACATAAGCTTTTAAATTATCATTTGACTTATATGATATAACATATGCAGGTAAAAGTTTTTTCCTGTATTCATGATGTTTACCCACTTCGGTAATTTTCTCTATGGACTTAACCTCAAGTCCTTTTTTCATATGCTTATTTGCAATGTAGAGGGCCTCGTCTTTTGAAAGCTCATTTTTTCTAACGCCACTTCTTGCACTATAAAGCCACTTGTTATTAATTAAATAATAAGGATTTTTATTTATATCTCTAATTTCTAAGGTTTTTATAGCTTCTTTAATATTAATCAGTGAAGGGCTAATTAAATTCTCAAAAGATAATGACTCATATTCAAGATTTTTATATTGATCCCCATGAATTTCATCAAGGTTAGTCCAACTGAAATAAAGACCACTTATTGTCCAAAATAAAAACTGAACACCTAAAAATATGCCTAAATATCTGTGGGCCTTTCTAATTCTCAATGATATTTTTCTGTTTGTTTTCATAATAACTTAAATTATAGTAAAAGGGAAGCTTATCTTAACTCTTTCCCAAATAAGATTGATCTCTCCCTTTTTATTTTCAGTTTTTTTTACTTCATATCTGAGTTCCTCCACCAAATTATCTAAATTAATTGGCTTAACTATAAATCTAATAACATCATCTTTTGGATTATAATCGTCCTTCCCGTGTTGTTGCCAATTTTTATTGATTATAAAAGTCCAATTTTTTTTGGAAGGAATTGTAAAGATTGCATATTTACCCTCATCTAAAATTTGATTATTAATCATTAACTTTTTATTTGTCTCTATTGATGTTGCCATATGAGCGCCAGATTGCCATACCTCGTTAAAAGGTAAAAGTCCTCCAAATATTATTCTACCCCTAACTTTTGGAGAAGAATAATCTATATGTATGTGTGCATCTCCAATCATTGACATCGCATAGGTTTTTTTACTTAATCCCTTTTTGTTTAAGTTAGTTTGTTTGTACTGTGTATGGTTAATATGCGTATTACTTTTTTCGTTCTTACAAGAAAAAAAAATGCCAGCTAAAATGAATAGTAAAATTTTAATTTTCACCACGTTGTGTAACTTGATAGCATAAAAATAGACATAAAAATCATTATTACGTTTTCTATAAAAGTTGCTTCTGTCATTGGTAATTTTAATACTGTTCCAAGACAAGCACATTGGATGGATTTTTTTGAAATTAGAATTTTGGTTACACCTATAGTAGTTAATCCAAGAATTAAAACAGAAAGAATTAAAGCACTAAATACTTCGAATTTCATTAAAAACATTAAACCTAGTGCTGTTTCAATAAAAGGATATAACATTCCGTAAAAAGATATTTTTTTGGCCAATGGGTCATACATTTTAAACGACTCACTGAAACCTTTAAGATCAAGCATTTTAAAAAAACTAAAGATTATGAAAAAAAGTCCCATAAAATTCAGCATGAAATCATTCCTATTCCAATCCTTAAAATTTAATAAAATTGATGCGCTAGTGATATAAAAAAGGATTAAAAAAAGAGGTTTTAGTTCTTCTAGTTTAGATTTCTTATTTGATGAATCAGATTTAATTTCAGTAAGCCTATCCGAGGGAGAAATTTCTTTATTGATAAAATATTTTTTAGGTATTGAATTTTGCAATGATTTTAAATCAATGTCTTTTTTTAAGATTAACGTTAATTCACCTAGTCTAATATCAGCCTTAGAGCTTTTAACCTGNTCTAAAAGATTTAAACTATTTTCAACAGTTGTTTTACAACCATTACAAGTCATCCCCATAATTTTGTATTTTCTTTTAATTGTATTAAGCATCCTTTAAAGTAAACCGTTCGTAAAAAAATCTTAAAATTAAAAAAAGTAGCAGTCCAAATGGACCAGCAAAAAGTGTACAAATTAAAGGTGAAATAAAAACAATATATGGGATACCTTTTTTAATAGAATGATTTACTATCCAACATCCAACAAAATAGTCAAATGCTAAATAATGAATCCATCCTGCAGCAGCAGACTCTTCTGTTGAGTTTCTAAACAAATCAAGTATTCCAGCAATGGACGAAAAGTCTGCAGAAAAAAGGCCTTTTGTTTGAGATAAAAAATAAATATAGAAGGCACACAAAATAAAAGGGAGATAAAGTCCATCTATTAATTTTTTCGTAAATCTAGAATAAGGGAATATAAACAACGGTATCCAGCCTAGCAACACAAGTAAATTAAGACCATTAAAAATATTTTCAGTTGTAATCATCCTATAAAATTAGAATATTTTAAAAGAAAAAGCAGGTCCATCGACCTGCTTTGTAATCATTTTAAGAAGGAATGCTAAATAACTAAAAAAGCGNCATTTAGTCCATTCCAACTTGAATATTTTGTATTAGACATATGACACCTCCTTTTATGATTAAATTCTTAATAGCTGTTGTCCAGCTCTACCTATTCAATTGTAAATTTAAAAAAATTTAAGTGTTCGATTTAAAAAAAAATGTTAAAAAACTATTTAACTATTTTTTTTAGTGTGAGTCCTTGAACTAGTATTGTAAATAAAACAACTGCATAGGTAAGAAAAAGAATCAACGACTTTCCTTCTCCTATTGAATCTGGAAGGTTCAATGCAAGTGCAATACTAAGACCACCTCTNAGTCCACCCCAGCTAATTATTAGAGCAGTATTTTTTTCAAACCTGTATTTAAGAGATAGTAATTTAATTGCTGCAGAGACTCCAAACATCCTAGACAAGACGACAAGAGCAACTGTAATTATTGAAATTAAAATAAAACTTGATTGAAAGTCTTTGAAAACTGCCAAAATTTCAAGGCCAATTAGTATAAATAGAATAGCGTTCAATGTTTCATCAAGTAAGTGCCAAAACTTATAAACGTAGTCCCCCATTGCTCTTTGAAGGCCATCTTCATTTTTATCAGTATCTATGTTTTGGTTTAAAAAGAGTCCCATAACTACAACTCCTAATACAGCTGAAAAATGGAAATGATGGGAGATAATTGGCAATAAAAGCACAAGTGATAATGTGACCAATACTTCTAGTTCTGTATGTTCATTTTCTATATATTTTAAAAGTTTAAGCCCAAGGAATCCCATAAAAGCACCTAAAGCGATACCCCCAACAACTTCAGTCAAAAATAGCCCTCCTACACTAGAGATGGTTACATTTTCTACACCATCAATTTTAATATTTAAAAGAGTTAAAAAAACTACAACTCCAATACCATCGTTGAATAGTGATTCCCCTGCAATTCTAGTTTCAGTTATAGATGGGAGATTCATTTTTTTTACCATTGCAAGTACGGCAATAGGGTCTGTAGGTGCAATTAATGCTCCAAAAAGAAGACAATCAACATAGCTTAATCCTAAAGAATTAAGTCCCAAAAACTCTTGTGATATAAGCCAATGAAGACCAGTACCCACAGCAAAAGTAGAAAATACTACCCCAAAACTTGCGAGCAAGAGTATGGTCCATTTGTCTTTGAGTAGTTCATGGACATTAACACTCATTGCNCCAGCAAAAAGAAGAAATGGAAGCATCACATTGACCAGTAACTCACTGAAGTCGAACTTTTCTGTAATTTCAAGCACAGCAGTAAAAATATTAGGAGAAATAAGACCTACAACGGTAATTAAAACAGACAGCGAAAGAGCAAGGACCATTAACCCAATAGTTTGAGGTAATTTCAATAATCTAATATTAATTAAAGAGAAGACTGACGCTAAACAAAGTAAAATGGTTGATAATTCTAAAACTCCCAAAACATATGTTTTATTAAATATACATAAATAAAAATTTCTTTACCTGTTGTGTATAAGTTTAGTGATATATTTTCCAATCATATCAAATTCTATATTTACGTTATCCCCCTTTTGAATTTTTTTAAAATTTGTATTATTATAGGTGTAGGGTATTACTGCAACTGAAAAACCATCTAATTTTGAGTTAACTACTGTTAAACTAACTCCATTTACTGCAATTGAGCCTTTCTCTATTGTAATATTATTGGATGTATTATCATATTGAAATTCATAATACCAACTACCATCTGTTTCTCTAACATTTAAACATTTTGCTATCTGATCAACATGTCCTTGGACATAATGTCCGTCTAATCTTGCGTTACTCTTCATAGCCCTTTCAAGATTAACGATAGAGTTTACTTTAAGTCCTCCTAGATTGCTTTTGTCAAGAGTTTCTTTTACAGCTGTCACCTTGTAAATATCATTATCAATAGAAACAACTGTAAGACAAACTCCATTATGAGAGAGACTTTGATCAATTTTTAATTCCTGGGTTAATTTACTTTTAAAATAGAGATTAATGTTTCCTTTTTCCTTTTCAATTTTTTTTAAAATTCCCAAATCTTCTATAATACCGGTGAACATGATTATTGTATTGATTAAATTTGCTTTTAAAATTAACTAAATTAAAAGAATTGAATAAAAAAAAGTTTAAGGTAGGTATTTCAGTTGGCGATCCAAATGGTATAGGAATAGAAGTTATTTTAAAATGCTTTCAAAATCTTGAAATCGTAAGATTATTTAATCCAGTGATTTTTGCTAATATCGAAATAATTGAATATCAAATGAGGCAATTTAATATTAATTTGAAATTAAATTCAATTCAAACTTTTGAAAAAATCCGTACGGATAGAATTAATGTTTACAATATTTTTCCTGGTGACTTCAAACACTCTTTTGGGGAAGCCACTTTTCAAGGAGGTCAAGTTGCTTTAAAATCACTTTTAGCATCAATAAATGCTTTAAATTCTGGTNGAATAGAAGCCCTCGTTACAGCTCCAATAAATAAAAAAAATATTCTATCAGAAAAGTTTAATTTTGTTGGCCATACTGAATTTCTTTCAAACTTTTTCTCCTCGGAATCTCTCATGTTTATGATAGGAGAAAACCTAAAAGTTGGATTGGTAACAGACCATTTGCCAATTGATAAAGTTTCATCCTNTATAACAAAAAAAACTCTGAGGGATAAAATTTTAAAAATGATTAAGTCAATGCAGAATGATTTTTTAATTCCGAGGCCTAAAATTGCAATTTTGGGTCTTAACCCTCATGCTGGGGACAACGGTTTAATAGGTACTCAGGACGAAAAAATCATTAAACCTGTTATAGAAATGTTGAACAGAGAAAACAATTCAGTTTTTGGTCCTTTCTCTGCAGACAGCTTTTTTGTAAAATCAAATCTTAATAAATATGACACAGTATTAGCTATGTATCATGACCAGGGTCTCATACCATTTAAAACTTTAAATTTTGGGTCTGGAGTGAATTTTACTTCGGGGTTGCCAATTGTGAGAACATCACCAGATCATGGAACAGCTTACGATATTGCAGGAAAGGGTATTGCTTCTTGTACTTCATTTTTGAAAGCTTTATTATTAGCAAGGGAAGTGTTTAATAATCGGTTGAACAAAAAAAATACTAGTATAGTTAATTAATTTCGTTATTAACTAAATTTACCTATGCTATGAATAATAGATTTCAAATAACAGATTACGACATTGTTTTTTCAGGTTTGAAGGAAGGTGAACACAATTACATTTTTAATATAAGTGACACTTTTTTAAAAAATTTTAGTTTTAACGAGCTTAAAGATGTAGATATTAAAGTTAACTCTATTTTTACAAAGAAAAATTCATTAATGAACCTTAATTTAAAGGGTAAAGGGAGTTATAAGTTAACTTGTGATATTTCTAATGAAGAGTTTTCATATAAAGTAAATTCTGAGTTAAATTATGTTATAAAGTTTGGTGAAAATTACAATGATGATAATGATCAATATGTTATCATCCCTCGTAACAGTTTTAAATTTAACGTGGCTAAATCAATCTATGAAATGATNGTACTCTCAATTCCTCAAAAGAGATTGCACCCGGGAGTAATTGATGGATCACTAAATTCTAAAACAGTGAAAATTTTAAATCAGCTTTCCCCTGGATCTAAAAAAACCATAACAGACCCTAGATGGAATAAATTAAAAGATTACCTTTGACCAAAACCTAAAATATGGCACATCCCAAAAGAAAAATTTCAAAAACGCGCAGANATAAAAGGAGAACTCATATAAAAGCTACTAATCCTCAAATTGCTATTGACAAAGTTTCTGGAGAACCGCATCTTTATCATCGTGCTCACTGGCATGAAGGAAAAATGTACTATAAAGGTAAAGTTCTTATAGACGAAACAGAGATTACGGAAGGGTAAATTTAATTTAACTCTCTATGTTATTAGATTGGATTTAAAATAAATAATTTATCTTCACACTAAGATATTTTCACAGGTATGAATATCAAGGAAATTCAAAAACTCATTAAGTTTGTATCTAAGTCCAAAGCCAAGGAAGTTAGCCTTGAATTGAAAGATTTTAAGATTACTATAAAAACGGGAGATGACGTAAACAAAAATCAACAAACTCCATTAGCCTCCTCCCAAAATCAACCCATTATAATAAATAAGGATGATTTNGTAACGGAAAAAAAGCCAGAACCATTTGATGAAAAATCAGTTTCTATTAAGGAGGAAGGGAATACAAATGAAAAACTAATAGCAGTAAAAGCACCAATTATAGGTACTTTTTACAGAAAACCAGCTCCAGACAAAGACCCTTTTGTTGAATTAGGAAAAGTTGTAAAAGAAGGAGACGTACTTTGTGTTATTGAGGCCATGAAGCTATTTAATGAGATTGAATCAGAAGTATCTGGTAAAATTGTTGAAATTCTCGTTGAAGATTCCTCCCCTGTAGAATTTGANCAACCACTATTTTTAATAGATCCCTCTTAAAAACAAAATTTATGTTCAAAAAGATTTTGATTGCAAATCGAGGAGAGATTGCTCTTAGGATAATTAGAACTTGTAAGGAAATGGGGATTAAATCGGTTGCAGTATACTCTACAGCAGATGCAGAAAGTTTACATGTTAAGTTTGCGGACGAAGCGGTATGTATAGGCCCACCCCAAAGTATTCATTCTTACTTAAGGCCTTCTAATATTATTGCTGCTGCTGAAATTACAAATGCTGATGCAATACACCCTGGGTATGGTTTTCTTTCAGAAAACTCAAAATTTTCCAAAATGTGCACAGAGCATGACATAAAATTCATAGGTGCTTCAAGTGATATGATAAGTAAAATGGGCGATAAGGCTTCTGCAAAAGCAACTATGAAAAAAGCAGGAGTACCCACTATACCAGGTTCAGATGGAATAATACAAAATCTAAAAACTGCTAAAATTACTGCAAAAAATATTGGTTACCCCATTATGTTGAAAGCGTCTTCTGGAGGNGGAGGGAAAGGCATGAGGGCTGTTAATAATGATTTCGAACTTGAGAAAGCCTGGGAAAGTGCTAAACAGGAATCAATGGCAGCTTTTGGTGATGACAGCATGTACATGGAAAAATTTATTGAAGAGCCTAGACATATTGAGATTCAAATTGTTGGTGACAGCTTTGGTAAAGCCTGTCATTTGTCTGAAAGGGATTGTTCAATTCAAAGACGACATCAAAAACTAACTGAAGAAACCCCTTCTCCCTTTATGACTGATAGTCTTAGAGAAAAAATGGGTAAAGCAGCTGTAAAAGCAGCTGAGTTTATTAAATATGAAGGTGCTGGCACGATAGAATTTTTAGTTGATAAAAATAGAAATTTCTATTTTATGGAAATGAACACAAGAATTCAAGTTGAGCACCCAATAACTGAACAAGTTATTGACTTTGACCTGATAAGAGAGCAAATATCTGTAGCGGCAGGTATACCTATAAGTGGTAAACATTACTATCCAAAACTGCACTCGATTGAATGTAGAATTAATGCTGAAGACCCTTATTCTGATTTTAGACCCTCACCGGGGGAAATAACTAATCTTCATATTCCAGGNGGACATGGAGTTCGTTTAGATACACATGTTTATTCAGGTTATACAATCCCTCCTTTTTATGATTCCATGATAGCAAAACTAATCACTACTGCACAATCTAGGGAAGAGGCTATTAACAAAATGAAAAGAGCTTTGGATGAGTTTGTTATTGAAGGCATAAAGACTACAATACCTTTTCATAGAAAATTAATGGACGACCCTAAATATATCATTGGACAATACACCACTAAATTTATGGATTCATTCAAAATGTAATATTAATTACCTATTAGATTATTTTTAATCATATGCTCTGCTATTTGAATTGTGTTTGTAGCAGCGCCCTTCCTTAGATTATCTGAAACAATCCAAAGATTAAAGCAATTTTGTTTCGAAAAATCTTCTCTAATTCTTCCTACGAAAACTTCATCTTTACCCTCGGCAAGTATTGGCATTGGATAAATACTTTCTTTTGGATTATCTTGAACAATTACACCATTTGTTTCTGTCAAAACTGTTTTAATTTCTTCACAGTTTGTCTTTTCTGCTAACTCAATATTTACAGATTCTGCGTGCCCTCCAAATACAGGAATTCTTACTGCTGTTGCGGAAATTTTTATATTCTTATCTGACAAAATTTTATGAGTTTCATTAACTAGTTTCATCTCTTCTTTGGTATATCCNTTTTCAAGAAAAATATCACATTGTGGGAGCGCATTTTGATAAATAGGATGAGGATAAGTCATAAATCCTTTGACGTTATTTTTTTCATTTTCAAGTTGATCAATTGCAGCTTTACCTGTTCCAGTAACGGATTGATAAGTAGATACAATAATTCTTTTTATTTTAAANTTACTGTGAATAGGTGCCAATGCCATAAGCATTTGAATTGTCGAACAATTTGGATTAGCAATAATTCTATCATTTGACTCTAAAATGCTTCCGTTAATCTCTGGAATAATGAGCTTTACTTGCTCANCCATCCTCCAAGCCGAGGAATTATCAATCACGTATATTCCTCTTTCTTTATATTTTGGAGCCCATCCAAGAGAAATTTCAGCACCAGCAGAAAATAGTGCAATGTCAATTTCACTACTCAAAGATTTTTCCAAAGAAATCACTTTATGCTTTTTCCCTTTGAAATCAATTATGTTACCCTCAGATTTCTTTGAAGCTATTGGGATTAAGTTTGCTAATGGAAAATTCCTTTGTTCTAGGATATGTAACATTTTCTTTCCAACTAAACCAGTCGCGCCTACAATTGCTATATTCATTAGATCTAAACTACTAATTTTAAAAACTCACAACAAAAACGAAACAAATTCAATCAAATAAATTGTTTTTGTTACAAATAAAACACTTAAACAATCAATTTTTTTTACTAAAAAAAGATTCCCTGCTAAGAGCTTCATATTCATTATCATCTCCAATTTTTATTTTTCTTTTATCTTTTGACTTTCTATTNGTGTAATTTGCCATTTCCCCTGTTTGATTACAAACAGCATGAAGTTTACAGACAAATTCAGCAGCAGCCATTAGATTCGGCATCGGACCAAAAGGTTTGCCTCTAAAATCCATATCTAACCCACTAACAATGACTCTTTTGCCTTTATTTGCAAGCTTGTTACATATATCTACAAATGAATCACTGAAAAACTGAGCTTCATCAATACCTATCACTTGATAGTTTTTGGATTTACTTAAAATCTCATTTTCATTATAGACAATAACAGCCTCATATTTATTGTCATTGTGAGTCGAAATGTAATTACCATGAATTCTAGAGTCAGTCTTAGGCTTGAAAACAATCGTTCTAAAATTTGAGAGTTTAGCTTTTTTAATTCTTCTAATTAGCTCCTCAGTCTTCCCTGAAAACATAGAACCACAAATTACTTCAATAAAACCAAAGTTAGATTTTTCATTTAAACTATATTCTGTGAACATTTTTGTATTTTAAGGTAATTAAAAACTAAATTTATATTATAAAAGGAATTAATAAGATAATCTTATTTTGCAAAATGATCGACGATTTAAAAGATGATTTAAAAAGCATTTTAAATGACTTAGAGAAAATCAATAAAACCTCTGACTTAGAGCAAATAATTTCTAAAATCCAAGATTTTTACAAAAAATCGATAATATTTCAATTTAAAAAAGAAAATGAAAATATATCAGATGGTTCGGATCAAGAAGTAGCAGACATGGCTATGGAAACTATTAATGAGATAGTTGCTGAAATTCCAGATCAAACTACTGAAACCATCGATGATTTATTTTCCTCAGTAGCAAATCCAGAATTTGTTATTAAAGAGACTAATGATAAGGAGAGTTTAAATGAACCAAAAAAACTAAACGAATCTTTGATAAAAGGTATTAAAATTGGTTTAAACGATAAAATTGCATTCACAACGGGCCTATTTGACGGAAATGGGGAAGACTTTTCTCGTGTTGTCTCTCAACTCCAAACTTACTCTTCATGGGATGAAGCTTTTAAGTTTTTGAATAATATTGTGAAACCAGACTACAATAATTGGGAGGGTAAGGAAGAAATTGAAAAAAGGTTTTTGAAGTGTATCGAAAATAATTTTTAGTAAATGGGTAAGCTTTATNTAGTTCCAACCCCAATTGGAAATTTAAAGGATATTACACTAAGGGCGATTGATGTTTTAGCTCAAGTAGATTGCATTTTAGCGGAAGACACTAGAAAAACTAAAATATTATTGAAACATTATGAAATTAACACAATTACAAAAAGTTATCATATTTACAATGAACATAAAGTACTAGATGAAATTATTAATTTGTTGATTTCTGATAAAAATATTGCTTTAGTTTCNGATTCTGGATTCCCTTGTATATCTGATCCTGGATTCTTACTAGTTAGAGAGGTTATTCGTAAAGGAATTGATGTTGAGTCATTACCAGGAGCCTCATCGATTTTTCCTGCTCTTACCCTAAGCGGGTTTCCAACAACAAATTTTATTTTTGAAGGGTTTTTACCCAAAAAAAAGGGTAGAAACAAAAAGATTTTAAAGCTTTCCAAAGAATCAAGGACTGTAGTATTGTTTGAGTCTCCACACAGGATTATTAAATTATTAAATGAAATCAAAGATATTTGTGGTATAGAAAAAAATATTTCTGTATCACGAGAAATTTCTAAAATTTTTGAAGAGACCATTAGAGGAACTGTTAATGAATGTTTGTCACATTTTGAAGACAATGAACCAAAAGGCGAGTTTGTGATTTGCATTGAAGGATTAAAAAATTAAATATGCGATGGGAACCCAAACCAATTCCAAATGATGAGGCANTAAAACTTCTTCAAAGCCAGATAGGTATTTCTAGGAATACATCAATTATTTTAGCTCAAAGAGGGATAAATAATTATCATAGCGCGAAATCCTTTTTTCNCCCGAAGTTCAATAATCTTCACGATCCATTTTTGATGAAGGACATGAAATCTGCTACAGATAGAATTAAACAAGCCATTAATAATAAAGAAAAAATTTTAATTTATGGAGATTATGATGTAGATGGAGTTGCATCAACTGCACTATTAACGAATTTTCTAAGGCAAAGAACCAATAATATTTTTCCATACATTCCAGATCGAGGGACTGAGGGTTATGGAGTTTCAGTCAATGGAATCAAAAAAGGTATAAAAAAACAGGTTTCTCTAATCATTTCAATAGATTGTGGCATAAAAGCATTAAAAGAGGTAGAATATGCCAAAAAAAATAACATTGATTTTATAATTTGTGATCATCATTTGCCAGAAAGTGAAATACCAAATGCGATTGCCGTCTTGGATCCTAAAAGGGTTGATTGTAAGTATCCATTTAAGGAACTTTGTGGATGTGGCATTGGATTTAAGTTGATTCAAGCTCTCAGTTTAGAATGGGGCATCGATACTCAACAACTAATTAATTATCTGGACTTAGTTTCACTTGCAACTGTTGCAGATCAGGTCCCCTTGTACGATGAAAATAGAATAATTACGTATTTAGGGCTTGAGCAAATTAATAAAAACCCTCGCCCAGGGATAAAAGCACTTTTATCAGATTTTAAAGGAGATGAGATTTCCACTTCGACATTAGTTTTTAAGTTATCTCCTAAAGTTAATGCAGCTGGTAGAATGAGACATGCAACCTTGGCACTTGAATTGTTAATGTGTGAAAAACTTGAACACACAGTTAATCTGTCAGAACAAATAAATTCAATCAACATCGAAAGGCAAGAGGAAGACAAAAAAACTACGGAAGAGGCCCTTATCCAAATAAAACACAAAGAAGAAGAATCATTTTCTTCTACTTTAGTTCATAATGACAATTGGCATCCAGGTATAATAGGAATTGTTGCATCGAGATTAATAGAAAAATATTACAGACCAACAATTGTTTTAACGAAAAAGGGGCAATATTATATTGGTTCAGCAAGATCTATAAATGGGTTTGATATATATAAGGCTTTAAAAAAGTGCAGCAATCTTTTGGAACAATTTGGGGGTCACAAATATGCAGCAGGGCTAAAATTGCACGAATCAAAACTCAAACTATTTAGAAGTGAATTTGAAGAATTTTCAAATAAAAATATATCTATAAAACAAAAGATAAAGACCTATATATACGATCTAGAGATCCCGTTAACTGANTTGAACCTTAAATTTTTTAATATTATCAAACAAATGGGACCTTTTGGACCTAAAAATTTAAAGCCAATTTTTTGCACAAGAGATTGTTTAATTTCAGAACGAACTTGTTGCGTCGGCAAAGAAAATCAACACTTGCAAATTTTTATCAAAGCTGAAGGTAAAACATTTAAGGGAATTGCATTTAATAAAGGAGAAGAGTTAAACAAGATAAAAGAAAGTGAAACTGTTGATATCTTGTATTCTATTGAAAAAAACTCATGGAACGGTAATGAGGAACTACAATTGATGATTATAGATATCATATACCAAAAAAAGCCCCCATTTGTTGGGGGCTAAGAGGCTTAATGCTAAGTGTTCAAATCGAAAAAAAATCAAAAAAATTAAGCCTTTTAAATAACGATTAATTAAAAGTATATCTTAACCCAAGTTGAGCCTGCCATCTAGAACTTTGGATTCCTCTATCATCTGGTAATAAATTGAAATTAGATGTTAAAACGTCAAATTCTGGATTTGGTGCACCCGTAACTGTTCTTAAAATTTGTTGATTCCCTGGAGAAAACTTTCTACCCCAATCCTTATTCAAAAGATTAGAAAAATTAAAAATATCAGCAGTGAGTTGAATTGTATTTCTACTTTTCCCTGTGTTGATAGCTATGTCTTGAACAAATCTTAAGTCTACGATGTCACTCCAAGGACCCATATCACCATTTCGTTCAGCATACCCTCCTCTTCTATTATTCAAATAATCATTGTTGCTTATATATTGATTNAATTGACTCCACTGTGTTGGATCTGTTAAATTTATTTCAGAAGCATTATTGGGGACATACATTAATGCATTGTCTCTACTATCATCGTTGAACAAGTCACTTCTGTCATTATAGATGTAAGTAAATGGGGATTGATTTCTTCCTTCATAAAAGACACCTATTTGAGTTGTTAAATTGTTATTCCATTCTTTTTTATATGAAACATTGGCAATGACTCTTCCTCCTTGAGCAAAGTCAGACCTTGCAATATCTAGAGTTGAATTTTTACCTCTTTGGGTTTCCATATTTCTCCATTGAGAAGAATTTATAGATGATGTACCATCAAAAATTGTGTATGCATCACCATAGGAGAAAGTTAGATTAGTATTTAAGTTATTTCCGAACTTTTTTCTAGCAGTGAAAGCAATATTATAAGCATATCCTTTATTAGTATTAGATCCCAGCATAATTCTTCCATAAGTATCATCTACTTCATCCCTTCTGTTATAGTAAGGGCGATTATCAGCACCTTCCAAGAATCCAACTGCACCTTTTACATTTATATTTTGATAGTATACATCAGAAAGATTTTTGGTATATATTCCCTCTAAAGACAAGAACAAACCGTTTTCAAAAAGTTTATCAATTGCTAATGAAGTTTTAAATTTCATGGGCATTTTAAAATCTGGTGTGAAAAGATCAACATTNCCGCCTAACTCTCCCGTCCCAGGTTGAGGATCTCTGTATAAATTGTTTAAATCATTAGTGAATGGAACTCCTTGAGTTGTAAATGTATAACCCCCAATTTGTCCATCATTATTCAGCACAGCAGAGGGCCAAACTAATGGAATTCTCGATAAGAATGAACCAAAACCACCTCTAACAATAAGTGATCTGTCACCTTTCATATCCCAATTAAAACCTATTCTTGGAGATACATAAACCCTGGTTCCAATTCCAAGTCCTACTTTGGCTCCCTGAAGGTCTTTCCCCTCAGCTTCCAAAAGCGGAATAGTTATTTGGTTAAAGTGTTCATTTACATTTCCTTTATTCCAAATAGGGATGTCGAGCCTAACACCTGCCGTTAATTTTAATTTGTCATTTGCTTGGAATTCATCTTGAAGGTAAAAGCCTAATTGAGCGAGTTCTGGTTCAGCGGCACTTCCAGGAACTGAATTATCACCAATTCCTCCAAGTAGTGAATAACCTATTTGATAATTATTTTGTTGGGTTATATCATTATCGAGGAAACCTTGTAAATTATTCCATTCGTAGTAACCTAATGCATTATAGAAAAAAAGATTATAAGCCTTGCCAAACTCATTGTGCGTACCAATTGTAAAAGTATGTTTACCACTGTATATTTCTAAATTGTTTGTTATAGAAACCTGATCAAAATTCATTACGTTTGCACTTGAAGCTTGTTCTGTCCCGAAGAAAATATTTCCAGCTCCATCTCTAATTCTAACAAAAGGAAATTCTCCTCCTAGACCACCTCGATCATCTCTAACCGCAGTGTAACCGACGATAAAATTATTTGAAAAATTATCTGCTTGGTAATCCCATTTCAAAGATAAAGCGGTTGATTTGTGAGGGAAAAATTCTGAGGAATTATAATATCTTATTGAGCTACCACTAGAAACTGAAGCCTCTATATTCTTAACTTCTATGTATCTCGCAGACAAAGAAAGTTTGTTTCTTTCATCTACATTATAATCAAGCTTAAAAGTAAATTTGTCACTTTCTAGAATCGTTGGATTCGTGTAATATTGACCCACATCATATCCATAATTACTTTGAACAAAATTTGCTAAGCTCTGAATTTGAGCTTCACTAGAGTCTCCTCTATATGTAGAAAATTGGAAATCAGTAGGCGTTTCGTCCTCTTGTCTTTCATAATTGATAAAGTAGAATAGTCTATCTTTTACTATAGGGCCCCCAACTCTAATACCATAGGTATTAGATGTGAATTCGGGTAATTTTACTCTATCTGAATCGCTTGAAGCCAAAGAACCGGGTGTCTTTCCTGCAAGGTCTTGATTTCTAAAGAAATAATAAGTTGAAGCCTCAAAATCATTCGTTCCAGACCTACTTACTGCGTTTATGGCACCCCCAGCAAATCCTCCTATTCTTACGTCAAATGGAGCAATTTGGACCTGGAAAGTCTCTATTGCGTCTACCGAAAACGGGCTAACTGCTGTTTGACCCCCATTTGTTCCAGATCCTGCTAAACCAAAATTATCGTTATTAATTGCTCCATCTATATAAATCGCATTATACCTATTATTCATTCCAGCAAGTGAAATCTCAAACCCGTCTGAACCTTCATCAATTTGTGCAAAAGGGGACAACCTTATAAAGTCACCTAGTGATCTAGAAGCTTGGGGTAATAAATCGATCTGTTCTCTGCTTATAGAAGTTTCTGACCCCGTTTTGTCGCTGCTCTCACCAGAGGACAGTAAAACAATTTCTTCGAGTTCATTTAATGATGTTGATAATATTGTATTTATTCTTTCCGTTGCTCCAAGTTGAACAAATAAATTTTCTTTTTTAAAGGTTTCAAAGCCTAAGTAACTTATTTCTAGATTGTAGGGACCACCTGGCCTTAGTCCGGAGACCCTGTAAAAACCATCAAAATCAGTTATGACCCCGTATCTAGATCCAGTAGGCTCATGTATGACTAAAATTGAAGAACCCGCTAAAGGTTCACCGTCAGAATCTAGCACTCTTCCTCCAATAGAGGAACTAGTTACACCTTGACTGAAACTAAATTTAATAGAAAGTAATAATATAAAGTAAATTAGTTTTTTCATGTTTATTAATTTTTGTTAAATGTATAGAGGTATTTAAATGGGTATTTTAAATCAAGATTAAAAAATTGATATTTAAATTTTACCCATAAAGAGAAATAGCAACGATTATTTTATCGGAGCTTTACCTTTTTTTAACATATTAATAACTTAGTTAAATAAAAAATTTACAAGTGATTTCGGATCCAAATTTTCTTTATTTCCTTTTTCTGATTTTATATTTTTTAAAACATTTGTAGCCAATTGTTTTCCCAATTCAACTCCCCATTGGTCGTAACTAAAAATATTCCAAATTATACCCTGAACAAAAATTTTATGCTCATAAATAGCAATTAACCGACCTATATTTTTAGGTGTAATTTTGTCAAAAATTATCGCGTTAGATGGTTTATTACCCTCAAAAATTTTATACGGGGTTAAAAATTCAATTTCATCTATACTTGTTTTTTGTGATATAAATTCTTTTTTAACTTCTTCTCTTTTTTTTCCTTTCATTAAAGCATCGGCCTGGCCAATTAAATTTGCAAGTAAATTTTTTTGGTGCTCAGAATTTTTAAATAAAGAATTTTTAAATCCAATAAAATCTACAGGAATTAGCTTTGTACCTTGATGGATGTGTTGAAAAAAAGCATGTTGAGAATTTGTACCACTTGATCCCCAAATTATTGGACTAGTTTGATAATTTGTTTTTTCGCCACTTCTACTCACACTTTTTCCATTACTTTCCATTACACTCTGTTGTAAATATGCAGGTAGGCTTCTCAAATACTCAGTGTAGGGAATAATAGCTTCTGTTTCAGAATNCCAAAAATTATTGTACCAAATACTAATCATAGCCAACATTTTTGGAATATTATTTTTAAATTCAGTTTTTTTAAAGTGATAATCTATGTCCATTGCTCCATCTAAAAGTTCTTGAAANTTATCCGGACCAATTGCAAGAGCAATTGTAATTCCGGCTGAACTCCATAATGAAAACCTTCCACCCACCCAATCATTCATAGGAAAAATTTTATCACCAGAAATTCCAAAATCTTTTGTTTTGTTTAAATTGTTTGAAACAGCAACAAAATGCTTTGAAACAGCTTTTTTATTTGTTTTTTCTATGAACCATTTCTTAATTGTTTCACCATTTGTTATGGTTTCTTGAGTAGAAAAGCTTTTTGATACTATAATAAAAACCGTTGTTTCAGGATCTAAAACTTCTAATAATGAATGCACATGATCACCATCAACATTGGATATAAATTTTATTTTAAGGTGATTTCTGTAAAATTCTAGTGCTTCAGTAACCATTTTCGGACCAAGATCAGAACCTCCAATTCCAATATTAACTATTGTTGATATTTTTTTCCCAGAATAACCTAGATAATTACCGCTTATAATTTCATTAGAAAATTTAAAAACTCTTTCTCTTTCAGATTTTATTTTTTTTATAATATTCTCTCCATCATGGATTATTTCATTATCACTTTGATCTCTAACGGCTGTGTGTAAAACAGCTCTTTTCTCGGTTTCATTAATTTTTTCTCCATTGAAATATAATTTAATCGCATCATCTAGTTTTACCTCTTNTGCAAGTTTGTCAAAAATTTCTAATGTTTTCTCAGTCAACCTATTTTTTGAAAAATCCAAAAGTAAATCACCAAATTTTATTGAGAATTTTTTAAACCTATTCGAATCGTTTGCGAAAAATTGTGAAATCGTTTGGCTTTTAATTTCATTGAAGTGTTTTTTCAATTCTGACCAACTTTTGGTTTTTAAAGGATTAATTCTTGGTAAAATCATTGTAATTCATTGCTAATTTTATTTCATGTGCCTCATCTTCGAAATACAGGCAGCTTAATTTAGTTTTTAAAGGTTTAATTTTTTCAAAAAATTCAGATCTCAAAGACTTTGAAATTGGTTTTGCTTCTGGCAACTTTTGTTTATATGGGTCAACTTGTCTTCCATTTTTCCAAAATCTATAACATACATGAGGGCCTGAGGTATAGCCGGTCATTCCAACCCAGCCAATTACATCTCCTTGCTTAACATATTGTCCAACCCTCACTTTCCTTCTTTTCATATGTAGGTACTGAGTAGAATATTTATTATTGTGTCTTATTTTAACATAGTTACCATTACCTTTTGCATATTTGGATTCCGTTNCTCTACCATTTGCGGTAGCCATTATGGGTGTTCCAATTGGTGCTGCGTAATCTGTTCCTCTATGTGGCTTAACACGACCATAATACGCGATTTTTCTTTTTAAGTTATATCTTGATGAGATTCTACTAAATTTAACAGGCGATTTTAAAAATGCTCTTCTTAGGTTTTTAGCTTTATCATCAAAATAATCTATGATTCCCTTACTATTGTCTGAAATAAATTCAAAAGCATAAAGCCCTTTCCCTCTGTGTTCAAAATAGGCTGCTTTAATTTTTTCAATTCCAATTGACANGCTATCGTCAACAAACTTTTCGGTATATATAACTTTAAAGCGGTCACCTTTATCAAGTCTTGTAAAGTCAATTGTCCAGGCGTATACGTCTGCCAAAAAATATGTTAACATACTATTATAACCACTATTAATCATTGTTTCATACAATGAACTTTTAATGGTACCAGTTGCTTGCAACTCTACTACTCTTATTGGTTTTTCTACCTTTTTACCGTAAATGCTATCTCTCAATTGTATAACGGTGTAACTTAGGGGTCCAGGGTGATATATAAAATATTTTGGTGTATTAATACTATCTTTAGTAAAAAGCAGAGTATAAGGTTTCCCAATTTGTAATTTTCTTATGTTTATTGAATTTTTTGTTTTTTGAAGTATTTGGTAAACTTCCGGATAATCTATTCCGTTGTTTTCTAATATATCTCCAAATGTATCTCCACGTTTAATTTTAAATTCTTTCGGAGAAAATTCATTAAAATCAAATCCATATTTAATAATAGGTTTTTCAATTTCTATTTCATTTATTTCAACGGGTCTTGGGATTTTTTCCNTGTTTTTACAACTAAGAATAGCCATAATAAAAAAAAGAGTTAATATCCTGAAAATAAAACTTTTCATTTAATAGCAAATTTCGGGAAGATTTTCACTCCTTTTTTAAATGCCAATAATGACTTATTAAAAAAGTTAACAACAATTAATAGGTAAGAATTTTAAATGTATGATTTAAATTTTTAAAGTTTTCTAGGTCACATTCTATGGATCCGATCTTTAAATCTGCTTTCATTTTTATTGGAATTTTATTTTTGTCATTGCTTATCCACAGAGTCACACTTTCTTGTTCTTTAAAAACCCTTCCACTTTGAACATAAGGGCGAAACTTCATACATTCAACTTTTCCAAATTTAGTATTTAAAATATCATACCCTAAGAATTTTAGTTTAAATAGATAGTTTTCTTCATCGAAAAACATATTNATGCTAATCTCTTCGTTAATTTCTATATTTTCAGTAGTATAAAAATTTCTTAAATAGTAAAATGCCGAAATTAAGTCTTGAGCATTTGATTTAATATCAAAGTTTAAAATTCTTTTGTTTTTCTTATCATTTAATTTTACTGTATTCAAGTCATGATTGAAAAACATTTCGAGATTTTTGGTATATCCACCTTCGTAAATATCTCTGATAAACCATACTGGTAAACCATCGGACTCTCTAAAATATGATTCATAATAATCTTCAACTTTAAAAAAAAATCTTAATAGTCCAGTTGATCTTCCATATCCTTTAGCGTGAAAAACCGATAAACCGTTCAATTTTTTTTTCTCTATTTCAATTTCAATTTCACTTGCATTGAAAAATCCGTAATGAACTCTAAATCGAAGCCACTCACCACTTTTAAATGAATTAATAGAATTTGAAACGAACCCTTTTGTTCTTATTTGCGAGTATGAAAATGAGAAANNAGTAATAATAAGGATTGAAATTAATTTTTTCATTTGTCTATTAAATTGAATATTNTTTTACCCTTTTTTTCTCCAAACAAACCCATCAAATCTTCCATGCTAGACTCTTTGATTCTTTTAACACTTTTAAACTCTTTTAAAAGCTGTTCTTTTGTTTTTGGCCCAATCCCTTTTAATCCATCTAAATAAGAATCAAAGCCGCTTTTCATTCTTTTTTTCCTATGAAAGTTAATTCCAAAGCGATGAGCTTCATTTCTTAACTGTTGAATGGTTTTTAATGTCTCTGATCTTTTATCAAGATAAATTGGAATAGGGTCTCCCGGGAAAAAAATTTCTTCAAGTCTTTTTGCAATTCCAATCAAAGATACTTTCTTTTCAATTCCTAAAGATTTAATGGCCGTCATTGCTGAAGAGAGCTGGCCTTTACCTCCATCTACAATAATAAGTTCAGGTAAGATTTCTCGTTGATCAATTAACCTTTTATATCTTCTAAAGACCACTTCTTTCATTGAAGCGAAATCATCAATTCNCTTTACCTCTTTGATATTATAAAGTCTGTATTCATTTTTTGATGGCTTCCCATTTCTAAAAACAACACAAGCTGCAACTGGATTTGTCCCATGTAAATTTGAATTATCAAAGCATTCGATGTGTTCAGGTTTTTTGCTAAGTCGAAGATCTAATTTCATTTGCTCCAATATTCTATTTTTATGTTTTTCGGGGTCTGTAATTTTCATTTGATTGATTTTTTCAATCCTATAAAATTTTGCATTTCTATGAGAAAGATCAAGTAGTTTTTTCTTTTCTCCTAATTTCGGAACATGAACCTTAATTTTTTCACCTAAATTAACTTTAAAAGGCAGGTAAACTTCATTTGTTTTTAAACTAAAAAGGTTTCTTATTTCAATAACAGCCAGAGTTAAAAGATCTTTTTTATTTTCATTTAATTTTTTTTTAATTTCTATAGAATGAGATCTAATAATAGAACCAAAAGCAATTTGAAGGAAATTTACATAAGCGTGAGATTCATCATTGACAATTGAGAACACATCAACATTATCAATTTTTGGATTTACAATTGTTGATTTTGATTGATATTTTTCTAGAGATATAATTTTATCTTTTAACAGTTGAGCTTCTTCATATTTTTCTACACTTGATAAATTAACCATTTCTTTTTTTAAACGATTTAAACAAAATTTAAGGTTCCCTTTAATAAGCTGTTTTATCGAGTCTTTGTTTTTATCAAACAATTTAATCGATTGATTTTCACTCCTAATCTTAAGTAAGTGATTTAGTTCATGATTTAAGAACGGATAAATTTCCTTTATTAAGGCTAAAAGTATTTTCAAATGTTTCACACTCGTATATGGACCAAAATATTCTGCATTTTTAATTTTATTATTTCTTGTATAAAATATTTTAGGTGGAGATTTTTGAAGACATATCCANGGATAAGTTTTATCGTCCTTTAATAACACATTATATCTTGGTTTATATTCTTTAATTAAACTATTTTCCAACAGAAGAGCATCTGTCTCAGTCTCTACAATAATATGTTTTACTGAAAAAATTTTTTTTACTAATAATCGAGTTCTATTGTTATCATGATTTTTAGTAAAATAGGATTTGACTCTTTTTTTTAAATTTTTAGCCTTACCTATATATAAAATTTCACTTTTTTCGTTGTAAAACTGATAAACTCCTGGTTTTTCTGGCAGGGTTTCAAGCTGAATGGATATAGTTTTATCTTTAAACATAACTTATAAGTAAACAAAATTAATTCTTTTCTTTGTTGAGATATATTAAACATTGGATAAAAAAAATATAAGATTATTATATAAGAAAAAAAGAGCCGAGTTAGACTCCATAAAAATTGAGGAACTAAGTGTTGAAATAGCAAATCAAATTCTCAAACTACCTATATGGAGTTTCGAGTACTTTCATATATTCATGGGTGTCGATAAATTGAAAGAAATAAACACAAATTACATTATTTCAGTTCTCCAAGGGAGGGATAAAAACATCATTATCCCAAAAGTTATTTCAAATGCNAAGCTGAATCATTATTTGTTAAATGATTCAACCAAACTTAAATTAAATCAATGGAATGTATTAGAGCCAGTAAATGGTATAGATATAAAACCGAAAAAAATTCAGGTAGTTTTTGTTCCTTTACTCGCATATGATAATTATGGGAACAGGGTCGGTTACGGTAAGGGATATTATGATAAATTTTTGTCTAAATGCACTAAAGAATGCTTGAAAATAGGGCTATCATTTTTCACTCCAGAAAAAAAAATAACGTCCTCTTCATTAGATATCAGGCTTAACCTTTGCGTGACTCCAAATAAAATTTACAATTTTAATTAGTTAAAAATTTTCTGTTAAAAAAGATTATAATGGCTATTCCTAAACTGATTGATGAATCAGCAAGATTAAAAACGTATTCAAAAAAGGTATACGGTTCTCCTCCAATGAAGGGAATCCATTTCGGCCATATCCAAGAGGCAATTGGGAACTGTAACATATCAACAACATGCCCAAAAAGAAATGGAGCATAACCATCCTCAGGAAGAAATGTTGCCACTTGCCCATAGCTATGTGAAAAGATAACTCCATAAAAAACGGAATCTAATAAATTACCAACAGCTCCAGAGAAGATAAGGCATAATGATAGTAAAAAAGAATTTGAAGTTTTTCCCTGTAAAGATTTTTTTATCCAGTAACCAAGAAAAAAAATTGCAACTACCCTTATTAGTGTCAATAACAATTTTGATGTCTCATCGTTTAGAAAGGGAATAAAATCACTCAGTTTNGTTCCCCATGCCATTCCCTTATTTTCAACAAATAGGAGCTTAAAAAACCCATAATCAAGTATGGCGTCGTCACCGTAGAGTGTTAAAGGGAAATTTAGTTTTATATAAAATTTAGAAATTTGATCTAAGAATATAATTGTGAATATTATATAAAGGGCGCTTTTGAGATTAATTTTGGGAAAGGAAAAGTTTAAACGCATTTCTAAAAATAATTAATTTATTAAACATTCCTTGCTAACATTTCCTCTTAAAGTTTTAATTACAAGATCAGGCATACAGGAGTTATTATATAATCCCGATACAGCACCAGCTTTTGAATTCACTAGTAATTTAATCAATGGGTTGACACAAAAAATATCAGCTGAAATTGATTTTATTTTTCCTTTAATTTTTTTTTTGATTTAAATTTATATTACCATCATCTATTTTAATGTTTATGTCTGAAAATGAAGACATTATTTTTATATTACAAGAGCCTGTAGTTATAATGGTCTTAAAGTTTATTGGAACTCCAATTTCAATAGTATTAGCTATAATTTTGTGGACACTAAGTTTGTCGTTATATTTTTTTACCATTGGAGAAATTATTTCTTTTATTTTCAATTCTCTATTGTCAACAGTTGATTTTAAAATAATGTTTCCTTTGAACTCTCCTTCTTGATTATACTTAACATGAATTTCATTAGAATTCGACTCATTAATTGTTACGTTACTAGTAAAATCCAATTTTAAAAAAACAAAATCAAAATCATCTGAGCTCCATTTTATTTTGTACGTGTTTTGTGAGAATAATTTAAGATTCAGCAATGCTATAAAAGCAACACAAATTACTTTTGCATATTTTTGGCCTCTATGCTTAAAGTAGCGTGTGGGACTAGGGTTAATCTCTCTTTTTTTATAAGTTTTCCAGTAACCCTGCATATTCCATAAGTTTTATTTTCTATTCTAATTAATGCACTTTTAAGATCCCGAATAAACTTTTCTTGTCTTAAAGCCAGCTGTGTATTTGCCTCTTTAGACATGGTTTCTGAGCCTTCCTCAAAAGCTTTGAAAGTAGGAGAGGTATCATCGGTCCCNTTATTACCGTCGTTCATGTAGGNGCTTTTTAACAATTCAAGNTCTTTTTTTGCTTTCTCAATTTTTTCTTCAATCAAAACTTTAAATTGATTTAGTTCCTTGTCACTATATTTATTTTTAATTATCTCACTCATCATNTATTAATTTTATAAAGTTCAACAAATGTTTTAATTTGATCATATTCAATATTTTCTCCTTTTCTCAATTCATTTTTAATAACTACGTCCTTAGCTAAAACCTCATTTTTAATATAATTTAAATGATTAACAAACACTTTCTCTAAATTTTTGTCAGGNGTNAAATATAAAATAATTTTATCAGTCACCTCAAATCCTGATTGTTTTCTTAAGTTTTGAATTCTATTTATAAACTCTCTAGCCAGCCCCTCATAAAGAAGCCTTTCGTTTACTCTTGTGTCAAGAGCAACAGTAATTTTATCATTATTTGCAACAACCCAACCTTCGATATCTTTATATTCTATCAATACTTCAGACGGGGCAATATTGATTTTTTCGTCGAATATATTTATGGAAATAATTTCCCCCTTCTCTAACAAGTCTATTTGATTTTTCTGAAGCGCCTCCAATTCATTTTTCAACTCATTTATTTTACTACCATATTTAGGGCCTANAATTTTTAAGTTAGGCTTCACATATTTTATAATAATTTCTGATGAATCGTCAATAATTTCAATTTTCTTAACATTTATCTCTGAACAAATCAATTCAGAAACACTTTCTATAGATTTTTTTTCTAAAATATTTTTTACAGGGATAATTATTTTTTTTAAAGGTTGTCTTACTTTTATCTGATTCCTTTTTCTAATGGACAAAGCCAATGAGGATACCTCTCTGGCATAATTCATCTTTTTTTCAAGGTCAATGTCTCTATGCTTAGCATTACTTGAAGGAAATGCTGTTAGATGAACTGAATCATCAACTTCAGAGCTGTTTTCGTTATTAAGATCTAAAAAAAGTCTTTCAGCAAAAAATGGCGCTAACGGAGCCATTAATTTACAAACTTTATCAAGGCACTCGAAAAGGGTATGATATGCTGCTAGTTTATTATTACTTAAAGTCCCCTTCCAAAATCTTCTTCTTGATAATCTTACATACCAGTTACTAAGCAAATCATTTACAAAAATTGATATATTTCTAGCCGCTTTAGTGGCATCATACTTGTCAAAAGCATCGTCTACTTCTTTTATGAGGCGATTGAGTTCTGAAATAATCCATCTATCTATTTCTGGTCTTTTTTCTATTGGGATATTTTTTTTGTTGACATTGAATTCATCAATGTTTGCGTAAATAGCAAAGAATGAGTAAGTATTAAAAAGTGTACCAAAAAATTTCCTAGATATTTCATTAACTCCATCTATATCAAACTTTAAATTGTCCCATGGATTAGAATTTGAAATCATATACCATCTAGTAGCGTCAGGACCATATTTAGAAATTATTTCAAAAGGGTCAATACTATTTCCGAGTCTTTTAGACATTTTTTGACCATTTTTATCTAAAACTAATCCATTTGATATAACATTTTTGTAAGAGATAGAGTCAAAAACGATAGTTGATATCACATGTAAGGTGTAAAACCAACCCCTTGTTTGATCAACACCTTCTGCGATATAATCGGCAGGAAACATTTTTTTCTTATCTATTAAGTCTTTATTTTCAAAAGGGTAGTGAACCTGAGCGTAAGGCATAGCACCAGAGTCAAACCAAACATCAATCAAATCTTTTTCTCTGTACATTGGTTTACCATCGCTGCTTGAAAGAATTATATTATCCACGGTATCCTTATGTAAATCTATTTTATCATAATTTTCATCTCCCATATTATCCGCCTCAAAGTCTTCCAATGGGTTAAATTCCATATGTTTATAGTTAACAGATTTAATAATTTCACTTCTCAACTCATTAACTGATCCAATTACTTTTGTTTCGCTCTTATCTATTGTTCTCCATATTGGCAACGGAATACCCCAATATCTGCTTCTAGACAAATTCCAGTCATTTGCACTTGACAGCCAATTGCTAAATCTTTTTTCCCCAGTGGATTTGGGAACCCAGTTTATCTCTTTATTTAAAGAAACCAATTTATTTCTAATTTTAGATACACCTATGAACCAAGAATCTAGAGGGTAGTAAAGAATAGGTTTATCTGTTCTCCAGCAATTTGGATAAGAGTGAATATATTTTTCTACTTTGAATGCTCTATTTTTTTCTTTAAGATGTATGCATATTTCAACATCTACTGATCTTTCAGGCCTTTGATCTTCTTCATAATATNCATTTTTAACATATTTACCGCCAATTATTTTTAGATTGTCAATAAATCTACCCTGTAAGTTTACAAGTGGAACGAGTTGTCCATTTACATCTTTCGTAAGTAACGGGGGAACTGGAGGGNTAGCCTGACTTGCTGCTAAAGCGTCGTCTGCCCCAAAAGTAGGTGCTGTATGGACTATTCCTGTTCCTTCATCTGTTGTTACAAAATCTCCTGAAATTACCCGATATGCATTCTCAGGATTATCATATGGGGCTGGTGCATCTTCCCAGACTTTCTCATATCTAATGTCAATAAGTTTATCTCCCTTTATCTCATTAATAATTAAGAAAGGAAACATTTTTTCTGAAGATTTCAATGAAAGGTCTTGAGGAGAATTTATTTCAATAAAACTTTTGTCAAAAACCGTATTAATCAGATCTTTAGCTAATAAAACCCTTATAGGTTTTTTTGTGTATAAATTAAAAGTGTCAACAACAACATAATTAATTTTTTTACTAATTGTCAAGGCAGTATTAGAAGGTAGGGTCCAGGGAGTAGTAGTCCAAGCAAGAAAAAATAAATCTGAATTTGTTTTTATTTCATCGGGAAGACTATCTTTTATAACTTTAAACATCGCAGTTATTGACACGTCGGTTACATCTCTATAAGTTCCAGGTTGATTTAGTTCGTGTGAACTCAGACCTGTTCCAGCTTTCGGAGAATAGGGTTGGACTGTATAGCCTTTGTAAATTAAACCTTTATTGTAAATTTCTTTTAACAACCACCAAACACTTTCAATATACTTAGTTTTATAGGTTATGTATGGATTATNCATATCAACCCAAAATCCAATTTTTTTTGTCAATTCGTTCCACACGTCTGTATATCTCATAACTGCACTTTTACAGGTGCTGTTATATTTTTCAATACTAATTTTCTCCCCAATATCTTCTTTTGTAATATTTAATTCTTTTTCAACACCCAGTTCTACAGGTAAACCGTGAGTATCCCATCCAGCTTTTCTTTCTACCTTAAACCCCTTTTGCGTCTTGTATCTGCAAAATATATCTTTAATAGTTCTTGCCATAACATGGTGGATTCCTGGGAGACCGTTTGCAGATGGAGGCCCTTCATAAAAGACGTAAGGAGTTGAATCTTCATTTGAATGTACACTTTTTTCAAATATTTTTTCAGTCTCCCAAAAGGCAAGAATTTCGGTAGCAATTTTGTTTAATTTAAGTTGTTTATAATCTTTGAAGGCCATAAGTCAAACATTAAATGTCCGAAAGTAGCATTTTTTTGTGGATTTTAGCCATAAATTATTTCGTCTAATTAAAACTTTACATTAAGGTTTAAAATAATTGATCTTCCTGGTGCAGAGATGCCTGAGGNAAATTCCTTGTAATGTAAATCAAATATGTTTTCTATAGATAAGGATGTCCTTACGTTTTCATTATAATCAAACGCAGCTGAGAAGGAGTAAGTTGACCATTTGGGAGAACCATAATACATTATGTTTCCCCTTTTAGTAACTATTATTGGCGTTTCTTCAATTTTATCTTCACCACCTTTGCTATAACCTTCGGGTAATTTTCTTCCACTAAAATTGTTAATTAATGTCAAATTAAATTTCCGCCTGTTATAGTTAATTCTAACATTTCCATATAGAGGCAGTATTGAAGGGAGCGGACCTATCTGTTTGTTTACAGTACTGTTTGTCAAATTAATATTTCCCATGATAGTAAAACAATTAAAAAACTTTGCCATTCCATCAATAGAAACTCCATAAATTCTTGCATTTCCAATATTTTGATTTATTTGTGTAGAAAGCTTTTCATTATCTATAATTAAAGATGATATACCACTATTAGATAAATTGTTAGAAAAGGGAGATATAATTCTTCCTATGTAATTTTTAATATTTGAGTTAAAAAAACGACCTTCAATTGAAAAAACATCATCTTTAGAAAAAGTTAATCCAACTTCAAAATTATAAACATATTCGGGTTTTAATTCCGGATTTGGAATAATAAGTACTCCTCTGTTTTCTCTAATTTTTCCCAGATCATCTATGTTTGGCGATCTAAACCCGGTAGAAAAAAGAAGATTCATTTTTACATTTTTATTAGGACGGTATGAAGAAGAAATACTTCCCGTTAACGCATTATTTGTTGTTTTTAAATCTAGATTTTTAGATTTCAAAAACTGTTCATTAACCCAACTTGCTTTAATTTTAGTTGAAGTGTAACGAGCACCTAACGAAATAGATGATTTTGAATTTAGATCTAGTCTCATATTTGAATAAGCAGCGGAGACGAAATAAGAGCTTCCGTTGTTTGGATATCTAGATGGAAATTTTCCTAAAAATTGAGTTTGAGTGATAGTATTTCCCAATAATATTAACCTCTCTCTAAATGCATCTGATTTTATTTTGTTACCAATAAATTCGAAACCGTAAACAATACTAATTTTCCTGGTTTTTGGCATTTCGAAGTCAGCGTTTAAACTAAAAATATTTACGTTTTCATTTTGATTGATTCTATCTGGGGATTCAAATCTTCTTTGAATTCTAGATTCCTTGACCCATTGATAAGCGGCTATAATAGTACCCTTGTAAAGATATTTCTTATTAGGAAATATTTTTANTTGAGGTGAAATTAATAATCTTTTTTGTGGCCCATAGTTCCATTCAGCGAATCTCAAATTATTTTTTGTCATTTCATTTAATTTGTCAAATCTTGGAATATTTGAAGAATTTGAGAATTGAAGATTGATTAACAGTTGTTTTTCTTTGGGTAATGTAAAAACAATTTTTTGCAAAAAATCTATTTGGCTGTATTCGGAATTTTTTTGAATATTAGGATTGTTATTTTTAGAAGGAGATTCAAAATATAGAGAACTCGAATTAGACGAGTATTCATTAACCAATCCCCAGTTTTGAAAACCATGCTGTCTATTTTTTCCCATTAAAATATTTCCAAATTTTGAAAATGTAAAACTCGTTAGGATAGCTGACTTGTTAAAACTTGCTTCACTATTGAAATGGTGAACAACGCTTTGTCTTGCACTATTAAATGTCGATGAAAAGAAATTTATTAATTTTTTGGCATTGTTGATTTTTGGAGTTTTNGTATAGTAGTGAACAACCCCTCCAAGTGCATCCGAACCATAACCAACAGATGAAGAACCGTAAATAATTTCTACTCGTTCAAGACTATTGGGATCTACCGTTATGGCATTTTGTAAATGCCCAGATCTAAAAATTCCATTATTCATTCTTACTCCATCAAGTACTAAAAGAACCCGATTTGCCTCAAATCCCCTAATGACTGGACTTCCACCGCCCCCTTGAGATTTTTGAACTCTAACTGAGGGAGCCAATAACAAAACCTCAGCCCCAGTTGCTGGGGAATTATTAACTATCGATTTTTTTTTAATAATCTCAACCTTTTGAGTGATTTTTTTTGATTGTGAAGCAGTTCTAGCAACTGAAAGCACAATTTCCGATAATTTTTTTTCATTAACATTCATTTCTATTAAACTAGAATTAGAAAGTATCTCTTCAACAGTAATTTTTTTGTCATCATATCCAATCAAGCTAAAAGTCAAAGTATCTTTTACTGAAAAAAAATTCAAATCGAAAACCCCATTGTTGTTAGTTGAGGTGTATTTTTTTTTGTTTTCATTAAAGATGTATACGTCATAAAGAGGTTCTTGAGTTAGCATGTCATTTACTTTTATCAGTTGTGAAATGCCTTTAAATCCACTTAGCAAAAGAAAAATGATTAAAAATACTTTGTGTCTATTCAAAAACTTGATGTAATATATGTAGTGATTTAGGCTGTTTGAAACCTTGAACATGATATTCGATATACTGCAAAAGTATTTTAAGGATTTCATGTTTTTGTACTTGACTAAGTTTTAGCATAAAACAATTATCAAATTTCATGCCTAATAACCTTATTATGACCTTTACAGAACCACCTTCCGCATATAAACCATCCGGTTTTACTTTTTCAAATGAACCATTTTTGAAAGAAAGAAATTTTGAGTTAGACGATTTTAAATGAGGATTAATACCCAAGTACTTTAATAGATTTAAAATAAACATCATATGAAAATTGGATATTTTGTCATTATTGTCTAACCATTTAAGTGAATTTTCAAGGAAGAAAAATAATTCCTTATTACAAGCTTCTTCCAAAATGCACATATTGAGGATCTCGTTCAAGAAAAGAATAATTGAACTTTTACGATAATCTAAATATAAGTTTTGGCAATGATTATGGACCTTACAATCAATCAAAAAATTAAATTTTTTCTTTTCCCTTTTATTGTACTTAATAAAGATTTGAGATAATGGCTGAAAGTGAGAATTTTTGAGTTTTGTTTTAGTTTTTCCCAATATCCCTTTTAAAAAAAAAGACTTTCTACACTCTAAGTCGGTAAAAACATCGACTATAAGACTAGAATCACTGTATTTTATTTTACGAAGGACAATTCCTTTTGTTGAAATGATCATTTGTTAGACAACCCCTTGGGCAATCATAGCGTCAGCAACTTTTACAAAACCTGCAATATTAGCCCCTTTAACGTAATTTATGTAATTCTTTTCAGAACCATATTTTACACAAGAATTATGAATTTCATTCATGATTTCCTTTAATTTAGAATCGACTTCCTCTCTACTCCAATTGTATCTCAATGAATTTTGGGCCATTTCTAATCCAGAAACGGCTACCCCTCCCGCGTTTGACGCTTTACCTGGGGCAAATAATATTTTTTTTTCAATTAATAAACTTATTGCATCTGATGTTGTAGGCATATTTGCGCCTTCGCCAACGCAAATACATCCATTTTTAATAAGACTTTTCGCGTCTACTAACTGCAATTCATTTTGAGTAGCACAAGGGAGAGCGATATCGCACCCAACTCTCCAAGGCGTTCTGTTTTGAAAATATGTGGCAGAGGGAAATTTCTCAGCATATTTACTGATTCTTTCTCTATCAATATTTTTAATTTTCATTAAAAAATTAAGTTTTTCAGCGTCTATACCATCTTTGTCAAGTATAAAACCCGAAGAATCAGACATCGTAATTACTTTACCTCCAAGGGATGTGACTTTTTCTGCAGCATATTGGGCAACATTTCCAGAACCCGAAATGGACACTTTTTTATCTTTAAAATTTAGATTTTTTTGTTCTAACATTTTTTCCACAAAATATACTACACCGTAACCAGTTGCTTCAGGCCTAATAAGAGAACCACCCCAACTAACACCTTTCCCTGTTAATACACCAGTAAACTCATTTTTAAGTCTTTTGTATTGTCCAAAAAGATACCCTATCTCTCTGCTTCCAACACCTATATCACCTGCAGGTATGTCACGATTGGGGCCAATGTGACGAAATAATTCAGTCATAAAGCTCTGGCAGAATCTCATTACCTCAGTATCAGTTTTGCCCTTTGGATTAAAATCAGATCCACCCTTTCCTCCACCCATGGGCAGGGTGGTTAAGCTGTTTTTGAATATTTGTTCAAATGCTAAAAATTTAAGGACACTTAAGTTTACATTTGGATGAAACCTCAACCCTCCTTTATAGGGTCCTATTGCAGAGTTCATTTCAATTCTATATCCTCTGTTTACTCTAATTTCTTCTTGGTCGTCAATCCATGCCACTCTAAATGAAACAACTCTTTCTGGTTCAACCATTCTAAGGAGTATATTCTGACCGTAATAGATTTCATTTTGATATATATAAGGAATTACTGTCTCAGCAACTTCAGTTACTGCTTGCATGAATTCAGGTTCATTTTGGTTCCTTTTTCCAACTTCATCCAAAAAAGATTTAACAATTTTATGCATTATAAATTTTACTTTAATTTAAATTAATTTATTCAAATAAGTGAGTTATAAGACTGTCAATTTTATCTAATCCTAAAATTTTAACATGTTTTAGTTGAGTAAAATCTTTTTTAAAATTCGAAGTTACAAATACTTGATAACCAAGTTTTTTAGCCTCACTAATTCTCTTTTCTAACTTTTGCACAGGCCTAAGTTCACCTGATAGACCAATCTCAGAAGCAAAACAGATTTTATCATTTAAAGGAGTATCATGATAACTTGACAAAATTGCTGAAACTATAGCGAGATCTAAAGAGGGATCTTCGCTTTTAACCCCTCCAGTTATATTCAAAAAAACATCTTTATTAGATAATTGAACTCCAGCTCTTTTTTCCAGTACCGCAAGAAGCATATTTAATCTTTTAGAATTGAACCCAGTTGAACTTCTTTGAGGTGTACCGTAAACTGCTGAACTAACTAGTGCTTGTACCTCTAAAGTTAAAGGCCTGATCCCTTCCATTGACATTCCTATTGCGTGCCCACTCATTTCGCTTCTATTTTGAGTCAAAAAAATTTCGTTAGGGTTTTTAACTTCCCTAAGCCCTGAGGACAACATTTCATAAATTCCTATCTCACTTGTTGAGCCAAATCGATTTTTTTTAGCTCTTAATATTCTATAAGAGTGATTATTGTCCCCTTCAAAACTCATAACTACATCAACCATGTGTTCTAAAACTTTTGGGCCAGCTATGTTTCCATCTTTTGTTAAATGCCCTATTAATATTACAGCTGAACCAGTATTTTTCGCATATTTAATAAGTTCACTTGAGCATTCTCTAATTTGAATTACGCTTCCAGGTGATCCATCGATCATTTTAGAATGTAATGTCTGAATTGAGTCAATTATCAATATTTCAGGATTAACCTCTTTAATTCTCTCAAAAATATTATCTGTTTCTGTCTCACTCAAAATATAAGTTTGCCCTATTCCTTTGCCAATTCTTTCTGAACGAACTTTTATCTGACGTAAACTTTCTTCTCCAGATACATATAATACTCTTTTATCAAACTTCATTGAAATTTGAAGCAACAAAGTAGATTTACCTATTCCTGGCTCACCACTTATTAAACTAACTGAGCCGGGGACAAGGCCACCCCCTAGAACGTTATTCCATTCATCATCTATAACAACCAGCCTTGTTTCACTTTCAGAATCAATTTCACTCATCCGAAGAGGAATATTTTCTTTTTTAAAATAATTTCCAAATTCAGTTTGAGATTTGGCTTTTATCGAACTTACCTTTTTTTCTTTCAGAGAATTCCACTCTTTACAATACTTACACTGACCGTGCCATTTTGCATGTTCATTACCACAATTTTTACAATAAAAGACAACTTTTTCTTTATTCATATTTAAACAAAATTAGTCAAGTTTACATAGAATGAGATTTATGTTTTTTCTTATTAACAATCGGAAGAAGCACAAAAGACATAAGACCGAATAATATAACTATAATTGTTTGAGATGTCCACAATATCCAACCAAATGCTAAACTTGTTTCTAACGGTAATCCATAAAAGCTTAAAGCCATAGAGATCGAAAGTGGATAAACCCCAATCCCACCATTTGTAGTTGTTATTGAAATAGCACCAAAAATAAATGAAATTAAAAGTGATTTGAAATCCAATAATTCAGTTCCAGATATACTAAATTTCATTACATAAAAAGCCAATAAATAAATAGACCAAATAAAAATTGTGTGTGCTATATAGTAAATTCTATTTTGCATATTTATAATTGAAGTAAAACCAGCACTGATTCCTTTAATAAAAGCATAAAACTTTTGAACTAATCCTTTTTTGAAAACTTTTATTAAAATCAGAGTCGACAATAAAAAAAATAATACTGTCAAAAAAAGCTTATAGTTATTTAAATAAAGACCTGCTTTTTCCTTTATTACAGGAAGTAAAATGTCAGTTTCTAAAAATAAAAACAAAAAAATTAGAAAAAATAATATTATTAAATCCACGACTCTTTCAGCCAATATTGTTCCTAACCCCTTGTCAAAGGGTATTGATTCATATGTTTGCATAACAGTGGCTCTTAATATTTCTCCTGAGCGCGGAATTCCTAAATTTGCTAAATAAGAAATAAAAATTGATAAAACATTATTGACAAACTTGGGATAATAACCCAAAGAATTAAGAACATAATTCCATCTGTAAGCTCTAGAAAGGTGGCTAAAAATACCCAAAAATACTGATAAAAATATATATTTTATTTTTGCGTCTTTTAGTGATTTATATATTTCACTTCTCTCTTCTTCATTTGTGTAGTAGAAAGACAAATAAATAAAAAAAAAAACCTATCAATGGAGGTGTAACTATTTGAAGTATTTTTTTAAATAATTTAAACATTAGTTCAGTGCAATATTGTCAATAAGCCTAACACCTTGAACCTTTACACAAATAAATGCTCTTATTTTTATTTTAGGATTAAAGGATTCGAGCTCTTTTAATGAACAGCTTTCTGCAATATAAAAGTATTCAAGATTAAAATGTTCGTTAAATAAAAATAGCTTGTTAATGAAATCTTTTATTTTGTCGAAACCGCTTTTTGTAACCATTCTCTTCACAATGCATAAAGATTCATATATTATTTTTGCATCAAATCTTGATTCCTTGTCTAATAAAATATTTCTAGAGCTCATTGCCAACCCATTTTTCTCCCGCACCGTTGGGATAGTTTCAATTTTAACTTTCAACTTATATTTCTTGATTAATTTCTTTATTACCAAGATTTGTTGGTAATCTTTTTCACCAAAAAATGCATAATCTGGCGAAAACTTTTCAAACAGTCTTTTGACTATAGTAGCAACACCCTGGAAATGACCTTTTCTGTGTTTTCCTTCAATTAATTTATCAACTCCATCTAAATCGAAAATTTCTGCTTTAGCTGGAGCTGTATATAAATCTGATTCACTTGGTGTGTAAATAATGGCACTTGGATTAGTTTTTCTTATTGTTTCAACATCTTTTCTGATCGATTGAGGATAGTTAGCAAAATCAATTTTGTTGCTAAATTGGGTGGGATTAACAAAAATTGAAACGATAGTTTTATCACAGTTTAATGAACATTTTTCAATAAGCTTTAAATGTCCTTTGTGTAATGATCCCATTGTCGGGACTAACCCAAGGTTTTCATAGCCCGTTGTTTTTAATAGTTTTAGAATTTCTGAGGAATGATTAAAATTTCTCAATTTTAGCTTTTTTATCATTCTAAATTTAATCTTTTTTGAGTTCAAGAAAAGATTTTTTGTAATTTTGCTAAACTTTTTCTTAACTACTTAGCTTTATGCACGAAAAGAATACACTTGTAGTTTCTTCAGAGGTTGTTCCATATCTTCCTGAGACTATACTTTCCAAAAGTTCCTTTAGGGTTCCTAAGGAAATTAATGAAATAGGTGGACAAACTAGAATTTTTATGCCAAAGTATGGTTTAATTAATGAGAGACGTCATCAATTACATGAGGTAATCAGACTTTCTGGAATGAACCTGGTAATAAATGATATTGATATGCCACTCATAATTAAAGTCGCTTCTATTCCAAAGGAACGAATGCAGGTTTATTTCATAGACAACGAGGATTACTTTAAACGAAAGCAAATGTTATTTGATACAAAAGGTAAAGGCTTTAAAGATAACGATGAGAGAATGATTTTTTTTACCAAAGGCGTCTTAGAAACAGTAAAAAAATTAAATTGGTCTCCTGATATAATTAATTGTCATGGTTGGTTTACATCGTTATTTCCCCTGTATATGAAAACTTATTATAAAAATGACCCAATTTTCAGAAAAAGTAAAATTGTTACCTCCATTTATGGGAATGACATGGGTGAAACTCTAAATAAAAACCTTAAAGAAAAAATTAAGCTTGATGATATCGATGTAGACTTAGATTTGATTAAAAAACCAGATTATAACTCATTGTTGTCTCTCGCTTTAGACTACTCAGATGGAGCAATAACTTATACTGATAATCTGAGTTCAGATTTAGTCAATAAGCTTAAAAGACTTGAGAGCCCGGTGTTAGATTTTGATAATGCCAAAAAAGCAAATGGGCATACCGAATTTCTCAAAAAATACTTTTTGTAATTTTTAGTTGATGAAACACCTCAATGTTCTCCTTCTTCTAATCTTAATTTTAAATTTTTCTTGCAACGAGGATTACAACTCGGTTGGTATAGATTTAGTTTCCACATCTGATTTTAAAGTTATAACAGAATATTTTCCCGTCTACTCTAAAACTGACTCGATTGCTGATTTACAGTCAGACAGGCAGGTATATATGCATCTCGGCCAATTTACCCTTCCCTTTTTTGGAATGAGTTCAGCAAATTTTACAACACAAATTAATATTCCACCAAATAGTATTTTTGGGAATTTCTCTCAAGCCCGTGAAGTAGCAGGAGACCCAAACAATTCAAAGGTAATAGAAGAAAATGAGAGAGTTAAGGATGTATTTCTTGAAATACCTTTCATATTTGATCAAAGGGATTCAGACAATGATGGAGTGATAGACCCGTTTGATATAGACCCGAATGATCCAAATAGTGATTCAGATGGGGATGGTGTGACAGACATAGAGGAACGGAGGAACGGGACAAATCCACTTGATTCTGATTCAGATGGGGATGGTATTTCCGATTTAACAGACACAGATAACAGTTCATACGATAGTCAAAACAAAGTATATAGCGTTGATTCTATCTATGGAAATAAAAGTACTCAATTCAATTTCAAAGTAACTGAGTTAACATATTTTTTTAATGATTTAGATCCAGATGATAATTTTGAAAGCATTAAGCCTTATTACTCTAAAAGAGATTATTATGAAGAGGGTTTTGTGGGTAGAGTGCTAGCTGACCATCCTTATCAGTTAGATTTTAATGAATTAAGGTACAATTACAAAGAAGATGATCCCGAAACGGAGAGCGTCAACGAGACTGAACTTGTTGAAACAAGACTAACTCCTCGGATCAGAATTCCGTTAGATAATTCTTTTTTTCAAGAAAAAATACTGGACATGGAAGGTACTGATGCTTTAGAAAATGCTAATAATTTTCATAATCACATAAAGTCAATAAATTTTAGAATTTCCAACTCAAATGAGGATATTTATATGCTATTAAATATGACTGGAGCGTCAATTAAGGTAAATTATAATTTTGATTTGGTCAATGATAATGGCACTCAAAATGTTTTGACAGATGACACTATTGAAGAAGGAGAAAGGGTTTTGGAATTGCCAATTGGTGGTGTAAAAATTAATCATTTTAAAAATCATATAGTAACAGAAAACAACCTTTCATCAGGTAAAATCTATCTTAAAGGGGGGTTAGGCACAAGATCAATTATAAATCTTTTTGATAAAGCAGGGGATTCCGAAGTTATTGAAGAGTTAAGAAAAAAAAATAATATTTTAATCAATGAGGCCAGCTTAATTTTATACGTTGACCCATTATTTACCCAAAATTGGAATAGTGAAAGTTTAATTGCAGAGAGACTATATATATATAAAACCATAGATAACCTTCCTCTTTCAGATTATTTTTCTGACCCAACTAGCAGTCAAACTGATCCTACTCTAAATAAAATTATCCATGGTGGAAAATTAGAGTATAAGAATAATAAACCCTACAGATATAAAATAAATATTACTGAACACGTTACTGATTTAATAAATCTAAATGATGGGATATATTCAGAAAATATTCCACTTTCATTAGTGGTCACCTCAGACGTTTCGTTTATAAGATCTAGAAAAGCAATTCTGAAAAATGGCATTAATAAAATTTCAATACCTGAAGGATCAATATATAACCCCTTAGGAACAGTAATTTTAAATGAAAATCCCCCAGAAGGATTAAACGAAAAAAAACTAGTTTTAGAAATGAATTATACCGAATTTTAAAATTCAATCAAAGGTTTAATTTAACAATATAAAAAGCTAATATTTAGATATATAAAGTTTTTTTTTCTTGGTTTTTTTTATTTCTTTTAACTTTTTAATTGTTGACAAATCCAATTTTTTTATTTCCGGATTTTCTATGATTACAGCAAATTTTTCCTCATTTATTATTTTTTTCTTTAATTGGCCCATATTTATCATTTTTATTGAGCCTAAACTGTAAAACTGACTAGAATAAGATTTGTAATTTAGATAAAATAGTGAGTAATCACTTACTGTTTCATTTTCAACAAATTCTTTATCGCAATTATTTTGAATAGTTTCATCAAGTACTCCGGAATAAAAAACAGGTAATATTACTAAATATAATAGTGCAGATATTAATATATAATATCTTTTAAATTTAAAATCTGACCAAAAGTGGGTGATTAAAATTGCAGCTGGTACGGCAATTGGTAATGTGTAAGTATGAATTAGACTGCTTGAAAAAGTAAAAAAAACAGGAGTGAACAACATCCAACAAATTAGAAAACAAACCCATTTGCTTCTGTAAGCTTCTTTAATTATTTTTCTAAATCTACCTATTATTAAAAGAGACCATGGAAAGACAGCCATTATCGAAAATAACCATATAATTCCGTAAGGTTGTTGTTTAGCAAATCCATATAAATCTCCTTTCCACCCTGAATCAAAAAATCTTCTAAAATGTTCTCCGTAGATGAAGTAATCAATAAACCCAGGTGATTTTAATTCCATAAAATAGTACCAAGGAAATGATATTAAAAAAGTTAAAGACAAGCCACTTATAATTGGTATTTTTCTAAGTTTTTTTAATTCTTCTTTGTAGATTAATAGCCAGATTAAAATTGGTGGAATAGTTAATATTAAAATTATGGGCCCTTTCGATAAAAGTCCCAGTCCAATTCCTATAAATAAACCATACCACCATCCGGATCTAGATTCTTTACCAACTGCTTCCCAAAAAGAAAGCATAACAAGAATTATTGAAAAATTTAATATTGTATCTGTTGAAACTACACCTGCATGCAAATAAAATTCTGGCATCAATAACAGTATTAAAGGGGTTAGAAGAAAGATTTTATTTTCAATTTTATCATATTTAGAGATAAATAAAATAATTATCATAGTTGTAATTAAATAAGGAAGCCTTATATAAAACTCATGCAATCTAAAAGCTTTAATTGAAATAGCGGTAAGCCAAGTAGAAAGTGGGGGTTTCGCCCAAAATGGAACATTATAGTCAATTTGTAACAATATCCAGTTATTGGTTTCGACCATAATTCTGGCTATTTCGGCATATCTAGCTTCGGTTTTATCCATTAACGGGAGCAAATAATTTATTATTCCTCTATTAGCAATTAATACAATTAAAAAAAAGACAACCCACAACTTATTTCTGTATTTAAAAAAACGGGAATCCATTATTTGTACTTTTTTTTGAGTATAAAAAGGTCTAAAATAATCCTTGGGGCATGTATAAATTTTACTCTTGAATCCTCAGTGTCAATCCAACTTTTTAAAGGCACTTCTCTTGAAATTTCTAAAAACTTATTCTTACCATAAAAATTTAAGAGTCTTAAAAATATTTCAACGTCAAACAGCCATCTAGATAAAAAAGTTTTTTCGAACGACAGTTTTACCAAATTTTGATCTATTATTTTACATCCACATTGCGTGTCATAAATTGAGACTCCTATAATTGAAGATATAATAGTTGCTATACATCTTCCTATTATAAAACGATGAAATTTTCTTTTAATAACATTGCTTGATTTGGGGATTCTCGAACCAAACACAAATTTTATTTTATCATTTATTTTTTTAGACAATAATTTGCATTCTTCAAGTGAAGTTGATAAGTCGGCATCTAGGTAAGCCAGATTTCCAGTCATATTTTGATTAACTGCATATAAAAATCCGTCACGTACAGCATTTCCTTTTCCTTTATTTTTTTCATAAGATAAAATTTTTATCTGTTGGGGAAGTTTATTGGATAGTTTTCTTAATAAGTTTTTTGTGTTGTCAGTAGAACCGTCATCTACAAAAATTATTTTGACTTTCTTATTTAGTTTCAAAAAGTCTAAATATTTATTAACGGGCAGCCTCATTGATTCATTGTAGCAAGGGATAATAATATTCAAAGACATCTTACTTCACTATTATAGATAAATTTAACTAAACAAAAAATGTATAATTATTAAACTACCCAAAAGCAAATAACCTAAATTTCTGATTAATTTAGAACTAGGATAAAACAAACTTTTAATATTTTTTACTTTTCTTTCACTAAAAAAGATTGACAAAATCAATAAAGATATAATTACAGTAAAAGCTCGCAAGAAGTAATTTAATTCTGGAACAAGTTTTTCAATTGCCAAGTTAAGAGGAATACTTAAAACCAGTAGGCAAAAAATTATTTTTTTGTTTGGTTTTATTAGTAAAACTGATGTGCAAATCAACAAAACTATACCACAATTTATATAGTATCTCAAGTTGTTTAAAAAATGCGTAAATGCGATCTGAGGTTTGTCAAGTTTTAAATAAAGTAAATATATTCCAACTGTTAGTCCAACACAAAGTGCAATTATAATTGATTTTCTTCCAACAATTATTTTTTCTTTATCAGTTGCAGACTTATTTATATATTTAGAATAAATATCCGTTGACCACATTGTTGCAATTGAGTTTAGAGTAGAATCTAGAGTACTCATTAAAGAAGCAAATAGACCACAAAGAATAATACCTTTAAATCCAACAGGCAATAGGTTTTTTACAATGTAGGGGAAAGCCAAATCAGGATCTTGAAGATCTTCTCCTAAGATTCCATATAATGCAATACCGGGCAGAACTATAATTGCAGCCATAAAATACTTTAATAATCCACCTGCTAATAACCCTATTTGAGCATGTTTTAAATTTCTTGCTGCTATTGCCCGTTGCATTATGGTTTGATTTGCACACCAATAATTTATATTAAGAAAAAATAATCCTAAAAGGTGTGTCCACGGCAAAGTTGGGTGGTTGGCACTAAGATGGAGGTGCATTTTTTCTCCTGTCTTTTCGTATAACTGTTCTATTCCCCCCAAATTTGATATAGATACATAAAAAACTATTATTCCACCAATTATAATTATAATGAATTGAATTATATCTGTTTTTACTACAGCATTTAAACCCCCTAGGTAAGTGTAAAATCCAGAGATTACCCCTAAGACTATAATTAAATAGGTAATTCTCTCAAATTTATTTTGAACAAAAGGCTCTAGAAGGTCGTCAAAAACAACTTCTGTTGCATATGCCCCCCAAAAAAGAGCTGCACCAAGTGTAATAGTTGAAAAAAGTGATATGTTCGCTATAGAGTAAAATAATGCAATCTTCTTTCCAAGTCTTTTCTCAATAAACTCGGTTATAGTAAAAACTTTTTCTTTTAAATAAAAAGGAACAAAAATAAATGCTCCAATCAATATTCCTTGAATAGCATTAATTTCTAGATTCGCTTGTGCAAGACCAAATATATAAGCGGAGCCCATCATCCCTAACAATTGATATCCCTGGATATTTGTTGCAATTGTTGATATTGCTACCGAATACCATGGAAGGTTTCTTGAGCTTAGAAAATATTGGCTAGCACTTACCTCGTTGCTTAATCTTCCCTTTAAGGCAAATGAGATTACAATGAAAAAATAAAAAATTACTACAAATAAATCAAACATACTATTTCCTTGGTCCTTCGCTAAGAGGCGAATTAGATTTTATTTTAGGGAACCTTCCTAATTGTTTTGACAAATAAACATTATTAAAGTGAGGCAAAACATAATTTCCAAATATTTTACACTCTTTATTGTGAGGATACCCAGATAAAATAAAAGAGTCTATACCCATATCGATATAACTCTTTATCTTTGAAGTAATTTGATCGGGATTTCCAACCAAAGCTGCTCCACAACCAGATCTAGCTAAACCTATCCCTGTCCACAAATTTGGTTCAGCAAAAAAGTCTTGATCTGATTGTAATCTTAAATTGTTTTGAATTGAAACACCCAATGATTTTGAATCTAATGCTCGGTTTTTTATATTTTCTCCTTTCATCAAATCTAGCTTAGAAATTAACCCTCGAGCATAAGCCCTTGCTTCATCTTCAGTTTCTCTTACAATTGCATGTATTCTTAGACCAAATTTTATCGACCTTCCATACCTCATAGCTTTATTCTTGACTTTTTTGATTAATTCATTTAAATTTTCTTCTTTGTCTGGCCACATTAAATAAACGTCACAAAATTCAGCACAGAGTTCGATTCCATCATCTGAATATCCTCCGAAATAAAGAAGCGGACCGCCGTTAATTTGGTATGGTTTTGCAGGGTCTGAAGGAAGTTTAAAAGAATAATATTCACCTTCATATTCCACAAAATCTTTTGACCAAAACAATTTTAAAATTTGGATAACTTCTCTAGATCTTTCATATCGCTTTTTTGATTCTAAATTCTCTCCTGGAAGATTTGACGAAATAATATTAAGAGTTAATCTTCCTTTAACCATATGATCAATTGTGGCAATAGTTCGAGCAAGCATCGGAGGGTAAATTTCACCACACCTCACAGCAGGAAGAAAATTTATATTCTTTGTTAGGTTTGACATTGCAGCCACGAATGAAAGAGAATCCTGGCCAACTTGGAAAGAAGATGGGCATAAGACATTCTTATATCCTAGTTTGTCTGCCGTTTGAACTATTTTACAAGTGTTCTCCCAAGAACTTTTATACAACGGATTTCTATTACCAAGAAAATCGTCATCTCCGTCACAAATGGGGGCAAACCAAGAAATTTCAGCAGATTTTTTTAAAGACATGAAATTAATTATTAAATTATAAAATTAACAAGGGAAGTTAACTTGTATCCAATCAAAATTAAAACAATACCAGCTATACCTTGTATTAAAGTCCCAGTTGTATGGTATTTCAAGGCTTTCTTAGCTGAAATCCCAGTCATTTCAGAAACTATCCAAAAATATGAATCATTCGTGTGAGATACCGTCATAGAACCTACACCTATAGACAAGATTGTCCAGACTTTATCAATCTCATTATCAAGACCCAATGAAGCTAAAAGGGGATATATAATTGTGGAAGTGGTAATTATTGCTACAGTTGATGAACCCTGAACGGTTTTAAATATTGAAGATATAAAGAACGGAATTAAAAGAACTAAACTAAAGTCAAAAGAGTAGATGTTTATAAAATCTTCTATGGGGATTTTCTGCATTATAAGACCAAGTGTTCCTCCCATTCCAGTTATTAAAACTATTGGTAAAGCGCTATAGAGACCATTTTTAATACAAAAATTTAATCCTATTTCAGGGTTGAATTTAATTAATCTAAATGAAAGAATAACACCAACGACTAAGGCAAAAGAAGGGTTGCTTAAAAAGCTAAACACAAAATCTAAATTTTTGAAAGTATTTAAATTTCCAAATAAAGTACCAATTGAAATTAATATAACTGGGACAATAATTGGTATTATGGATTCACTTAAACTTGGAAATTTTTTGTTGTTTTTTTGATCAAAAAACAAATTGGTATTAAACTTTGATTTATTGTAGATTGAATATGAAAAAGCAGAGCCTATAATCACTAAAATTAAAGCAAGAACACTCCCAATAATTATCAAAAGAGAAAAGTCTTCTAGTTTGAGATTAGATGCAGCAGCAAGTGGTCCAGGTGTTGGAGGAACTAAGACATGAGGTGCAAAAAGGCCAGTTGACAGAGCAACTCCAAGAGATTTTAATGGAATCTTTGACTTTTTTGAAATTGATTTTATGGTTTTTGAAAGTATTATGAAAGCGGCATCACAAAAAACAGGGATTGATATTATGTAACCGATGAAGCCAATTTTAAATTGAAGAGGCATTTTTCTAAATCTCATAATTATTTGATTAGCAATTGATGAAGTGGCATTTGTTAGCTCTAAAGTTTTTCCAATAATAGTCCCGAAAATTATTAATAACCCAATTTTTTGTATAGTATCACTAAATCCAACAAACAATAATTTTAGGAGCTCGATAAACTGAATTTCTAATGAAAGACCTAGTAATATAGATGATGCAAAAAGTACTAAAAATGGATGCAACTTTAAATAAGCAGTACCTATTATAATCCATAGAATTAATGTTATTATTGTGATAAAAATGAAAAACATTATTTAATTTTTTCAAAAAATGAAAATACTCTGCTTGATATATCTGAAATTTGATTTTCAGCGTCTTTCATCGATTTATTTAATGAAATCGGTTTGTTTTGAATATTAAAAATCCCAGAAATTCCATTTCTATAAAAATTTTGGTAAGGAGGCTCAATACTTCCGGCTAAGCATATAAGAGTCTTGTTGTATTTTTTGGCTAATTTTCCTAACTGAATGGGGACCTTCCCACTCAATGATTGGTAGTCTAGTTTACCTTCTGCGGTAAAAATAATATCAGATGACTTTATCTTATCTTCAAGATTTACCAGTCTCGATATCAATTTGAAACCATTTGTCAGCTTGGCTCCTAAAAGGCCATACAATCCAGCAGCTGTTCCTCCAGCTGAACCACCTCCTTTGACTTTAGTTATATCAATTTTTAAATCTTTTTTTATTATTTGAGAAAAATGAAAAATACTCTTTTCTAGCCTTTCCATTTGATCCAAGGTTGCCCCTTTTTGTCTTGAATAAGTTTTTGTAGCACCATTAATACCTAATAACGTGTTTGACACATCGTAGGCGATTTGGAATTTTATATTATTTAAATATTTAGGGGTTTTTATTTGTTTTACTTTAAAGAGAGGCTCACATCCCTTTTTTATCTGCTTGTTGTACCTATCTAAAAGCTCCCCGCCTAGTGCTTGAAAAATTCCTGCCCCGGCATCATTGGTTGCACTCCCACCAAGGCTTAATATTATTTCTGAACATCCACTTTTAATTGCATGATTAATGGATAATCCAGTACCATATGTAGATGTGAGCCCTGGGTTTCTGTTTTTTTTCTCAATTAAAGCTAACCCAGATGCTTGTGATAGTTCAACCCAAGCAGTTTTTGAATTTCTAAACTTAAAATATTCACTTAAAATTTTATTCCCAATAGCGTTTACAGTCTCATGTTTAACAGCCTTCCCTGCACAGTTTATTTTTAAAAAGTCAATGGAACCCTCCCCACCATCGGAAATTGGAATTTCCTCAATATTATGGTTAGGGTTTATTTTATTTATTCCATTTGCAATTGATCTGGCCACTTCATTAGCATTTAAAGACTCTTTAAATGAATCTGGTGCGATTAAAATATTCATGCCTTTTCTTTAATATGATTAATTATTTGGCAAGCATGAATTCTAGAATTTTCTATAAACCATTTATTAGTTTGATACCCTCCACAAATCACTCCAGCAAGGTAAACACCATTAACGTTAGATTCCATTGTATTAGGATTATAGTAAGGGCTAGAGTATTTATTCTTATTAAATTTTATTCCAACAGATTTTAAAAGCTCGAAATTTGGCTGATAGCCAGTCATAGCTAAAACAAAATCATTTTTTAGTTTAATGTTTTTCTTATCTTTTTTAACAATAACATATTCTTTTTGAATTTCTATAATTTCAGAATTAAACAAACCTAAAATAGACCCTTCCTTTATTCGATTCTCTATATCAGGTTTGGACCAATATTTTACATTTTCTCTAATTTTTTTCTCTCTAATTATCATCGTAACACTCTTAGCTCCTTTTCTAAACGTTTCTAATGCTGCATCTACAGCTGAATTTGCGGCACCCACAATTGCAACGTTCATTCCAAAATAGGGGTGGGGTTCAGAATAGTAGTGAGAGACCTTTGAAAGATTTTCTCCCTTTACATTTAAAGGGAAGGGGATGTCATAAAAACCTGTTGCAATTATGATATTTTTTGATTCATAATTTGACTTGTCTGTTTTTATATTGAAAATTTTGGATTTAAAATTTATATCCTTCACCGTTTCGTATAAATTAACATCTAAATCCCATGATGTACACACTCTTCTGTAATATTCTAATGCTTCAGGACGTGTTGGTTTTGGATTTTGTGAAATAAATGGAACCTCTCCTATTTCAAGTTTATCTGATGTAGAAAAAAAGGTCATGTTTTGAGGATAATTATATATAGAGTTTACCAAAACACCCTTTTCTAAAATTAAACTTTTCAACCCTCTTTTTTTAGCCTCAATGCTACAAGCCAAACCTATAGGACCAGCACCAATAATTATGACATCAACCATATTATAAATATATGTATTTATAATTTTGATATACAACTGAAAGTTTTAATAAGAAATAATGATAGAAAAATATTAATGATATAAAATAGCTATAAACCATGTGTAAATTAACTATTTGTAAAATATTTAAATCGCAAAAAGTTAGAAACAATAAGAAGATACTATCATTATTTATTTATTATAATTATAAACTGTCTTAAGTAAAGAAATAGCACTAAAGAAGCCAAGATTATTAAGCTAAAGTAGAAGTCAAAATAATACATTGAAATAAAAAATGAAACCGCCCACCATAATGGAAAAATTAAAAGACCAAATAAATATTTTATCGAAAGATGAAAAACATTGTCTTTGATTTTTTTTAAAATAAAGCTTATTAAAACCAGAGGAATTAAATTAAAAAATGAAAAAAAACTAATTGCTACTTTCTCAAAAATTGTTTTGTTTTTTTCAGTTATAAGATCTAAATCATTTTCAAAAATTTTATTTTTAATTGTTTTAAATTTTTTTTTGCTAGTATTATAATTGATCATATTTTTTTTTGCTACATAGTTGTCGCACCTGTTAGGTAGCCACAAGCATTTTTTCATTTCATTTTCTAACCTTATCCTTACCCTGTTAAGAGTATCAACAGGTTTTTTCTCATAAGTATTAATGAAATCGTTTAGTTTTATAGGTTTGCCATATACAACTGTACAATTGTGGTATGGGTGAATTTTATTTCCATAGTTTATTCCAACAGGAAGCAGGTAAATTTTTGTGTTTTGACTTCTTTTTAAGCTTTCTAATCCAACTCTTGAACTTCCCTTGGAAATGGGTTGTAAATAATATTCGTCGTGATGCTTCCCCTCTGAAAATATAAGCAAGCTTTTTTTAACCTCAAGTAACTCGTAACATTTATTAAAAGTCTCTTGATTACGATGTAAATTTTTAAATCCGTCCCTGATTCTGTAAACAGGTAACGTTTGCATAGCATCTAAAAACCATAAATAAGGTTTTCTAAACACATCACTTCTAGTCAAGTAGTACAGTTTTTTACCACATGTTACTCCAACAAGAATTGGGTCTAGCAAAGCTGATTGATGATTTGGAGAAAAAATTATTGCCCCATCCGTAGGTATTTTTTCTTTACCAATAATGGTTAGTCTTTTAAAAAAAAAATTATTGTAAGCTGAAAATGTAAATGCTACAAAATTGTAAAATATCTTTTTCACTTTTTATAATTTAAATTCAATTATATCTAGTTTAAAAATTAATTTTAATAAAAGATTAAAAACTTTTAACATTATATTTATTATAAAAGCTTAAAAGTTATATTTGCTCAAAAGTTAATTAAAAAAATAGCAATGACTAAAATTAAGGGAAGAATCTCTCAAATTCTCGGACCAGTGGTTGATGTAATCTTTGAAAATGAAGAAAACTATTTACCTAACATACATGAAAGTCTTGAGGTAAACACCAAAATTGGAAAATTAATATTAGAGGTTCAGTCTCACGTTGGTGAAAATACGGTTAGAACAATTTCAATGGATTCAACAGATGGACTAAGTAGAGGAGAGGAAGTACTACCCACAGGAAGTCCCATTCAAATGCCAATCGGTGAAGATGTTTATGGAAGACTATTCAATGTTATTGGTGATCCTATCGATGGATTAGGTAGTTTAAAAAAGTCTGGGAAAAGTGGCTTGCCAATTCATAGAAAAGCACCCAGTTTTGATCAATTATCTACATCATCTGAAGTCTTATTTACTGGAATTAAAGTCATTGATTTAATTGAACCCTACGCCAAGGGTGGTAAAATAGGATTATTTGGGGGAGCCGGTGTTGGTAAAACTGTTTTGATTCAGGAATTAATCAATAATATAGCAAAAGGTCATGGAGGTCTATCTGTATTTGCAGGAGTCGGTGAAAGAACAAGAGAGGGCAATGATCTTTTGAGAGAAATGTTAGAATCAGGCATAATTGATTATGGTAAGGAATTTATGAAATCCATGGAAAATGGTGGATGGGATTTATCTAAAGTAGACAAAGAGGCAATGAAAAAATCAAAAGCAAGTTTTGTTTTTGGACAAATGAATGAACCACCTGGTGCAAGAGCAAGGGTTGCTCTTTCTGGACTTACAATGGCTGAATACTTTCGTGATGGTGCTGGAGATGGCAAAGGTAAGGATGTTCTTTTTTTTGTTGATAATATTTTTAGATTTACTCAAGCTGGCTCCGAAGTGTCTGCTCTTTTAGGGCGAATGCCCTCGGCAGTTGGTTATCAACCCACATTAGCTACCGAAATGGGTGCTATGCAGGAAAGAATTACCTCAACTAAAACAGGTTCAATTACTTCAGTTCAGGCGGTATATGTACCTGCTGACGACCTTACAGATCCTGCACCTGCAACAACTTTTGCTCATTTAGATGCAACCACTGTACTTTCAAGAAAAATTGCTGAATTGGGTATATATCCTGCCGTCGACCCGTTAGATTCTACCTCTAGAATTTTAACCCCAGACATTCTTGGAGAAGATCATTATAATTGTGCCCAAAGGGTAAAGGAATTATTGCAACGATATAAAGAACTTCAGGATATAATTGCAATTTTAGGGATGGAAGAACTATCCGAAGAAGATAAATTAGCAGTTTCTAGGGCAAGAAGAGTACAACGATTTTTGTCTCAACCATTTCACGTAGCAGAGCAATTTACTGGGATTCCGGGTGTTTTAGTTGACATTAAAGAAACTATTAAAGGTTTCAACATGATCATGGATGGTGAGTTGGACCATTTGCCTGAAGCTGCATTTAACTTAAAAGGGTCTATTGAGGAGGCCATCGAAGCTGGAGAAAAAATGTTAGCCAAAAGTTAGTATGCTAATTGAGATTTTTTCTATTAATTCTAAATTATTGTCTGGAAAAACTAATTCAGTAATTTTCCCTGGTTCAGGTGGTTCGTTTCAAGTACTAGAAAATCACGCGCCCATAGTTTCAACTCTCAAAAAAGGACAAATCATAATTGAAGGAGAAATTTCAGTGGAGGGCAGAGATTCTCAGGATCCATTCAAAATAAAAAAAGATAAGGAAAAAATATCACTACAAATTGAATCAGGATTAATGGAGATGAAAAAAAATTCCATAAAAGTTTTGGTAGATTAGTGCCTATTTTTTTGTTGTTTCCAATAAAAATTTGTTAATCAAGAAGAATTCCCAACCTCTGCTTTTAAGTGCATTTACAAATCTTCTTTTTCTTGAACTCAAGTCTAGTTTTGATCTATTAACCCATTCTTTTTTTGCCATTTTATTAAAAACTGAAGTATACTCGTTTTCGGGTATTTTTTTTAAAGCTTTATCAATTATGGACTTATCAATTGACTTACACTTTAGATGATAGCTGATTTTAATTTTTCCCCATTTATTATTTCTAAACTTTCCAATTGCATATTCGTAGGAAAATCGATTATTATCGAAATATTTTTTTTTAGCAAGTTCGTAAAGTATTGATTTTTTCATTTTTTCTGTTACCTCTAAGTCAACTAATTTTTTCTCCACCTCAGATTTACATCTTTCCTGATATCTACAATACCTTTCAACTTTGCTTAATATTTCAGTAATTTTTTTTTCTTCTTTCATTTTTATAAACAAAAAGTGCGATGCCATTAATGGCATCGCACTTTAATTCAAATTCTCAAAGATCTGTTTTTTTCGTCTCTAAATTTATATTGCAAATACTGGTAGGCATCTCTTGGAATTATAGTAATTCTTCGTTTAAATTTTATCCACCATTTAAATTTAATAGATGCAACGCCTTGTGTTAAGTATGCTGCAACAAAAGGGTGAACATGTAAGTAAATCCTCTTCTTATTATTCTTAGGATGATTTAATATACTATTTAATTCAGATTTCATTTTATCTATCAAAATTATAGGAGCTTCAACTTCATTACTTTGATTCGGATTAGGTTCCATAGTTTTAATGTTTAGTTCTGGTCTAACCCTCTGCCTAGTTACTTGTATAAGTCCAAATTTAGATGGAGGAAGAATTTTATGTTTTGTTCTGTCTTTACTCATTTCTTCCTTCAAGTGAGTGAAAAGCTTTTTTCTGTTTTCACTAGATGATAAATCAATAAAATCAATAACAATTATTCCACCCATGTCTCTTAACCGCAGTTGTCTAGCAATTTCAGTAGCAGAAATCATATTAACTTCTAAAGCAGTATCTTCCTGACTCTTTTCTTTGTTAGATCTGTTGCCACTATTTACATCTATTACATGCAATGCTTCGGTATGTTCTATTACCAAATAAGCCCCTTTTTTCATAGAGACTGTTTTCCCAAAAGAAGTCTTTATCTGTCTTTCAATTCCAAATTTTTCAAAAATAGGAAGCGAATCTTTGTAAAGACTCACGATACTACTTTTTTTGGGAGCAATAGAATCTAAGTATTCTTTTACTTCTTGCAAAAGCATTTTATCGTCTACATAAATACCTTTAAAAGAGTCATCAAAAATATCTCTCAATATGGATGATGTTCTATTTATTTCACTTAAAACTTTATGAGGACATTTGTTTATATTACGAATACTTTTACAAAGTTTTTTCCACCTATTGACTAGATTTTGCAAATCAGAATCTAATTCAGCAACTTTTTTATCTTGAGCAACTGTTCTTATAATAACACCAAAATTTTTAGGTTTAATGCTATTTACCAGTCTTTTAAGACGAGTCCTTTCCTCTTTACTTTCAATTTTTTGAGATATTGAAACCCTATCCGAAAATGGAATTAACACCATATATCTTCCAGCTAAAGAAATCTCACATGATATTCTTGGTCCTTTAGTTGAAATGGGTTCTTTAATTATTTGGGCCAAAATAAATTGGTTCGGTTTGAGTAAGTCTAAAACCTTACCATTTTTTTCTATATCTTTTTCTTTTACAAAATTATTAAGCATGTAGTTATTTATCTTACCAGAATTTACAAACTTAACAAACTTTAAAAGAGATAGAAGTTGAGGTCCCAAGTCATGATAGTGAAGAAATCCGTTTTTTTCATGGCCAATATTTACGAAGGCAGCATTCAGTCCAGAAATTGGTTTTTTTACTCTAGCAAAAAAAATGTCGCCAACGGAAAATTTATTGTTATCAGTTTCTGTATTAAATTCAATTAGTTTGCCCTCATTTAATAAGGCAAAATCAACAGCAGAAGAATTTGATCGTATTATCAATTCTTTATTCACATCGATTATTTTATGACGTACAAACGTCGATTAAACAAATTTTTTATTTTACGGTTTTGACTTTTATAGCCAAACTTTCAAAGAACGGTCAAGTTTAAAGTGATTCTAGCACTATTTCTTTTTGTGTCGATTAGCTCTTCTTCTTTTTTTTCTTTTGTGAGTTGCTACCTTGTGTCTCTTTCTTTTTTTACCACTTGGCATATTAAATATTTCTATAAAGTTACTTTAGATTTTACAGCATTTACAAACTCTCTAGAGGGCTTGAATGCAGGTATATTGTGCTCTGGAATAATTACAGCAGTATTTTTTGATATGTTTCTACCAGTTTTCTTAGCACGTTTTTTAATAATGAAACTACCAAATCCCCTTAAATAAACATTATTACCACTTTCGAGCGAATCTTTAATTTCCTCCATAAATTTTTCAATAGTAATCTGAACGTCGCTTTTGTCAATTCCCAATTGTTGTGTAATATTAGAAACTATTTCTGCCTTTGTCATATTATTTTATTTATGGTTAATTAATTTCTGTTGGCAAATATAAAAATAATAATCACAATGATTGATTTTGGTATTATTTTATTATAATAGATAATATTTTTTTGATGAAATTTTCTTCAAAGTTATTTTACTGGTACCAAAAAAATAAAAGGGATTTACCTTGGAGAGAAACAAAAGACCCATATAAAATTTGGATTTCAGAAGTAATACTTCAGCAAACAAGAGTAAATCAAGGTCTACCATACTACATAAAATTTTTGGAAAAGTATCCCTCTTTAAATGAATTATCTCTGGCAAAAGAAAAGGAAGTATTGCTGCTATGGCAAGGATTAGGGTATTATAAAAGGGCGATTAACCTTTTAGAATCAGCTAAAAAAATTGCTAAAACAAACAATGGAGTTTTTCCAAATAAATTCAATGATATTTTAAAAATTAAAGGAGTTGGAGATTATACGGCTAGTGCCATATCGTCTATATGTTTTAATGAAAAAGAAGTAGTTGTAGATGGTAATGTTTTTAGGTTTATATCAAGATTATTCGGAATCAAAAGAGATATAACTTTAAAGTCCACATTCGTTTTTTTTAAGAAAAAATTAAAGTTATTAATTGAAAATTCAGACCCCGGGGATTTTAATCAGGCTTTAATGGAATTCGGAGCACTGCAATGTTTACCTAATAAACCGCTTTGCTATTCTTGTATTTTTAAATTAGAATGCAAGGCATATCTTATGAACGATATCAAATCGTATCCTCAAAAAAAAAATGAAAAAATTTAAAAAAGAAAGATTTTTTAATTACATCGTTATATCAAGTAATAAAAAACTGATCTTTAGAAAAAGAGTGGGAACAGATATTTGGAAAAACCTTTATGAATTCCCTTTAATTGAGGGTAAACATTCCAATTTGAGTCAAATAGTTAACAAAAAAGAATTTAATGTTTTAACCAATAAAATGAAAAAACCACCAAGATTTTTGCAAGTAATAGATGTAAAACATATCCTTACCCACCAGATATTAAAAATTAAATTTTGGATTTTTGACTCAGAGGGTTGTCTCAATAATACACTTTCTATTAATGAAATTATAGATTTACCTAAGCCGGCCGTAATTTCTGACTTTATTAATAAACATTTAAAGTCATAACAAGATTTCTTATATTTGATTTTAAATTATATTTATGAGTGGTTCTTTAAATAAAGTAATGTTAATAGGAAACCTTGGTGATGATGTAAAGATTCACCATTTTGAAGGTGGAGGTTCGATAGGTCGTTTCCCATTAGCAACAAATGAATCTTATACAAAAAAGGATACAGGAGAAAAAATTACAGAAACGGAGTGGCATAATATAGTTGTAAGAAATAAAGCCGCAGAAATTTGTTTAAAATATCTTAGCAGAGGAGATAGAATTTATATAGAGGGAAAAATTAAAACACGAAAATGGAAAGCTGAAGATGGAGGTGACAGATATACCACTGAAATAAATGTTGATCAATTCACATTTTTGACAACTAAAAAGAATTCAGAACCTCAAAACACTATAAATGATGAATCAAATCCAGAAAATCAAGATTTACCCTTCTAATCTAATTACATAACATAGTAATAAACTTGCTAACCTCAATTATTTTAATTCAGTCAATTACATTATTCTTCTTATTGATTTGCTCTGCGGTTATTTCGGGAGCCGAAGTAGCTTTTTTCTCAATTTCTACAACCCAATTAGATTCAATACAAGATAATTACTCTAAAGAAAAGGTTTTGATTGAAAAATTACTTAAAAAACCCAAAAGACTCTTAGCAACAATTCTTGTTGCAAATAACTTTATAAACATTGCTTTAGTTCTTTTATTTTCAAACATCAGTCAGATATATTTATCTACAATCGACAATCATCTTTTAAGTCTACTTATAGAGGTTGTAGTAATTTCTTTTATTATTTTAATTTTTGGTGAAATTTTACCAAAGATATTTGCCAACAGGAATAATTTGGTATTTGCAAGATTTACAGCATTTATTATTTTCAGATTAGATAAGTTTTTGTTATTTATTATTACTATTCCCATGAGTTTTATAACAAATATAATTGAAAAAAGATTTGGTCAAAAAGGAGGTAATTTTTCTGTCGATGAATTATCAAAAGCTTTGGAACTAACAAAACAAAATGATACGACAGAAGAAGAGGAAAAAATTTTAAGAGGGATAGTAAACTTTGGGAATATCGAAATTAGCCAGGTAATGTGTCCAAGAGTTGATATTTTTGCATTATCGTCTAATTTATCTCTGGATAAAGTTTTACCAAGGTTAATTGATAATGGATTTTCTAGAATACCAGTATTTGAAAATCAGCTTGATAATATTATTGGAATTCTGTATGTTAAAGATCTTTTACCGCATATAAAAGGCGAAAATTTTAACTGGATATCAATTCTAAGACCCGCTTATTTTGTTCCTGAAAACAAAAAATTAGATGATTTACTCAAAGAGTTTAAATCAAAAAAAATGCACATTGCAATGGTTGTTGATGAGTATGGGGGGACGTCTGGATTGGTCACACTAGAGGATTTAATTGAAGAAATTGTCGGAGATATATCTGATGAATTTGACTATGAAGATGTAGAATATTCTAAAATTGATAATAGTGTATATTTATTTGATGCAAAAATCAGCTTAAATGACTTCTATAGAATATCTAAAATTTCATCGATTGATAATTTTGAAAAAAGAAGAGGGGAAGCCGAAACTTTAGGAGGTTTTTTAACTGAAATTACACAAAGACTTCCAAGAATAAGAGAAAAAATATCATTTGAAAAAATTCAATTTACAATCGAATCGGTTGACAAAAAAAGAATTAAAAGAGTTAAAGTCAAGCTATCATGAAAAACTTTTTAATTTTACTTTTTTTATTTGCTTTGATTATGTACTGCACTGGTGAACCAATTAGGCCAAAGCCAAAATCAATGTTAAATTTAAAATACCCCAATCCCACTTACATTATGAAAAAATCAAGGTGCTCTTTCTCATTTAAAATTAATAGCTATAGTAGTTTTGTAACTACAGATAAATGCAATTATCAAATAATATATCCAAATTTAAAAGGGACTATATACTTGACCTATAGAAAAGTCAATAATAATTTTGATTCACTATTGTCAGATGCATATAGCATACCTTTAAAACACGCAAGGAAAGCTGTTAGAATACCAGAGAAAGCTTATGTCAATAATACAAATAAGACATATGGTTCTATATTTCAGATAGTGGGTAACGCCGCTTCTCAAGTACAATTTTTTTTAACAGATAGCTTGAATCACTTTATTTTTGGGGCTTTATATTTTTACAAAAAACCAAATTATGATTCAATAATGCCAGCTATAAATTATATAGGAGAAGATATATCAAAATTAATGGAGTCTTTAAAGTGGACCGATTAAAATTTAAATAATTAATTAAATCTATTTGTTTGAGAGTTTTCGTAAACCTTTTTCCTTTGTGGGTAATTCTTTTTTCAGTTCTAGCCTTATTAAATCCACAATTATTTAATTGGTTCAGTGGTAATTTAATCACTTATGGATTAGGAATAATTATGCTTGGAATGGGATTAACACTTAAAGTCAATGATTTTAAAATTTTGTATGAAAATCCAGGATGGACTATTATTGGAGTACTAACTCAATTTTCAATTATGCCCTTTTTGGGATGGACAATTTCTAAAATTTTTGATCTGCCTGATTTTTTTGCTGTTGGATTGATTTTAGTTTCATGTTGTCCAGGTGGGACTGCATCCAATGTGATAGCATACCTATCAAATTTAAATGTTGCATTTTCTGTTAGTATGACTTTTATTTCAACTGTTACAGGAGTCATTTTAACTCCACTTTTGATATCAAATATATCAGGAGAATTAATAAATGTTGATTTAATAGGTCTTGTATTAAGCGCAATAAAGGTTGTTTTATTACCAGTTTTTTTAGGGTTAGTTGTAAGTAAATATTTACCATCCTTTACAAAAAAAATGATAATCTATTCACCATCAGTTTCGGTTGTATTAATAGTATTAATAGTAGCAAGTATTATCGGTGAAGGAAAAGAAATTATTTTACAGTCAGGGATAAATCTAATAATTTCTGTTATGACTTTACATCTTTTAGGATTTACACTTGGATATACTATAAGTTTTATCTTTCTAAGAGATAAAAAATTATCGAAAACAATTTGTATTGAAATTGGTATGCAAAACTCTGGACTAGGCGTCGTATTAGCAAAAGAAAATTATATTAACCCCTCAACAGCGATACCTTCGGCAATATCAAGTTTGGTTCATTCTATATACGGAAGTATATTTGTTTCGATTTTCAAGGAACCTAAAAATACGTAATGTCATTAAAGAAAGTTGTAATTGTTGGAGCTAAAAGAACACCAATAGGATCTTTCATGGGATCTTTATCTCGGACCTCGGCCACCTTAATTGGTTCAAAATCTATTGAGGCCGCGATAAAATCAATTTCATTAAAACCTACCCTTATTGATGAAGTTTACTTTGGGAATGTCCTTCAAGCTGGCGTAGGGCAAGCACCAGCAAGACAAGCCGCAATTTTTGCCGGTGTTTCAAAGAAAGTCCCCTGTACCACAATTAATAAGGTTTGCTCATCGGGAATGAAAAGTATTTCAATTGCTGCTCAATCAATAGCTCTTGGTGAAAATAATGTTGTTGTTGCAGGAGGAATGGAAAACATGAGCATGTCTCCCCATTATTTAAATTTAAGAAGAGGAGTAAAATTTGCAGAAACAAAATTAAATGATGTGCTGGAAATAGATGGATTAATGGATCCCTTTCACAATAAATTAATGGGAGTATATGCTGAGAAAACTGCAGAAAAATTTGGAATATCTAGATTGCAACAAGACAAATATTGTAAAGAGTCCTATTTGAAAAGTCAAAATGCTTGGAAGAAAGGGTTTTTTAACAATGAAATCTGTGAAATAAAAATTAAGGATTCAAAAGGGGAAGAAATTAATTTTAAAAAAGATGAGGAATGCTTTAATGTAAATTTTGATAAAATAAAAAGTTTGAAATCACCTTTTTTAAAAGATGGTACTGTTACAGCGGCTAATGCTTCATCTATAAATGACGGTGCGGCAGCTTTAATTTTAATGTCAGAAAAAAAAGCAAAAGAGCTTAATTTGAGACCATTGGCTGAAATTATTTCATATGCAGATGCATCAAATGATCCTAAGTGGTTTACTACAGCTCCATCTAAAGTTTTGCCCATTGCGTTAAAAAGAGCAAATTTAGATTTATCACAAATAGATCTTTTGGAAATCAATGAAGCTTTTTCTGTTGTTGCACTGGTAAATTTAAAAATCTTGGGAATAAATCCCGATATTGTAAATATAAATGGAGGAGCAGTTTCTTTAGGTCACCCATTGGGGTGTTCTGGTGCGAGAATTGTTGTCACTCTTATTAATGCATTAAATCAGAGAAATTTAAAGAGGGGAGCGGCAATAATTTGTAATGGAGGAGGAGGAGCTTCCGCGATTATAATTGAAAGCAAAAATAATGAATAATAGATTTTTATTTTCTTTATTAATAATAGCTCAATTTTCATTTACTCAAGAAGTTGACTTTGATAATTTTATTAAAAGTTATGAGTTAAAAGTAACTTCAGATATTGTATTTAAATCATTGAATAATGAAATTGACGAACTTAATTTAAGTTTTGAATCTCAGCAATGGCCAGTTGAAATTTTAAAATATGTTTTAAAAGAACTCAGGGAAAACCCTATCATATCGTCTAAAATAACTGTTCAATTTATAATTGAACATTCCAATAAATCAAAACTGATAAAAATTCCTGTTCCTGTAAAAGAAAAATATATTATAGCATTTAGATCTGAAGTTGGGTTTAGGGATAACTACGTTGAATTTCTCTCTGACACATACGATTTTATAATGGAAAGATTATGATTGACAGTATTCTTCGCTAATCTTAAATTTGTTATAAATGCCTTCGTTAACTTCTCCACTGCTCCTATTATCCGGCACATAATAGATAGTTTGATTGATTCCTGTGCCGCCAAATTGATTAAAGTCATCGGAATCAAATATAAAGTAGTATCGATCTTCAATAACTACTTTATCAATTATTACACCGCATCTGTCTTCTTTTTCACACGCTAATAAAGCAAAAGCAAAGATTGGAATGATAATTATAAAGTTCTTAAAATTACTCATTCTTAATTTTTAATTTTTTAAACAAATAATTCATTTCAGAGGCAATTTTTTCAGAAGTTTTTTTGTACTCATTTTTTTGAAATTTTGTACTATCGTATTGTTTTGGATCTTCATATTGGAGAGAAAATTTAACTTCAGAGCCCTTAATCAAAGGACAATCATTTTCTGCATCGGAGCATGTCATAATTGCAGCAAATCCACTTTTTGGATTTTCAAAATGGTGATATAATTTTGAAAAATAATTGCCAAGATTTTGATTTTTAAACTTTATGGAATAAATAGGGTTATTTGATTCTTTAAAACTAATATCGAAACCATAATTCCTTATGTTATTCATTACACTTTTGTTTACTTTGGTTTCAACAGTACCTCCAGAAAAAGCCTCACACTTAGTATTGTAATATTTAGAAAAAAAAGTTGCCCAAAACTGACAAAATTGACTTCTTCTTGAATTATGAGTGCAAATAAAGTTGAGCTTTGGAATTTTATTTTCAGATTTTGTTTTAAAAATATATCTTACAATTTCATTTAATACAGAAGTTCTTTTATCAGAAATTTCCATCTTAAAAATCATGTCAATTGTTTTTATATCGGTTAGCATTTTGGAATATCTTTTCAAATTAAACAATTATTATTACAATATATATTAATTAAAAATATTGTAGATTAAATGAACTTTAATTGTCCTTAAATTATTTTAAAAATGAAAAAAATAGCTGTTATAGGTGCAGGAACAATGGGTACAGGAATTGCCCACATTATGGCTCAATACGGGCTAAAAGTAAGTATAATTGATTTGAATGAAAAAATAATAGCAGAATCAAAAAGAATAATCTCTATTAATGCGGATAGGCAAATAAGAAAAGGAGTTATCAATGAGAAACAAAAAAAAATCATATTATCTAACATAGTATTTACGAAAGAATTTAATGAATCTGTCAAAAACGTAGAACTAGTTGTTGAAGCTATTCCAGAAAATTTTGAATTGAAGAAAAAGATTATTAAAGATTTAGATTTAATATGCAAAGCTAATGTTATAATTTCATCTAATACATCTTCGTTATCTATATCAAGTCTTGCAGATAAAACTCACTATCCAGATAGGATTATAGGTATGCATTTTATGAATCCGGTTCCAGTAATGCCATTAGTCGAAATTGTAGTTGGTAGTAATACAAGTAAAAAAACTGTCGATTCAATTAATGCTTTAACCAAAAAAATCAATAAAAATCCACTAGTGGTTAAGGATTCTCCTGGTTTTGTTTCAAATAGAATTTTACTTCCAATGATAAATGAAGCAATTGAAACTCTATCACAGGGTGTGGCAGATGTTTATAGTATTGATCAAATAATGAAATTAGGAATGGGTCATCCTATGGGTCCTCTAAGACTGGCTGATTTAATAGGACTGGATGTCTGTCTATCGGTTTTGAAAGTCTTAGAAAATGGTTTTGGTAATAAAAAATACTCACCGAATAAATTACTTATTAAAATGGTTGAAGAAGGTAATTTGGGACGTAAGACTAAAAGAGGTTTTTACGGGTACGATAAAGATCCAAAAAAACCGTATCCAATAATATTTAAAATATAAATTAATAAAAAATTTTATTATGCAAGAATAATACTTAATTTTAAAGTGTAATGAAATAGTTTAGAGAGATATGAAGATTTTGGTATGTATTAGTAGCGTTCCGGATACAACATCAAGAATCAATTTTATTGAAAATGAAACTCGATTTGATAAATCAGGAGTACAGTATGTAATTAATCCTAATGATGAATTTGGTTTAACTAGAGCAATCTGGTTAAAAGAAAAACAAAGTTGTGAAGTCCATGTTATATGTGTTGGTAATATTGATACTGATCCTATACTTAGAAAAGCTCTCGCTATTGGTGCAGACCAAGCTTTTAGAGTTGACACAAATCCAGTGGATGCCAATCAGGTTGCAAGAGAAATTTCTGATTTTGTAAAGGACAAAGAATATAATCTAATAATTGCAGGAAGGGAATCTATCGACTATAACGGAGGAATGGTTCCAGGTATGATCGCAACTTTAATAAACGCAAATTATGTTAGCAATTGTATAAGTCTAGAACTAAGTCAATCAAATTTCAAAGCGACTAGAGAAACAGATGGGGGTAAGGAAGAAATATCTGGGACTCTACCTCTTGTGATTGGTGGCCAAAAAGGACTTGTTGAAGAAAGTGATTTAATAATTCCCAATATGAGAGGTATTATGATGTCTAGAAAAAAACCCCTAACGATTATTGAAGCTAATCATCAAATCCATCAAACATCTACAGTTAAATACGAGAAACTTCAGCCAAAAGGCGAAGTAAAATTAGTAAATCCGGAAAATATGAAAGATCTCATAGATTTATTACATAACGAAGCAAAAGTAATTTAGTATGGCAGTTGTAGTCTATTTAGAAACTGAAAATGGAAATTTCAAAAAAAGCGCTTTAGAGGTGTCTTCATATGGTAGAAAATTAGCTGATGAAACAAAAACTAATTTATTTGGTATTGCATTCAATTCAGCAGATCCTTTTAAAATTCAAAAATATGGAGTTGAAAAACTAATTAATATCAAAACAGATCATGTATTTGATGCAAAAATTTATGCCGATTTATTGTGTAAAAATTTTAAAGATCTTAGCGGAAAAATTTTTATAACTGGATCTAGTGCGGATTCACGTTTTATTTTTCCTATTGTATCTATTTCATTAAATGCAAGTTACACAACGAATGTCATTGAATTTCCTTCGAGTATTTCCCCATTAGTTTTAAAAAGAAGTGCATTTACAAATAAAGGATTCGTATTTACAGAACTCAAAACAAACCATAAAATAATAGGAATTTTAAACAATTCATTCGGAATATTTGAAAGCGTAAGAAAACTTGAAGTAATAGATTATGTTGCCGAGGGTCTAGTTTCGAATGTACAAGTTAAATCTATTAAAGAAGATGAAGAAAAAATTTCTATTGCGGACGCTGAAATTGTAGTTTCAGGTGGCAGGGGTTTAAAAGGTCCAGAAAACTGGAATTTAGTTGAAGATTTAGCAAAAACACTAGGAGCTGCTACGGCTTGTTCTAAACCAGTTTCAGACATGGGTTGGAGACCACATAGCGAGCACGTAGGTCAAACAGGTAAACCAGTGGCATCTAACTTATATATTGCAATCGGGGTATCAGGTGCAATTCAGCACCTTGCAGGAATTAATGCTTCAAAATGCAAGGTTGTTATTAATAATGACCCTGAAGCACCTTTTTTTAAAGCCGCTGATTACGGGGTTGTTGGCGATGCTTTTGAGGTAGTTCCAAAATTAATAGATGGATTAAAAAAATTTAAATCCAAATAATAATCATTTGAAACTAATAAATCGAAAGCTTAAATACTATTTACTAAAAATATAAATATCATATATTTGCAATTAACCAATTGCAATTAATGAAAAAAATACTTTTATCATTTTCATTTAGCATAGTATTCATAACAATCCTCGCGGGTCAAAAAACGGTTACAGGCGTAGTTGTAGACGAGATTGGTATTCCATTACCAGGTGCCTCAGTTGTTGAAGTTGGTACTACAAACGGTGTAAGTACTGATTTTGATGGTAATTATACAATTGATGTAGGTGAAAACTCAAGTCTAGAATTTAGTTTTGTTGGTTATGGCTCTATTATAATTCAGGTGGGGGAACAAGATAAGATAGATGTAACACTTAATCCTTCCAATGAGTTAGCAGAAGTAGTGGTTGTTGGATATGGATCTCAAAAAAAAGTAACTTTAACCGACAACGTTGCTAGAGTAACATCTGAGGATTTAAGCGATGTTCCCACGCCAAACTTATTTAATGCAATCACAGGAAGAGTAGCGGGTGTACAAATTAACCAGACTAATGGCAAAGTTGAGGCTGGATTAAATTTTCGAATAAGAGGCCAATCTAGTATAAGCGCGGGGTCTGACCCTCTATACGTTCTTGACGGTGTTCCTTTAATTAATGATGATGAGTCAAGCAATGGAGCTCCTACTAATCCACTTATTACTCTAAACCCTTCTGAAATTGAGTCTATAGACATCCTTAAAGATGCATCTGCCGCTTCAATTTATGGATCGAGAGGAGCAAATGGTGTAGTTATCATAACAACAAAAAAAGGAAGATCTGGAGAAGCAAGCTTTAATATTAATTTTTCAAATGGTTTTAGTTCTCCAGCCAAAACAAGAGACTGGATGAATTCTGATGAATATATTGAAATTTTTACAGAGGCTGCCGAAAACGGTCTTGCATATGGAGGTTGGCCAGGTAACGGTGCTGCCTATGTCGAATCGAGATTTGATAGGTACTCTGATTATACATGGCAGGAAGGCGCTTATGATACTGATTGGGAAAAAATTGCTTTAGTAGATGGTCACACTAGAGATGCGGATATTTCTATGTCTGGGGGTAGTGAAAAAACAAATTATTATTTTTCTGTATCTTATAACGATACAAAGGGAATCGTTAGAGGCAATGAATTAAAAAAAATTAATGCTAGAACAAATGTCAGTCATAATTTTTCTGATAAGTTTTCTTTGTCAATGAATCTAGGTTTTAATAGGTCAAAAATAGATAGAATTGCAAATGATAACGCCTTTGTAACCCCGCTTCAAGCTATTGCTCAGGCTCCAATTTCACCAGCTTTTCTTGATGGGGAACCTTTTTCTAACACAGTTTATCCAAATTTTTTACTAGAGGACAAATATGGATTCTTCACTACTATTATAAGAAGAGCAACTGGAAAAATTTCAGGAGACTATCAGATTATTCCTAATTTGAAATTTACTTCAAGCTTTGCTTTCGACTCGTTTGCTCAAACTGAAGACCAGTTTAGAGGTAGTAAAACACCTTTTCAGTCTACCAATGGAGAAGGTACAGCCACTAATGTTCAAACAGAAAATTATATTTTTTCAAATTATCTGACCTATGATAAAAATTTTGGTGAAGACCACATTTTAAATGCTGTTTTAGGGACTGAATACAACGAGAGCAATCGACGTTTTACAAGTGTTCAGGGAGAACAATTTCCAACGGATGATTTTCAAACTTTATCAAGTGCTGCAGAAATAACCTCTGGAAGTGGAAGTACAACCGCCTATAGTTTTCTCTCGTATTTTTCAAGAGTAACATATTCTTTTAAAAATAAATATTTGCTGAAGTTAGGACTTCGTTACGATGGTTCGTCTCGATTTGGGAAAAATGCCCAGTACGGAACATTCCCGTCATTTTCTGCTGGATGGATTCTTTCGGAGGAAGATTTTATTGCAGATAACGGATTAATTAATTTTCTAAAATTTAGAGCTAGTTGGGGGCAAGTCGGGAATGCTGAAATTGGAAATTTTGCTTCACGAGGACTATTTGGTGGGGTTTCATATAATCAAAGGCCGGGGATTGCTCCAATTCAGGCCGAAAACGCTCAGCTTTCATGGGAAAGTTCAGCGCAAACAGATATTTCTTTACAATTTGGAATTCTGGAAAATAAAATTTCTGGAGAAATAACTTATTATAACAAGGATACCGATAACCTCCTTTTTGATCAGCCCCTCCCACTTTCTTCTGGTGCATCAAGCATAACTAAAAATATAGGTAGACTTAAGAATTCAGGTCTTGAATTCCTATTGGATACTAAAAATATTGTAAAGGAAGATTTCAATTGGAAAACAAGTTTTAATGTTGGAATTAATACTAGCGAGGTAGTTACCTTGCCAGGAGGGAATGATGTTATAAATTCTAGAAATATTCTTAGGGAAGGCGAACCACTCTATTCTTTTTATTTACCTGAGTACGCTGGTGTTGATTCTCAAAATGGAGATGCCCTTTATTATTTAAATACAGATGAAAACGGAACATTAAATAAATCTACTACTAACGAATACACTGATGCAAAAAGGATAGTCGCTGGGAACCCGCTGCCTGAATTCATTTTTGGTCTCACAAACACTTTAAATTATAAAAATTTTGATTTCACTTTAATTTTCCAAGGAGAGTTTGGAGCTAGCATATACAACTCTGCTGGTAGATTTCAGTCAGCAAATGGCGATTGGTTTGATAATCAAACAAAAGATCAGCTAAACAGGTGGCAAAACCCTGGGGATGAGACAGATGTTCCTCAAGCAAGACTTGGATGGTCAAATGGGACTGGACATTCAACAAGATATCTTGAAGATGGAGATTTTATTAGATTACGTAATCTTACAGTTGGATACAATTTTTCAGAAAAAATTAATGAAAGATTGAAATTAAAAAATGGGAGGGTCTACTTGTCAGGATTTAATCTTTTAACGTTCACAAATTATTCTGGATATGATCCAGAATCTAGAACCGATGCTGGTGGGATTGGACAAGTTTTTTATTCTGCTCCTGCAGCTAGGACGTTATCAATTGGTTTAAACTTAGGTTTTTAATTTAATTATGAGAAAAATAAAAGAAACTTTAAAAGTAATTTTTTGTTTAGCCATATTTTCTTGCGATCAAAAGTTGGATATTGAACCAGCACAAAGTATATCTGTAGATAAAGCCCTTTCGGAAGAAAATACCATAAAAAATATATTAATTGGCACTTATGAAGAAGCTGGTCAAAGCGCGTCTTTTGGTGGCCGAAATCATGTGATATCTGATTTGCTTGGTGCATTCGATCAGATATCCTGGGAGGGGACATTTTTAGAGCCAAGGCAAATTTTTACAAAAAATATTTTAGTTGATAATTCATTTGTTGAAGGATTATGGCAAAATTCATACGAAGTAATAAATCAAGCGAATTTAGTTATAGATAACATAACTGTGATTAATCAAACAAGTGAAAGTAATAGAGTTGAAGGGGAGGCCAAGTTTCTTAGGGCTCTCGCTTATTTTGATCTAGTAAGACATTTTGGAGGAGTACCTTTACGAACAGAGGGAATCGTGGATTACAGTTCTGACCTTAACATACAAAGAAGCTCTGAAGAAGAAATCTATAATCAAATAATTTTAGATTTAAATGAATCATATAACCTATTACCTCAATCAAACGATTTTTTTGCAGATAAATATGCTGCTAAAGCTTTACTTGCGAGAGTCTATCTTCAACGTTCAGAGTATAGCAATGCTTTGGACGCTGCCCATGATGTAATTGTAAATAGTGGTCATGAGTTAGCTGATACTTTTGCCGGTGCATTTAACAACGATGTTGACGGGGTTGAAGATATATTTGCATTTCAAGTA
>NHEX02000021.1 GCA_002171475.2 Flavobacteriales bacterium TMED96
AAGTGTAGCATAGCGGCTACGCTTGCTCCTCCTCTTGGGCTCGAACCAAGGACCCTCTGATTAACAGTCAGATGCTCTAACCAACTGAGCTAAGGAGGATTAAAAGTGGGACAAATATAATATTTTTTTTTGGGTCAATTTTTTTTGATTGACACTTTGAAATGGTTTAGACAGAAATTTTTAAAAGCCTATCTTTTAATTTTCCAAGTTTCATCTTTCTCCACCAAATTTTATTTTCATCTCCTTGTTTTTCAGCTCTGTGTATTTTTTTGTTAAGCTTATTTATTTTTTTCATAAGATATGTGGAATCGATTTTTTTCATATAAATGTTTACTTAAAGTTACATAATTATGATAGTAATTTTGTGTTAAAAAATTCATAAGATGGATAAAATATTAACTGTCAATAGTTAATTATTCAATATCAAATTCACCTAAAATTGACCACCCACCCTTTAAGGCGTTTTGTGAATCCCAATATCCACTAATTACCTCAACTTCGTTAGAAAATAGGATATATGTGTTTCTAGAGTCCAATTTCCAAACATCTGATTTTTCATTTTGAGAATTAGGCTGAACTATCCTAACACCTATGTTGTATTTTCCTTTTAATAACTTTGCCAAGGACTTTTTAACCTTAAAAATAATGTTGTCACCAGGTAAAATAGAAGATGTTTTATAATCGGTCTCAAAGACTTTTAACAGTTTTTTTTCATTACTTAAAATACCAAATTCAATGTCCCAATCATAATACATTGGAGCAACACCAATGTTAGTTATTTCAAGCTCAATTGATAGTAATTCATCGATTAAAATTCTTTCTTGAAATCTACATTTTTCTATTTGGTAGTTATATCCCATTAATCTATGTAGTTTCATAAAAACTTCACATAATTCATCACTTTCATTTTCACAAGCATTAATTACTTTCATTGTGGAATAATGACCTTTTTTAATCATTGTCTCACCTAGCCCAGTTAGATAAATCTGATTAAATTCATTTTCAGAAATCTGTGGTGGATATTCTCCTCCAATAGATCCTTCGATCCATTTGTTAATCTCAAAAAAACTTCGTCAAATTCGTCACTATGAGGGACTGGTCCAAAATAATCGTTATGGAAACCAATATTTCCAGTTGATTTTAGGGGCTCTATCCATGGGTAACGACCCATTAGTTTTTTATTATTAAAATTATCTTTATAAATGTCAAGTATTTTATTTTTTGTTTCATTGGTTAGGTAAAAATCTTGAGAATACCCATAGCTGTGCCATTCGCCCCAATATCCGATTACGCCAAGTTGAAAGGCATAAATTCTAGGATCAGAGTCGTATTTGATAGAAAGAGCTTTAATTGCCTCTTGAGCTTCAGAAATAAATTTTTCATTATTGAAATTAGTTATGTATTTTCCATTTTCATCTCTCAATCTTTCAACTCCAATTTCATTGTAAAGCCAGCCCGGACCGCCATCTGAAACTTCATTTTCTCCATACCAATCAGCATAAAGCCTTAAAATTGTGTGTCTGCCGGTACTCCCAGGTCTATTTATGACTTCCTCTATATAATCATAGTTGAAATTACCATTTGTTGGCTCAAAATCTTTCCACTTAATGTACTGAAAACCAACTGATGCATAATCGTAATCTTTCCACCAACCTGTATTCCATCCTTTCAATGGATTTTTATAAGGGCCATCATTTTTAGGATAAGCGTATTCTACAATTTTTGACGTGGTTTGTTCCGAAAAAGGTTCATCAGTTTTTTTACAAGCATTCAATGAAAAAAGAAATAAAAGAAAAGTTAAATAGATTAAAATTCTCATCATCAATTTACCTTACATTCTCCTTTAGTATAATAAGTAATTCCATTAGCATTTGCATAACAATCATTTGAATATGTTATATTATTGCAGCCACAGACTGGATCATAAATCTCTATACAAAAAGTATTAGAAATCTTGGATTTATCGATACAATCTTGTGAATCGTTATCTTTAGCACATTGATAAAAGATGATAAGCGTTAGGATTAAAATTCTCATTTTGTTATTTACAAAAATAAAATATTGAAATGAAGAAATGCGAGAAATGCAAAAATGAATTTAATACCCTTTATAGAGTAAAATATCTATCCAAACATTATTCTAAAAAGGATTGGGTTTTTATTTGTAAAGTTTGCTTACTGATTGTAAAACCTAGGAATGATAATTATACTTATGGAGGAACATGGAAGGGTTAAATTTTCTATTAATTTTCATAATCAATTAATTATTAAATGAAATTACTCGAATTTACATCTAATGGTATCTATTGTTCTAAGGCCGATGTTTATTTAGACCCTTGGAGGGGAGTGAATAAAGCATTAATTACTCATGGACATTCTGATCATGCAAGATGGGGTAGTAAAAGCTATATAACCCAAATTGACAATGTACCTATTTTAAAACATAGGTTAGGAAAAATAAATGTTTCGGGTAAAAAATATGGAGATAAATTTAAAATCAATAGTGTTACTTTTTCATTCCATCCTGCTGGACATGTTCCAGGCTCGTCGCAAATAAGAGTTGAATATAAGGGTGAAGTTTGGGTTTTCACTGGTGATTTTAAAACTCAGGATGACAAAATCTCTACTCCTTTTGAACCAATAAAGTGCGACACGTTTATAACTGAATGTACTTTTGGATTACCAGTTTATAAGTGGGAAAAACCAAAGATAGTTCATGAGCAAATAAATAATTGGTGGGCTGAAAATAAATCAAATGGTGTTACCAGTTTATTGATGGGCTACTCNCTTGGNAAAATTCAAAGATTGTTAAAAAATTTAAATCCTGAAATCGGAAAAATTTTCACACACGGAGCCACTGAAAAAATGACAGAAGTTTTAAGATCCAAAATAGATTTTCCCAAAACGACTCTAATTACAAGAGATACCTCAAAAAAAGAGATTGAGGGCAATCTGGTACTTGCACCACCCGCTGTTTTGGGAAGCGCATGGAGTAAAAAATTGGGAATCACATCATCTGGTTATGCATCGGGGTGGATGGCAATAAGAGGTGCAAGAAGAAGGAGAGCAGTGGACAGATCCTTTATATTATCAGATCACGCAGACTGGGATGGATTGTTGTCTGCAATTAATTCAACTGAATGTGAGAATGTAATTACTACTCATGGTTATACTGATATTTTTGCGAAGTATTTAAATGAACAAGGATTAAATGCGCTNTCAGAAAAAACAGAATACGAACAAGAAACACCAGAAACAGAAAATCAACAGTGAGAAAGTTTGCACGCTTAATCAAAACTCTTGACAGCACTAATAAGACTAACCTTAAAGTTGAAGCGTTATCAAATTATTTTTTANAATCTTCAANNGAAGATATGTTATGGGCTATAGCNCTAATGTCTCATAGAAGACCTAAAAGACCACTGACTACNACTCTTCTAAGNCAATGGGCNTCAGAGGAGAGTAATTTACCTNACTGGCTTTTTGAAGAATCATATCACATAGTTGGTGATCTTGCTGAGACAATATCNTTATTAATCACTCAAGATAATTCTTCATTCAAAATATCTTTAACNGNCTGCATTAAAGAAATAATATCATTAAAAGATAAAACAGATGNAGAGAAAAAAAAATATATNTTGAAAAGATGGAAGGGATTTAACAACTATGAAAGATTTGTATTTAATAAAATTTTAACCGGTGGATTTAGAATTGGTATTAGCCAAAAATTAATGACCAGAGCTTTGTCCAAAGCAGTAAATATTGAAGAACACATNATTTCTCANCGCTTAATGGGAGAATGGGATCCACAGACAACTACTCTAGAAAAATTAATAATCAATCCTGACCCANAAGATCAACTATCAAAACCATACCCGTTTTATCTAGCTTATCCTATAGATTTAGATTTATTTTTAAAATCGGATGTAAGTGAATGGNATATAGAACATAAGTGGGATGGTATGAGAGCACAATTAATTGTTAGAGATNATAATTATTACTTATGGAGTAGAGGTGAAGATCTGATAACAAAAAATTTCCCTGAACTAAAAATTTTATCACAACAANTTCCTAATGGAACGGTTATAGATGGTGAATTATTACCTTTTAAAAATGGAGTAATTGGAGATTTTAACACNTTGCAAAAAAGGATTGGGAAAAAAAATATTTCCAAAAAGGATTTGCATGAAAACCCTATTATAATAATGGCTTACGATCTTCTAGAAACTGAAGGTAAGGATATAAGGACCTTACCTTTATTTGAGAGACAAAAAAAATTAGAGGTCATTTTAAAAAACAATACAAACCTCTCGTCACCGGTTAGATTATCGAAATACATGAAATTTAAAAGTTGGGAAGAAGTCAAANAAGAAAGGGAGAATGCTGGTAAAAAAAAGAGTGAAGGATTGATGATTAAAAGAAAAAACTCAAANTATGAAGTTGGAAGAATAAAGGGGAATTGGTGGAAATGGAAATCTGATCCAAAGACTATNGATGCAGTTTTGACTTANGCAATGAGAGGNCACGGTAGAAGAACAAATTTATANACAGATTACACNTTTGCATTATGGAATAANNGAGAATTGGTAACTTTTGCTAAAGCATATTCAGGACTTAATGANAAAGAAATAAAAGAGGTTGACAGATTTGTAAAACAAAACACATTAAATAGATNTGGTCCAGTAAGACAAGTAAAACCTCTACTNGTTTTTGAAATAGCNTTTGAGGGAGTCTCATTGTCGTCTAGACACAAAAGTGGAGTTTCAGTNCGTTTCCCNAGGATTTTAAGACAAAGACATGACAAAAAAATNTCCGAGGCTAATTCAGTTNAAGACTTAAAAAANTTGTTAGTATGAGGCCAGTGGAAAAATGGTTTAAAGCAAAGGGCTGGAAACCCCAGGACTTTCAAGTTGATTGTTGGGAACACTACGCGAAAGGGGAAAATATAATGCTTCATGCTCCGACGGGAACAGGAAAGACTTATGCTGTTTGGGGGGGTATATTGAATGAATCTTTTGAACTAAAAAAAATTGAAGAAGGAATAAATGTTATATGGATTACCCCACTTAGAGCTTTGGCCGTTGAAATTCAGAAATCTACGCAACAGTTATGTACAGATTTAAAAACTGACATAAATGTTGATTTAAGAACAGGAGATACTCCACAGAGCAGGAAGACAAAACAAAACAAAAACTTTCCTTTTGGATTAATAACTACGCCAGAAACTTTACATATCCTTTTAAGTTCAAAAAAGCACAAAGATATTTTTAAAAATTTGAGAGCCATAGTAGTTGATGAGTGGCACGAACTTTTAGGAACAAAAAGGGGTGTTCAGGTAGAACTAGCAATCTCATATCTTAAATTTTTAATACCTAAAATCAAAATTATTGGTATATCTGCAACACTTGGGAACAAAAAACTAGCTGGTGAAATATTAATGGGAATAGAAAACAGCTTCACAACTATTACATCTAAAATAAATAAAAAGATAAATGTAAAATCTATCATCCCAAAAAGTATGGAGAGATTTCCATGGAGAGGTCATTTAGGTACTCATTTGATAGGTGAGGTAATAAAAATTATTAGAAAAGGTAAAATAACTTTAATTTTTACCAATACACGTTCACAGTGTGAAATTTGGTATCACACAATCATACATTCTTACCCAGAATTAGCTGGAGAAATTGCAATGCATCACGGGAGTATTGATAAAAAAATAAGACTATGGGTAGAAAATAGTCTTAGAGAAAATAAATTAAAGGTTGTCGTATGTACTTCTAGTCTTGACTTAGGAGTTGACTTTAGTCCAGTTGAAGTGTGTATCCAAGTTGGAAGCCCAAAAGGTGTTGGAAGATTTATTCAAAGGGCTGGTAGGAGTGGACACCAACCTAATAATCCCAGCAAAATATATTTTCTTCCAACCCACGCAATTGAATTAATTGAATCTGTTGCTTTACAAGAGGGAATTAAAAAACAAATGATTGAAGACCGATTACCACATATCAATTCCTATGACGTATTGATTCAATTTCTAACTACTCTTGCAATTGGAGAAGGTTTTTTTCCTGACGAAATTTTTTCATTGATAAAAAAAACATTTAGTTTTCAAACGATTAATTCTAGTAAATGGAAATGGATTCTAAACTTTTTAACTAAGGGTAGCCAATCTTTAGAATATTATGATGAATTCAAAAAAGTACAAATTTTAGAGGACGGACTTATGGTGGTTCTTGATAAAGGGATTGCGTTGAGACACAGGCTTTCAATGGGTACAATTGTAAGTGATTCGGTATTAAAAGTTAAATATCAAACTGGTAAACAACTAGGGACAATTGAAGAATGGTTTGTGTCAAAATTATCTAAAGGAGAGGTCTTTACATTTGCAGGGAAAAACTTAGAACTTTTAAATCTTAAAGGTATGGAGGTAATAGTTAGAAAATCGAAATTAAATAAAGCTAAAATTCCAGCTTGGATTGGAGGAAGATTTAGCTTTAGTTCTAATTTAAGTGATCTATTAAAAAACACTTTTCACAACAAAAAAAACTATTCAACAAAAGAGTTCAAGGCTCTAGATAGTATGTTTAATCAACAGAACCGAGAATCAAAAATACCCAAGAGTGACGAACTGCTTATTGAGCGCTTTAAAACTAAGGAGGGTTTTCATACTTTATTTTACCTTTTTGAAGGATATGCAGTCAACGAAGCAGTTTCAAGCCTACTGGCATATAGAATAAGTTTACTTTATCCAATAACTTTTACGATATCCGTCAATGATTACGGATTTGAGCTTCTATCAGATCAAGAGTTTGATAGAGATATTTTTATAGAAAATAATTTACTAACAAAAGATTATTTATTAGACGACCTATCAAAAAGTGTAAATATTTCTGAAATGAGTAGGAGAAAGTTTAGAGAAATTGCAGTAATTTCTGGATTGGTTTTTCAAGGGTACCCTACAAAACCAGTTAAAACAAAGCAGCTTCAATCAGGGTCTCAATTATTTTATGATGTATTCAAAGAGTACGAACCTGACAACTTACTTTACCAACAAGCTATAAACGAAACCTTTGATCATGGAATAGAAAGTTCAAGAATACAGAGAACTTTTGAAAAAATTGAAAAGCTAAAAATGGTTTGGAAAGACTGCAAATATCCTACACCATTTTCATTTCCATTAATTACCGATAGAATCAGAAGTAAAATGTCATCCGAAAGTGTTGAGGATCGGATTAGAAAAATGTATTTACAACTTGAAAAGTCTGTTAAATGAAAGAGATAGTCATATTTAAAAATCACTTTTACTTACATAAAACAGGAGCGATTTTTTGGAAAGAAAAAAATACTCTTTTACTTGCAGATATACATTTGGGAAAAGTAGGTCACTTTAGAAAGAGCGGTATACCAGTACCTAGAAAAGTTGAAAGCGTATTTTATGACAAGATTTCCAAGCTTAAAAATTCACTTAATTTTTCCCAAATAATTTTTTTGGGAGATTTATTTCATAGCTCCCTTAATAACGAATGGTTTTTATTTGAGAATTGGGTAAAAAAAAACTCCTTAAAAATCATTTTAATTAAGGGCAACCACGATATCATTCCAAAATTAAAATTTCAACAAGTAGGAATAAAAACTTATAATTATTTAAAAATTGAAAAGTTTCTTTTCACACATCATCCAAAAAAAATAAATGATTATTTTGTGTTTTCTGGACACATTCACCCTGGGGTAAGATTAGCCGGAAAAGGAAAACAAATAATGAAATTTCCTTGCTTCATCTATAATAAAGATCAGATAATACTACCTTCCTTTGGCAGTTTTACAGGAATGCACCTACTAAAAATTGAAAATGATGATCAAGTATTTGTAATAACAAATAAGGAAGTTATCGAAATAAAAGAGAAAGCAAATTGATGAAAGCGCCGAAAATAATCCTTAAGAATTAATAGCTTCTACTTCTTTTACTTTTGTTTTGTCCTCAAATTCCATTGTTTCGTCCTCCCACTCAAATCCACTCTCGACTTTTTCTGTTCTTGGGTAATATGTTACCTCTAGATATTTTAATCGATCATGCCCTTGAACCTTAACTTGGACTATAAAAGTGTGGTAGTGATATCTATCATAAGGACTTATGAAGGTTTGATAGTTATCCCAAATGATATTTCTAGTAAACTCAACATTAACAAATCTCTCTTCAATAAAAAAACGGATTTTTTTGTTGATTTCTCTATCGTTTATTGGAGTTATTTCACCACTCTCGTTTTCCTCAAGACCTTGATGTTCGCTAACAAAATCTTCAATACTAGCTTTCTCTTCCTGAGAATAAATATTAACAGATAGTAGAAGAAAGCATAAAAAAGTTAAATTTTTCATATAGATTTTTTAATCATTGTAACTCAAATATAGAAAAGACAATTATTAGTGGGAAAAAAAAACAACAAAAATATTTTATGTGTAAAGCCATCTGTAAAGATCATTCCCATTTGCATAAATAACTAATGTAATTAGAAAAATGAATCCAATTACTTGTGCATACTCAAGAACTTTATCATTCGCTTTTCTTCCAGTTATAATTTCATACATCAAAAACATTGCATGTCCTCCATCCAGGGCTGGAATGGGTAAGATATTCATAAATGCAAGAATAATTGAGATTAAGGCGGTGCTTGACCAAAACCCTTTCCAATCCCATTTCGAGGGGAATAAGCTGCCGATTGCACCAAAGCCACCTAGTTGTGAAGCTCCCTTTTTTGTAAAAATATATTTGAATTGTGCTATATATTCATAAAGAGTCCAATAACCATAGCTGAAGCCCTGAACAATACTTTCAGAGAATGTCAGGCCAACATGAGTTAATTTAAAATTTTGCTTGAAATATCCTCCAAAAAATGAATCTTCCCTTGGATAGACATACCTGACAAATGAGTTCCCATTTCTTTGGATTGTAAACTTAAGCGAATCTTTTTTAGAATACTTTTCAATTGTAATATCGTTCCTAGATGAAATTGTATCTTCAAAAAGAGCAATAATTTTATCACCTGCTTTAATTCCTGCAAGATCAGCTGGTCCCCCTTTAACAATGCTGTCAACAGTATTACTGATTCTTGGAGATAAAGGTATGATTTCACCAGCTTCAAAAAGCATGGAGCCGAAATTTTCAGGAATATTAATCACTTCAATTTTCCCGCTAGTATGTTTAACTTTAACTCTTTTAGAGTTTCTAAGAAAAAGATAACGATTGATATCAACCACCGATTCTAACTCTTTATTGTCAACCTCAAGTACTAGGTCTCCATCTCTAAAACCAATTGATTTTGCAACGGGCGAAGCATTAAATCCGTCAGGCATGTCACTATACGGCATAACGTCTTTACCCCAAATGAATAATATCATCATGTATATAAGAAAACCCAAAATAATATTCACAGTGACTCCTCCCAGCATTATAATTAATCTCTGCCATGCTGGTTTTGATCTGAATTCCCAGGGATGAGGGTCTTTTTTCATTTGATCTAAATCCATGCTCTCGTCAATCATACCAGCTATTTTCACATAACCTCCCAACGGCAACCACCCAATCCCGTATATTGTATCGCCTATTTTCTTTTTGAATATAGAGAATTTAACATCAAAAAAAAGATAAAACTTTTCAACCTTTGTTTTGAAAATTTTAGCAGGGATAAAATGACCGAGCTCATGTAACACCACAATCAATGACAAGCTTAGTAAAAATTGAAAAGCCTTAATTAAAAAAATTTCCATAAATTTTTCCTATTGAGGGACAAAAATAAACATTTCAAAGTTTTAGTATTGTTTATATTTCAATTTATATTTGATTTAACATTTTAA
>NHEX02000022.1 GCA_002171475.2 Flavobacteriales bacterium TMED96
GTATATTTATTTATAATTAAAAACTATGAGGAAAAAGATTTTATTACTTTCAATAACCTTAATATCTACTGTTTACTCTATTGAAGCTCAGGGTATTAGGACAATTAAAAAGGAACTCCAACAATCAATTGAAAAACATGAGAAAGAATTAATCAAAACTAGTGATGCAATTTGGGAGGCTGCTGAAACAGCATTATTAGAATTTAAATCTTCAAAAATATTAATAGACCACGCCAAGAGAAATGGATTTGACGTTGAAGAGGGTGTTGCCGGCATAAAAACTGCTTTTACAGCATCGTATGGGTCTGGTAGACCAATTATTGGAATATTAGGAGAATTTGATGCTAATGCTGGAATTTCACAAAAAAGGAAACCAGTAAAAGAATCCAGAATTCCTGGTGGTGCGGGTCATGGTTGTGGTCACAATCTTTTTGGAACAGCAAGTCTTGGTGCAGCTATTGCTATCAAAGAGCAAATTGAGAAAGGAAATATAAAAGGAACTGTAATATTTTACGGAACACCTGCCGAAGAAACAATTTTTGCCAAAGTATGGATGGTTAGGGAGGGTTTATTTGACAAATTGGATGTATGCATGGATTGGCACCCTGGAGATGAAATCGAAGCTGGAACACAAAGCTCTAAGGCCCTTGTTGATTTTAGAGTAAAATTCCGTGGTAGTTCAGCTCATGCATCCTCTGATCCTTGGAACGGGAAAAGTGCAGCTGATGCAATGGAGTTATATACAACCGGGTTAAATTACTATCGAGAACATATTGAACCAACAGCGAGAATTCATTACCAAATTGAGAAAGCTGGGGATGTGGTTAACGTTGTCCCAGATTACGCTCAGATATGGACTAGGCTGAGACAAAACAACAGAGCAGGTGTTGATGTTTTGTATGAAAGGGCACTTGATATAGCAAAAGGAGCTGCTCTAATGACAGGGACTACTTATGAAACTAAGTTAATCTCAGGAATTTATGAAATACAAGTAAATAGAACAGGTGCAGCAATTTTGCAAAAAAATCTAGAAACATTAGGTGAAATTACTTACAGTGATAGTGAATTAAATTATGCTAATACCATTTTAAAGGAAACGGGGAAGCCTCAAAATGGTATAGATGGTAAAATTTATCCACTTAAACCAACGCTACCTGCACAAGGTGGTTCTACAGATGTTGGAGACGTAAGTCAAGTAGTATCTACAATTAGTTTAGGAGTTACAACTGCGGCAAGTGGAGGCCCCTGGCATTCTTGGGCTGTAGTTGCTTGTACTGGAATGTCCATAGGTCATAAAGGTATGATTTATGCCGCAAAAGCTTTATCTATGACTATGGCGGATCTATACAAAAACCCCTCTTTAATTAGTGCTGTAAAAGAAGATTATTTGAAAAATAAACAATACGACAAATACGCCCCCAGGATTTTACCTGGCCCGCCTTCATTAGGATAGTTTTATGTACAAATACTTATTATTTATTTTCCTTTCTTTTGCAAAAATCGATTGCTTTTCTCAAGCTGTTTTACCCCTAAAGGATAGGGTTAGAGCTATAGAGGAAATACAAAAAGATAGACTGGAAAACCTTTTGCCGCAGCTTATGGAAAGAGAAAAAATTGACTGTTGGGTAATAATTACAAGGGAATACAATGAAGATCCAATAATTAAGAGTCTTCTTCCTCCAACATGGTTGAATGCTAGAAGAAGGACAATTCTTGTTTTTACACTTGATGAATCTTCAAATAAAGTTGACATGGCCGCAATCACTAGGTATTCTTTTGGAAGCTTAATAGAAAGTGTTTGGGATAAAGAAAAAGAACCTGATCAAATGAAGGCACTTGTGGATTATCTTAAACTTAAGAACCCAAAAAAAATTGGTATAAACATATCGGATACCTACGGAATTGCTGATGGATTNTCTGTAACAGATCACNANNTNTTAATGAANTATTTACCANNNNCNCTTAANNNAAGNGTTNTNAGNTCAGANNCTNTAGCNGTTTCNTGGNTNGAAACTAGAACCGANAAAGAAATGANACTATTTTCCCACTTAACAGAAATAACNCATAATNTAATTAAGGANGCCTTCTCAACAGNNGTTATNACTCCTGGAGTTACAACTACTGACGACGTGGTATGGTGGATGAGAGAAAAGGTTTCATCAATGGGANTAAAAACNTGGTTTCATCCAACAATTGATGTTCAACGTGCTGATGATAGCGATCTTTACGCTTTTGANGCAAAACAAAAGTTTGATATTATTCAACCTGGCGATTTAGTTCATTGTGATTTTGGNATCACTTATTTAAATCTTAATACAGACTGTCAACANCTTGCATATGTTTTAAAACCNAATGAAGTTGACGCACCNAAGTATTTAAAAGATGGNCTTAAAGCTGGNAATTTATTAGAAGATATACTAACCAGTAANTTCAAAGAAGNAATNACAGGAAACGAANTTTTAAAAATTTCAAGAANGGAAGCNATTGAAAAAGGTTTGAGACCNCAAATATATACGCATCCNCTTGGCCTTTTTGGTCATTCTGCAGGNACTATTNTTGGNATGTGGGACAATCAAGGGTTTGTTCAAGGCACTGGGGAATGGAAGTTAAATGCAAATACAGCNTATGCNATTGANTTAAACACCAANGTTTATATAAAAGAATGGGGCAAGGATGTTAGAATTATGCTTGANGAACCAGGNTTTTTTTCAAAAGACGGNTTNAGATANATAAATAAAAGACANGNAAAANTTCATTTGATAGGAGAATAAACNAGAAATNTCTTTNAGGCGGNATTACTTTCTTTTTGAAAANAATTTAAATGAAAANCTCTTNNCNAACATGTTNNTATTNAGTATTAAGANCAAAAAAGCAAGNANCAAAAAGNCTATCTTNATGAAAAGNAACTTAGATTCCATACANNTANTTNANTAAAATTANGAAGTTATGTTTTTCNTAAAATCGNNTNGNTTTTAACTTTTCAACAAAGTTACTAAGAATCTCAAGTTGATTTGAANTTAATTTTAGACAATATATTTCANGTTTGNTTATNATANNNTGGCATTAAATTANATNGAAATACGAACNTCCCCGTTGTTGTCAAATGTNAATTTTTGNTTATTTACATATATAAAACAATCCTGATTTAAACTTAAAGAGCATTGAAACAAGTTTTTACTGAACTCAATTTTATAAATATTTTGTCTAAAATTAATTTTAAATTCNAGAGCTTNCCAATTTTTAGGTAAGCAAGGGGTAAAANGAAGTGAGTTGTTTTTTACTCGCATCCCAGCAAAACCCTCNACAANTGTTAACCAACTACCTGCCATAGAGGTAATGTGTAGCCCTTCCTCAACCTCCTTATTATAGTCATCTAAGTCTAACCTAGAGGCTCTTTTAAAAAGTTCGTATGCTGATTTAGTTTTTTCTAATTTACAAGCAATTATTGAATGAATACATGGTGAAAGAGATGATTCATGGACTGTAAATTTTTGATAAAATTCATAATTATTTTTAATTGATTCAATGCCAAACTTATCTTCAAAAAAGTATATTCCTTGAAGAACATCCGCCTGTTTTATATATGGAGATCGTAAAATTCGATCCCATGACCAATTTTGATTTAATGGTCTTTCTGAACTATCTAATTCCTCAACTTCTTTAAGATCTTTATCGAAGAATCCGTCTTGTTGTACAAATATGCCAAGTTTTTTGTCATCATTTAAATAAAGATTTTCTGAGATTTTTAACCATAGATTTATTTCAGACTCTTTAAGTTTTAGTTTTTCGCATAATTCTTTGAACGAATTGGGATTATTTTTTTTAAAAATTTTTATTGAATCTAGTGTAAACTCTAAACACCATTTGGTACTATAATTAGTATACCAATTATTGTTAACATTATTTTCATATTCGTTTGGACCTGTAACACCTAAGATGACGTACTTATTTTTTTTCTCTGAATAAGAGACTCTTTGAGCCCAAAATCTGCAAATTCCGATTAAAATTTCGATTCCCTTATCCATTAAATATTCTGAATTTCCGGTGTATCTAGTATAGTTAAAGATTGCGTATGCTATCGCATTATTCCTATGTATTTCTTCAAAAGTAATTTCCCATTCATTGTGGCATTCCTCACCATTCATTGTAACCATTGGGAATAATGCTGCACCATTTTTAAATCCAAGCTTTTTTGAATTATCTATAGCCTTGTCTAATTGATTGTATCTATAATTTAGAAGATTAAGTGTTACTTCTGAAGGTTTAGTTCCTAAACAGAATGGAACACAATACGCCTCTGTATCCCAATATGTACTTCCTCCATATTTTTCCCCTGTAAAACCCTTTGGGCCAAAATTTAGATTTGGGTTGTCACCTCTGTAAGTTTGGTTTAACTGGAAAATATTAAATCTAATGGCCTGTTGAGATTTATTGTCCCCGCTAATTTTAATGTCCGATTGTTCCCATATTTTAGCCCATTCTAATTTATGTTCTTGATAAAGACTCTCAAAAGAGGTGTTTTCTAAATAATTCAATATCTCATTTGCTTTATTTTCAATTTTATTCCACTCATTGCATTCAGTAGTAACATATCCTCCAAACTTTTCTAATTTTAAAGTGTATCCTTTGTTCAATTTATATTCAGATTCAAGCATTATTTTGTTTGAATTAGATTTTGTTGTAAAAGGTTTTTTAATTTTCAAATTGTCTTCATATAAATCAGCCTTCATGTAAGTTATCACGTTAAAATCAGTTTTTTTCACCTTACTTTTTACTAGTGATTTATTTTGGGTATTTACTTTTTCTATTGTTTCCCAAAATTTTTCGTCCCAATTGCTGTCGTCATTTGAAACATCAAAATCAATATAGGGAGACAATGTTATTTTTACATCTCTGCTGCACTTAATATTATAGGAAATTGCACCAATATGTTTTCTCTTCATAGATAGAAACCTTTTGGAGTCTATCTCCACCTTTAAATTATTATTTGTGTTTATAGAAATCGAACGCTCATAAAGGCCATTTTTCATATCTAATTTTCTTTCGAATTTTTCAATCTTATCAACCTTGTTAAGGTCAAGAAGAATGCCATCAATTAATATCGAAATGCCAATCCAACTAGGAGCATTAATTACTTTTGCGAAATATTCAGGGTAGCCGTTTTTCCACCATCCAACTTTTGTTTTATCTGGATAATAAACACCAGCTATATAACTGCCTTTAAAAGTTTTACCACTGAAATCTTCTTCAAAGTTGGCTCTTTGACCCATAGCACCATTACCAATGCTAAAAATACTTTCAGATCCCATTACTTTCCCTGGGTCCCATCCTTCTTCAATTATTTCCCAAGGATCTATTTTATAAATATTTGTTTCCATTTTAAATCACGTTTTCAAAAAATTCAAGTGGTATATCATCGAGAGAATTAAAATTAAATCTTGCATTTTCAATTTTTCCACTCCCACAGATAGCAACTGAAACCATTTTTGCCTTATTAGCAGCCTCTACACCTGCGATGGAGTCTTCAAACACAATTACTTTTTTTGGATTTACCCCAAGCATTTGTGCACCTTTTAGAAAAACCTCTGGATGGGGTTTTGATTTTGAGGTTAAATTCCCATCAATTATTACTTTAAACTTGCTTTTTATTCCAAGTTTTTTTAAAATTTGATGTGCATTTTTACTTGCAGATCCCAATGCGATTGGAATACCTTTAATCGCAGCAAAATCAATTAATTTCTTGACTCCAGGCAATATATCCATTTGACTAAGATTATTAATGAAGTCTTTGTATAATTCGTTTTTTTTCTCCAAATACTTTTTCTTTTCAAACTTGTCAATTGAAATCCCTCCCCAAGATAATATCCTATCTAATGATTCTTCTCTACTTACACCTTTTAGAAGTTCATTTTGATTTTTTGATAATTCAAACCCAAAGCTCTTAGAAATTATTTTCCAGGATTTAAAATGGTATTTAGCTGTATCAACAATAATTCCGTCAAGATCAAAAATAAATGCTTTCAAATCAAAAATTTATTTGCAATGATAATCAGCAGCCCTTGTTGCAATTTGGATATGAGGTTTGATATTTACTTTGTAACCAAGAGAGTTAGCTAATCCTTTTGATGCATTTACTAATTTATTTGATTTAAAATTTTCGTTTTCATTATAATCCAAATCAATTTCTGGAGTTATATTCAGTGACTTTTTTATGTTTTCGGCTATATCAATACTTAGTTCAGTTTCTTTCCAAAGCCGAGTCCAAAGGTCCTTAATTTGTGGGACTCCGCTTTTTTTTAAGATATAATGAACACCTCTGTTACCGAACCTATAAGCAATAACTGTTATATATTGTGTTTTTTTAGCTAAACTTTGAGAATCAGTTCCTACATAAACTTCGACGAAAGGATTCTTTTTAAGTATTTCTCTGGTATGAGCAATAGGGTCAATTATATTCCCCCTGATGTCTTTAAAAGCAACGCAATTTTCCATTTAACTAAAATATAATTTTAATCATTAAGATTGACAAATCCCTTTAAAAAGTTGAATTTAAATTAAAAAAAACAGGAGGTGTTTATTATCATACCTCCAAAGAATCAGCTTTAGTTATTTCCTGCTTTACAAGTTTTGACAAGTAAATCACTGAAATCATATTTGGTATAGCCATTAAAGCGAAAGATAAATCAATAAGACTTATCACAAAATTCACCGATGAAATAGCAGAAAAAAAGATACTTGTTAAGTAAACATAATTATAAATGAATCCATATTTTTTTTTAGTCAAAAAGTCTAAACACTTTACACCATAATAGGAATAGGTAAATAGGGTAGTAATTCCAAAAACAATCACCATAAGCACTAAAAATGTATCTCCAAGCCCGTAAAAAAGACGATTAAACGACTCTAGAGTTAAAAGAATTCCATTTAATTCTGTATCTAGATATGAACCGCTCACTATAATTACAATTCCTGTAATTGAACATACCAATATTGTATCCAATAGTGGCCCTAAACTTGCAACTAAACCCTCGTTTATTGGCTCTTTTGTCTGAGACTGTCCATGGTACATTGGCGCATTACCAATACCACTTTCATTAGAAAAAACAGCCCTTCTTATACCGAGTAAGACAAGACCCCAAAAACCACCCACATACATGGTTTTAAAATCTAATGCAGAAAAAATTATTGTTTGTAAAACATATGGGATTTGCGTTATATTATGAATTATAACCCACAAACCCATCAATAAATACAGTATAACCATAAGAGGGACTAGTTTGGATGTTGTTTTAACAATTTTTTTTAAACCTCCTAAAATCACCCACCCAGAGACTAAAATTAACAATAACCCAAAAGAGCCTTCATAAATAAAGCTGTCAATAGCACTATTTACTGATGGATAAATGACTTGAACTACCGTTTGAGTTAGTTGGTTTGCTGTAAAAGCAGGCAAAACTCCAAATAAAGCTGCAACACAAAACCAGTTTGCCAAAAATTTTCCAGACCTAGGCATTCCAATTGTCATATAGTACATTGGACCTCCTAATGGCTCGCCATTTAACTCCTTCCTCCTTAATTTTACAGATAGAGTACAGCTATAAAATTTTATTACCGATCCAAGTAGAGCAGTTATCCACATCCATACAAGTACACCTGGACCTCCCATGTGAATAGCAATTGCTACACCAGAGATATTACCCAATCCTACGGTTGAAGCTAAAACAGCAGATAATGCTTCAAAACGTGATATCCCCTTTTCTGAATTTTTTTTTAATAAAAGTGAAAATCCTTTATTGATTTTTTTAATAGAAAACCCTTTTGAATCTAAAAGAAGAAATAGACCTCCACCAATAATTAAAATAAGCATTACCCATTCTAAAGGAGCTATTAATTGATTTATAAAATGAGTTAGCCAATTCAAATTTTAGGATTTTAATTATCTTGTTTTACAACAATAAAAGTTGCTTTTGAACCAGTTGCAAGATTCCAAAGATTAGACATCATTACATTTCCATCATCATCGTAAACCCTTACCTCCGCAGTGTTGGGACCGGATTCTCCTTGATTTAATGCAACAAAATCAATTTTATTAAAACCCTCTAAAAGCTTAACATCCATCTTTTTATACCTTTGAGTCAAGAGTATATTTGGATAAATTATGTCATCATTAAATCTTATTTGAACTCTGTCTCCATCGGGTTCTTGATGGTCTCTAAAAACTATTCTAACATTTTCAGTTGAACTAATAAAGTCTCCAAGATACTGGTCAGCCTTAAATTTGGGAGCATTGCCTTCATTTTTATTTGAATTTAACTTTTTTAAGTAAGCGTCCCCTGGATTTATGAATGCCTCTTCATTTTCCATTTGAATATTATTTTCAAATCCTTTGGGGCTTTCAAAATTAGGTTCTTTAGAAAAGAAATCTTTTTTAAAATAGTCAGGTAAATTATTCTCAGGTAATTTCAGAATAGATTTAGATGTTTTATCTATTTCAATTTTTTTTTCTAAGGGTTTTATTTCTATCTGAGAATAGGAATAATTGAAAAGAAAAACAAAAAAAGTATAAATAGATAAATTGAATTTCATTCATCAAACCTAATTATTTTAAAGGAGAAATTATTACTTTTTTGTCATTTTAAACTATATTCAAATAATTAATAAAGCAAACCAAAAATGAAACTTGAATTAATAGATTGGTCTATAATAGTTATCTTTTTTTTAATTACGCTCTTAATTGGTTTGTGGTCGTCAAAAACTGCAGGCAAAAGCACAGATGAATTTTTCCTTTCCGGTAGAAATATGCCATGGTGGCTGCTGGGTGTCTCTATGGTTGCCACGACATTTTCAGCTGATACCCCCAATTTAGTAACAGATATTGTAAGGACGAATGGAGTAGCTGGTAATTGGGTTTGGTGGGCTTTTTTGTTAACCGGAATGCTAACGGTATTTGTTTACGCTAGGCTTTGGAGAAAATCAGGCGTTCTAACAGATTTGGAATTCTATGAAATCAGATATAGTGGAAAGGAGGCAGCTTTCCTTCGAGGTTTTAGAGCAATTTATTTGGGGGTTTTTTTTAATATAATGATTATGGCTACTGTGTGCCTTGCAGCTATTAAAATAGGTGGAATAATTTTAGGACTTTCTCCATTAAACACATTGCTGATTGCATCAACAATTACTGTAATATATAGTATGCTTGGTGGCTTTAAAGGGGTTGTATATACAGATTTTTTCCAATTTATATTAGCAATGTCAGTTACGATTTGGTCTGCATCCTTTTTTATTGGACTCCCTGAAATTCAAAGTTTAACTAATCTATTTTCACATCCGAATGTGATTAATAAATTGGATTTAATTCCAGATATAAATGACAGGGAAGTTTTTATTACAATTTTTGTTCTTCCGCTTGCTGTGCAGTGGTGGAGTGTATGGTATCCTGGAGCTGAACCTGGGGGTGGAGGGTATATAGCTCAAAGAATGCTGTCTGCTAAAGATGAAAATAATGCTATATGGGCAACATTGTTATTTAATTTTGCTCATTACGCAATAAGCCCTTGGCCTTGGATTATAATAGCACTAGCCTCTCTAATTATTTTTCCTGATTTAGCTTCAATCAGTGAAGCTTTTCCAGGGATTGATGAAAATTTTTTAGAGAACGACTTAGCATATCCAGCAATGATGACTTTATTGCCAAAGGGCGTAATTGGTTTAATGGTTGCCTCACTTGTTGCTGCATTTATGTCAACCATATCTTCACACTTAAATTGGGGGTCTTCATATATTGTTCATGATTTTTATTCAAGATTTATAAATTCGAACTCTACTGATTCCAAAAAGGTATTTATAGGAAGATTATCTACTCTAATTTTGATGTTTTTATCTGCCTGTTTTGCACTTGTTTTAAATAATGCTTTGCAAGCATTTCAAATTTTATTGCAAATTGGTGCAGGAACAGGTCTTTTATTTATTTTGAGGTGGTTTTGGTATAGGATAAATGCCTACAGCGAAATAACTGCTATGATTGTTTCGTTTATTCTTGCCTTGTATTTGCAAATAATCCATACTCGTTTAGGTTTTGAAGCAATACCACAAGATATCCAATTTTTAACAAGTGTACTTATTACGACAATAGCATGGGTGAGTGTTAGCTTTTTAACACCGCCGTCTAATCTCAATACATTGAAAGATTTTTATATTAAAATTCAACCCGGAGGAAGAGGTTGGAATAAAATTAAAGCTGAAATTGATAACAAGGAAATTGAAAAAAAAGTTTTCTGGACTATTCCTAGGGGGATTACATGTATGATTATAAGCGTCTTTGCTATTTATGGTTCTTTATTTAGTGTAGGGTATTTTATATATGGGAAAAGCACGCAAGCAATAATATTATTTGTTATTACGATTTTGGCTTTCTTCTCACTCTGGAAATATTCTAAAAATTAACTGATTAAAACTCCTGCAAAACATGCAGAAATTAATGAAACAATTGTTCCAGCAATCATCGCTTTAAAACCCAGTTCAGACAAATTTTTTCTTTGCGATGGTGCTAAAACCCCTATTCCTCCAATTTGAATTCCGATAGAAGTCAAATTTGCAAATCCGCACAACATGAATGTTGCCATTGTAATTGATTTTTTGCTTAAAAGTTCAATTGAGTTGTTTATGTTTTTTAAATCAGCTAATTGTATGAACGCAACAAATTCGCTTGAAACTATTTTTACACCTAATAACTGACCCATTATAGCACACTCTTGATATGAAACCCCTATCAACCACATTAACGGTGCAAAAAGGTATCCCAACACAAATTCAATTGAAAACTGATCAAAACTAGTTGATTCCGATATTAAAGCGTTAAAGTTTAAAGACTCACCTATTAGCCACATTATGTCATTCAATAGGGCTATAAAGGCTAAAAATACAAGTAGCATTGCGCCCACGTTCACAGCTAGTTTTACACCTTCAACAGTCCCCTTGGTTATAGATAATAGTAAATTCCCTTTTTTATTTTTTGTCTCAATCTTTATTTCTTTTATTTTACTTTCTGTTTCCTCTGGGAATAGTATTTTAGAAATGGCAACGGCTCCAGGGGCGGCCATAACAGATGCAGTTAGTAAATGATTTGAAAATTTAAGTTGTTCATTTAAGTCATTCCCCCCAAGTAAGCCAATATAAGCCGCTAAAACACTTCCAGCAACAGTTGACATCCCACCGACCATGACTAAGAAAAGCTGGGATTTGGTCATTTTGTCTAGATAGGATTTTATAAGAATTGGAGATTCAGTTTGACCTAAAAATATATTTCCAGCTAAAGACAAACTTTCAGACCCCGTAATTTTCAAAAACTTATTTAAAATCCAAGCTAAAAGGGACACAATTTTTTGAATAATTCCTAAATGATAAAGCACTGATGTTAAAGCTGAAAAGAAAATTATTACTGGTAAAACTTGAAAAGCAAATATGTATGCGAATTTTTGTTGATCGACCAGAGAAGAAAATAAAAATGAGCTTCCAGAAGTTGTGTAATTAATTATTCTGACGAAAAATTTTGAAATAATTTCAAAAATTGATTGGATTAATGAATTTTTTAAAATTAAAACCGCTACGATAAATTGAATAAATATGGAAATGAAAACAGTTTTCCATTGAATTTTTTTTCTATTGTTGCTAAATAAAAAAGATATAAGAAGCAATGATGTCAAACCTAATAAACCTCGAAATAATGTAATAGTTGAAAAATCTACCATTTAGACCCCACTTTAAACATCAATTATTTTTGGATTTTACAATTTCTTCCAATTCTTTATTTTTTTTGTCTATAATTTTTTTGAGCTCTTTGATGTATTCTTCATCTTTTAATTTTTGCTCTACTTTTTTATTTGCCTCTCTAGTCATTCTTTTATAATCTTTAATTGCATTTGCAACTATCGCTAAAATTATCACCAATGCTCCAAGTGCCACAAGTATTTTTTCACTATCAGTTAATATCATTTCCGTTTTTTAATAAATAAATAAATTGATAAAGCGAGTAATAGCAATCCCACATAAAGGTAAGGATAATCAATAAAGGAGAGAATATTATACATATAATAAACTTCAACAAAACAAATAATAGATATAATTAAGGATATTGTTTTTAAATACTTCATTTAAAATCTAAATTCGTCAATTAATATGTAATTCTTAATAAAATTGTTAATAAAAGATTCTACATCTAATTATGATATATTATAATAACTTATACATTAGCAAAATTGATACCGTTAATGCTTCTAAAAGCTTTAAAAATCTTTCTCCTCCCATCTCGACATGGGAGGTTTTTTTTTAAGTCCTAAAAAAAATATTTAAAAATTTTAAAAAAAACATTTGGAGTTTAGTAAGAATACTTATATTTGCACTCATATGTTAATCATAAAAATTTAAAATAAAAACATTATTAACTAATTACTTATCTAAAATGAAAAAAGGTTTATTAAGTCTTTTGGCGGTTGCACTAACGGTTGTTGGCTGTCAAAACTATGATGATCAGTTCGATGAACTGTCTGATCAAATTACTGCACTTTCGCAGACTGTACAGGGTTTATCTACTGTTGCAGATCAAATTACTGCGTTGCAAAACACAGTTAACGGTTTAGAGTTGACCCTTGGAGGCGACATTTCTAACATTAAAACGGCTGTTGAGGCGCTTCAAACTTCCTTAGCCGATGTTGCTACTGCTGCTGATTTAGGTTTAATTTCTTCAACTTTAGCTGATGTTCAAGCTGATGTTAAGGAATTATTAGCTGCTAATGCTGTTATCAACCAAGATATTACAATAAATAACGTTGCTACATTAGAGTATGTAGAGTCATTAATTAGTACAGATCCAGATGACCCTAATGTGATTGTCAACGGAAAAATAACTATAGAAGTTGATGACACTGATTTTGACGACGAGCATCTAGGTAGAATTCTTGCGGTTACTAATAAATTTGCCACTGGGCTTAAAACTGTAACTATATCTCATACATATTCGCCTACATCAGTAGGACCAGGTCCAATTTTAACTTTCGATAATCTTGCTTTTGTTGACAATGACTTATCTATAAGTGGATCTACTACTTTAGGAGATGGTGATGCTACGAATGATAAGCTAAGAACAGTATCTGGAAACTTAACAATAGAAAATATATCAGGAGGTTTAGACTTAAGTTTACTTACAAGTGCTTTTGATATTACAATTCCTGATGATGTCTCTTTCCTAAAAATGGGTGCTGTTAATGCAAATACTCTTAGCACAGCAGGAGAGACTGCTGGTCAATTAAATCTTACAAAAGCTACAATCGTTGATGGTGGTAAGTCTAGTGTTTCATCTGTAGTTGCTCCTAAAGCAACAGATATTGACATTACAGCTGCTGCTACACTAACTGTTATAGCTGCTTTAGCTGATACAATTGATATTGATGGAACTACTTTAGCTGGAGATCTTAGTGTTACTGGTACATCTAGTGGAACTACAGTTGTAAAAGCAGTAAAAGTTAAATCTGTTGGTGGTACTATCACTACTGGCAATCTAGCTGAATTACATTTGACAGCGCTTACTTCAGTGAATACAATGTCAACTGGTGCTAAAGTTATGGACCTTTCGGCTCTGGCTACCCAAGGTGCAAGTGCTCCAGGTGGTATCATTGCAACAAAGATATTAAACTTTAATGCTCCTAAGCTTGATGTTTCTCAAACTGTATCAATTGTTGCTGCTACTGATATAACTATTAAAGATTTTAGCAATGCTGGTGCTGATGCTAATTCGCTTATATATGCTTTAGCTGCTAAAAACTTAACTATTAGTGCTCTTGCTAGAACTAATTCATTCACATTTTCTAAGGCAGCGTTTGCTTTTCCAGCACTTGTGAATGCAGATGTTACTGGTGTTGCTGCTACTTCTAGTCCATTTATAACTACACAAACTAATGGTGTATCAATAACTTCTGCTGTACTTACAGATCTTACAGTTGGTGGTACTGTTGATAAAGTATATGCTGAGAAAATGGCTAAACTTGCAAATCTTACTACTTCAGGCTATATTAGAAATTTCACATTAGGAAATGCAGCTGTTATAACATCATTATCACTTGGGCATGATCATATTGAAGGTTCTGATGCTGCATTACTTCATATTTTTGATGCTGCTAAACTAACTACGGTTGCTCCTACGTCACTTGATGAAGTTGGAACAGTTTCTCTTACAGCTTTACCTAAGATGACATCTTTAGATTTAAGTTCTATGAAAACACTTCCAATTTTGGGAGAATACAATATTACTATTAGTGTAACAGGATTAACAGGTTCTTACGCTATAGGAACATTAGTATCTACCACGACACCAGAATTTGGTGACGCTATTTATTCTGATGACTTAATGACTTTGTCACCACTTATGAAGTTAGCTGCTGCTACCACTGCAGTAACGTATACTTTCAATGGTGATATTATTACTAATGTTAGTACTACAACATACGACAATAATGGTGCAGCTAATGCAGTAGTCAGTACCAATGGTACTACTACATTAGGCCATATATTGGAGGGTTACTCGCAGTACATTAACACTGCATCAAATATTGCTACTCCTGTAGGAGAGGCTGCATTTGTTGAATCAACAGTCGGATCACCATCCACTGCTTCAGTACGTGCTGAGTAAAATTTAGATAACTAATAAGTTTAAAAACCCTCGCTTTATGTGGGGGTTTTTTTTATTTTTACCTTTCATTTTGCCTTAATGAGATATTACAATTTGGGATCTAATTTTTTA
>NHEX02000023.1 GCA_002171475.2 Flavobacteriales bacterium TMED96
AAAATATTTAAAAATTTTAAAAAAAACATTTGGAGTTTAGTAAGAATACTTATATTTGCACTCATATGTTAATCATAAAAATTTAAAAAAAGCATTATTAACTAATTATTTATCTAAAATGAAAAAAGGTTTATTAAGTCTTTTGGCGGTTGCACTAACGGTTGTTGGCTGTCAAAACTATGATGATCAGTTCGACGAACTGTCTGATCAAATTACTGCACTTTCGGCGACTGTTCAAGGTTTATCGACTGTGTCAGATCAAATTACTGCGTTAACAGCTACTGTTAATGGTTTAGCTACCGCTGCATCCGTTTCTGGATTGCAAGGTGATATTACAACTATAAAAGCTGCGGTCGATGCACTTACATCTGATTTGGCTGATGTTGCCACTGCTGCTGATTTAGGTGTCATTTCTTCCACACTTGCTGATGTAAAGGCTGATGTAAAAGAATTATTAGCTGCAAATGCAGTTATTAACCAAAATATAACTATTAACAATGTTGCTACTTTAGAATACGTTGAGTCACTTATAAGTACAGAAGCTGATGCTCCAAATGTTATTGTTAATGGAGAAATCAATGTTAGTGTTGATGAATCGGATTTTGCAACAGCTGCTCTTCTTGCAAGAGTTGATGCGGTTACAAATAAATTTGCTACATCTTTAAAAACAGTGACGATTTCTAACACTTACTCACCAACTGGACATGTGTTGTCTTTTGACGCATTAGCTTTCGTTGATAATGACCTTGTTATTGATGGTGCAACTGATCTTGTTGATGGCGACGCATCTAATGATGTATTAAGGACTGTAACAGGTGATTTGACAGTATCAAATATTAAAGGTGATATTGATTTAAGTCTTCTTACATCTGCAGACGATATTTCATTACCAACTGGAGTTGGTGTCACTGCACTAAAAATGGGATCTGTTACTGCAGCTTCTCTTTCATCTGCAGGTTCTGCAAAGGGAGAATTAAATCTTGTTAGTGCTACAATAGTTGACGGAGGAAAGTCAAAAGTATCAACAATAGTTGCAAATTATGCAACTGATATTGATATTACTTCTGCGGCAACATTGACTGTAAACGCTGCTAGAGCTGCCACAATTGATATTGAAGGTACAAGTTTAACTGGTGATTTAAGCATAACTGCTTCATCTACAACGATTGTTCACCTTGATAAAGTAACATCTGTTAATGGTACTATTACTACAGGTTCTTTAGCTCAGCTTCACTTACCAAAACTTAGCTCAACAGGTACTATGACATCTGGCGCTGCAGTGATGGATTTGAGTGCACTTGCTACTCAAAAAGCTACAGGAGGTGTTATTACATTAAATAAAATAACAAACTTTAATGCACCTAAATTGGATGTTTCTGATGTTGTTTCTGTTACTGCTGCAACTGATATAACTTTCAAAGATTATAGCGGTGGATTTAATTCTTTTGGCACAACCGTATTTTCAGTAGCTGCTAAAAATTTAACAATTTCTGCCCTTGCTGCTACTAATAGCGTCACATTTGCTAAGACTGCATCAGTTATGCCCGCTCTTGTTAACATTAACATAACAGGTGTTGCTGCAACTGCAGGACCATTTATAAATACTCAAACAAATGCTGTTTCTATAACATCAGCAATATTAACTGATCTTACCATTGGTGGTACAGTTGACAATGTATCTTTTCATGATGCTGCTAAGTTAGCTAATCTAACAACCTCCGGTTTCATTAGACATTTTGATGTAAGAGACGCTGCGGTGATTACTTCTGCTGATATAGGTCATGACCACATTGAAGGTTCTGATGCTGCTTTCTTCAGATTTTCTAACGCAGCTAAGTTAACATCAATTGCTCCTACAGCTTTAGATGAGGTTGGACACATGGTTCTTACTGATTTACCTAAAATGACGAGCTTGAACTTGGGCAGTATGGTTACATTACCAATACTCGGTACTTACACGCTTACTATAAGTAATACTGGTTTGTCAGGTTCATACGGTATTGCATCTGAAGCTACTACAACTACACAAGCTTACACTGATAAGATTTATTCTGATGACTTAATGACTTTAAAGCCATTAATGACATTAGCTACTGCATCCTCAGCTGTTACTTATGTATTTGAGGGAGACGTTATTACGAGTGTTACTACAAGAACATTTGATGCGGACGGTGTTCCTTCTGCTAGTTCGTTAGACACTAATACTTTAGATTCGCGACTACAAGGACTAGGTAATACTGCTTCAGCAATTACAACACCAGTATCAAATCTTGACTTTGCTCATGTTGCTGCTGAATAATTTAGATAACTAATTGTATAAAAAACCCTCGCAAGTGCGAGGGTTTTTTTATATTTTTAACTCAAGTATTTTTAATATAAGATTAGTGAGTATGACAAGCCTGAAAAGTACTGATATACCAAAATATGTTCTAGTAATTTTATATCTGTTGACAGGATCTTTACCAAATTTTGGAGCCATCGACATATTAGCACCCCAATGGATATATTTTGGTAGCATAAATATTTTGTCATGTTCGTATATTTTATTTTTTTCTTCTTCTATAAACAATACTTCATTATCAAAATTATTTACTACTTCTTATATTTATTTCTACCTATTTTACCTTGTATGGAACATATTTTCATATTTCTATGCCGTCAACCCTGTAGAGACCTTAATAAATCTTCCTAGGTTGACTAATACTTTTTTTGCAATTTTCTTTTGTTACTTATTTATATCCAATATTTCAAATGGAGTTTATTTTATATCTAATATATTTTTTTTATTTCTCCTTGCTGAAATGATATCTTATTACTATGATCTATCCGAAGTTTATCCAAAAGAGGGACTAAGAGTTATTGCTATCAAGGGTTTTGCCGGTAATAAAAATATCACGGCAGCCTCAATAGCTTTTAAAATTCCTTTTGCTATATTTCTTTATTTCAATTCAAAAAAAATTATATTTAAAGTCATAGTATTTATTACTCTGGTGGCAGGGATACTTGCAATTTCACTCATAGAGGCTAGAGCAGCTATCCTTAGTACTATTATAGTTTTAATATTATTGATTTCATACTTTGTATATAAATTAATTTTTGAAAAATTAGATTTTAAGTTTTTTTCTACTAGCATTTTAAAGACGGTCTCACCCTATGTATTAGCCTTTTTGATAAATTTATTTGCAACGAATTTTGCCAATGATAAATATAGAAAGGTCACTATAGCTGACACAATTGGTAAAATTTCCTTTACAGAGCAGTCTTCAAACGGAAGATTTAATTATTGGGGGGATGCATTCCGTTATATAAAGGAGAATCCCATATTTGCCTCAGGACTTGGCAATTGGAAAATAGAGTCAATAGACAAAGGTAAAGAGCACATTAGTGGATATACTGTACCTTACCATGCGCATAATGATTTTATTCACGTTTTTGCTGAGACTGGAATACTAGGCGGACTATCATACTTGGCTCTTTTTATATTAATATCATTTTATTTATTTAAAATTGTCAAAAGAGGATATGATTTAGGTGAAGTTAAGATGAAAGATTTTATTTTAGTTTTGCCGTTAATTGTTTACGGAATCGATGCAACATTAAATTTTCCAGTTGCTAGACCTTTAATGCAGTCTTCTTTAGCCATTTATTTAGGATTGGTATTGGCCATTTATCTAAATAAAGAATCTAACATAGATATTAAAAAGTGGAGAAATTTATCTAAGATTATTTTTTTAATTTCATTTCTATTACTGATTCCAGGTTTAATAATACACATTATATCTTATAAATCTTTAACTCAACAGGGTAGATTATTATTTGAGTTTAACAATGCTAAATACACATATACTAGAGAAGAACTGGATAAAATATCACACGATTTTCCAAATTTAACTGAAACAGCCATGCCTATTAAAGCAATGAAAGCACGATATTATTATCTTTCTGGAAATAAAAAGGAAGCACACGAAATGGCATTGGCAGGGATTAAGGATAACCCAAAAATTCATTTTGGAAGTAATTTAAAGGCAACTTTCTTTCTCCAGGAAAATAATATTGATAGTTCATATTTTTATGCTAAGAAAGCTTTTGATGGACTACCTAACAACATGCCCCATTACGATATGTATATGAGAACACTAGCATTCAGAAGAGACGCTCAGGAGATAAATCAAGCGTTTGAAAGAGTAAGAAAAATGGCTGGAGACACAAAATCAATATGGACTATATATTTAAGAACGCTCGCACTCACAAGAAGTGTTGGAGACCCCTTTTCTATGGCTAAATCCCAAGAGGCTTTTAATTTATATCCAAACGATGAAAATGTTTTTCAACTTTATAGAATTTTGACTTATGGACAAAATAGAATTAATGAAGCTGACGAATTTTCAAGTGAAGCAAAAAAATTATTTGACAAAGGTGAATTTCTCAAAGCTGGGGCATTGTACGAAAAAGCTTATGATAAAGATCCTTTAAGGTATTCCATAGCCTTGAACGCCGCATTTAGTTTTTATAATTCCAAAGATTACAATAACGCTTTAAAATATTTTACTTTATCAACTCAATCAAAAAAGACTGAAGTATCTGAAAAGGCCCAAAGGTACAAGGCATTAACTTTAATTTCCCTTAGAGATAATAAAAGGGCATGCGCAGAATTTATTAAATTATTGAATCTATATCCAAAGCGAATGTATCAACAAGAATTTAATAAATATTGTAGACGTAATTAAATTATGAAAATTAGTCAAGTTTGTTGTATAGGAGCTGGATATGTTGGAGGCCCCACAATGGCTGTTATAGCCCACGAATGCCCAGATATATTTGTTTATGTAGTGGATGATGATAAAGAAAAAATAAAAGCCTGGAACAGTCAAAATTTAAATGATTTACCAATTTATGAACCAGGATTAAAAAAAATTATAAAAAAAACAAGAAATAAAAATCTAATTTTTTCTACTGATACTGATAAGGCAATTCTTGATTCTCAAATTATATTTCTAGCCGTTAATACACCTACTAAACTAAAGGGACAAGGAAAGGGTTTCGCTGCCGATCTAACAAATATTGAGAACTGTGCCAAAAGAATAGCAAGGATTTCAAAATCCAATAAAATTGTAGTCGAAAAATCGACTTTACCTGTTAGGACTGCAGAAAAAATAAAAGAAGTTTTAAAATCGAAAAATAAAAAAATAAAATTTGAAGTTCTATCAAATCCTGAGTTTCTTGCTGAGGGAACCGCTATTGAAGACCTGTACAAGTCAGATAGAGTTTTAATTGGTGGAGAAAATAGTCCATCTGGGAAAGAAGCAATAGAAAAGTTAGTAAATATTTATAAAAGATGGATACCGGAAAAAAAAATATTGAGAACAAATGTGTGGTCATCTGAGCTTTCAAAATTAGCTTCCAATGCTATGTTAGCTCAGCGTATATCTTCTATAAATAGTTTGTCTGCATTGTGTGAACAAACAGGTGCTTCTATTAGTGAATTGTCTAAAGCAGTTGGACTGGATAAAAGGATTGGCTCTGAGTTTTTGAGTACTTCTGTAGGTTTTGGAGGAAGTTGTTTTCAAAAAGATATTCTAAATTTAGTTTATCTATGTAAAGTCTATGGGCTAAAAGAAGTTGCAGAGTTTTGGCATCAAGTTGTTAAAATTAATGACTATCAAAAAAAAAGATTTACAAAACAGATTTTAAAAACGTTTGGAAACTCTGTAGTGGGAATTGAAATATTAATTTTGGGATGGGCTTACAAAAAAAACACGAATGATAGTAGAGAGTCTGCCTCTATTTATGTCTCAACAGATTTATTAGAAAAAGGAGCAATTCTTAGTATTTATGACCCAATGGTAAAAAAAGAAAGGATAAAATTGGATTTGAAGATGGTTCTTGAGAAAAGAAAAAATGATAAACCCCAAGTAAAAAAAAATACTCAATAATGTTCACATAGTAAAAAAACTAAATGATAAGCAACTCAAATGTAAATGTATACTTATACTAACTGAATGGGACGAGTTCAAAGAAATTAATTGGGATAAATTACTTATGAATGATAAAAAATACCCTATAGTTTTTGATGGTAGAAATATTATAAGAAAAAAGTACCTTAGAAAAATATATTCTATAGGTGAATAAAAAGTAAAAAAAGTACTTGTTTTTAATTTTTTTATATATCTTTGTTTCAGATAATAATAATTAATAGTGCTTAATAAATTAATTACCTCTAAAACACGGTTGCGCCTATTGATAAAATTTTTTATCAGTCAGGCCAACCGGGGGTATTTAAATGGACTAGCTTCAGAGTTTAATGAATCAACCAATTCTATAAGAAAAGAGCTCAACCATCTATCAGAGGCAGGATACCTAAATAAATTCAAGGATAACAATAAAGTAGCTTACAAAGCAAATGTTAATCATCCAATGTTTGAAATTCTCCAAAAAGTTGTTTTTAAACACTTAGGCCTAGAGGATATTATTGAACATGTTTTAGCACAAATGGGAATGGTTAAAGAAATTCACCTAATAAGTGATTATGCAAAAGGATTAGATACTGGTTTAATTGAGGTTTTACTGATAGGAGATCAATTGAATACTAATTATATTAACAACTTGGAACAAAAACTTGAAAAGTTGATAGAAAGAAAAGTACGTTTTATAATTAGTAATAGAATAGCAACAGATCAAAAGTCAATTTTATTATTCCAGCGTTAAATTTTTAATTATGTTAGAAAATAGTAGAATATTAATTACCGGAGGTACAGGTTCTTTTGGAAAAAAATTTGTCAGTATGACCTTAAAAAGGTTTAACCCTAAAAATATAATTGTTTTTTCAAGGGATGAAATGAAACAGTGGGATATGGCTTAAAAATATAGTGATGATCCTAGGGTTAAGTTTATTATTGGTGATGTCAGAGACCGTGACAGACTTTCCAGATCATTAGATGGCGTTGACTTTGTAGTTCATGCGGCAGCAACAAAGATTGTTCCCACTGCTGAATATAACCCTTTTGAATGTGTGAAAACAAACATCAATGGAGCTATGAACCTCATTGACGCTTGCATAGATAAAAAGATAAAAAAAGTTGTAGCTCTTTCTACTGATAAAGCAAGCAACCCAATAAACCTTTATGGAGCAACTAAATTGGCATCAGACAAATTGTTTGTTGCTGGAAGTTCACACCTTAGCCTTGACAAAACCCAATTTTCTGTAGTCCGCTATGGTAATGTAATGGGATCTAGAGGCTCTGTAATTCCTTTTTTTTTGAATAAAAAAGGAAGTGGGATTTTACCTATTACAGACAAAAGAATGACCCGTTTTATGATCACACTTGATGAAGGAGTCAAACTTGTTTGGCATGCTTTTCAGGACATGCTTGGAGGAGAAATATATGTAAAAAAGATTCCTTCAATTAAAATTACTGATATAGCTAAAGCAATTGCTCCTCAAGCTAAAATAAAAATTATTGGAATTCGACCTGGCGAGAAACTTCATGAACAAATGATTGGAATAGAAGACTCTCCAAACACTTTTGAATATAAAGATCATTTTAAGATTTTACCAGCTATCCATAATTGGGCAAAAGACACAAAACGTATAAAAAATGGTAAGACCGTTAATAAAAACTTCTCCTATAGTTCAGACAAAAATCAAAATTGGATGACCATATCCCAATTGAGTAGATGGGTTGAAGAAAATAAAAATCAAATTGAGCTGACATAAAGTGAAAACAATTTTATTTACTGGAGGTTCAAGTCTTTTAGCCCAAAGTTGGATTAGGCAAGAAAAGCCTGAATTTAGTTATGTTTTAGGTTTGCATGAGAGGAAGCTACATCAAAATAAATTTAAAACGGTTGTCCTTAAATATGATTCTGTCGAAAAAATAAAAGACAAGATAAAAAAAACTAATGCGGATGTCGTTGTCAATTGTATTGGTTTAACAAATGTAGAGGATTGCGAAAAAAGCCCTAAAAAAGCAAAAAAAGTAAATGTTGAAATTTCAAAAAAAATTGCCTCTGCTTGCTTTATGGCAAAAGTGAAGTTAGTTCAAATCTCAACCGATCATCTTTTTGACGGAAAAAGTTCTTTCTACAGCGAATCAAGTTTCTGTAATCCCCTAAACAATTACGGTTTCACAAAGGCAGAATGTGAAAAAGTTGTATCTGAAACGAATCCAGAAGCGTTAATTATTCGAACTAATTTTTTTGGTGTAGGACCAAGTTATAAGCTATCTTTTTCAGATAAAATTCTTAAAAATTTAGAAGCAGGAAAAGTATGTGATTTATTCGATGACGTTTACTATACTCCTGTTTCAGTTTCCACATTGAGCAAAATTATAATTGCTCTTATAAAAAATAAAGCCAAAGGAATATATAATGTAAGTTCGAATGAAAGATTAACTAAATATCAATTTGGGATATTGATAGCAAAAACATACGGATATTCAACAAACTTAGTAAAACCGATTAGTATTGATCAAGTACCTAATTTATCGAAACGGCCCAAGGACATGAGTCTTAGTAATCATAAATTAAGTAGTTATTTACAATCATATGTTCCTTCTATAAATGACCAAATTTCAGGCTTAAGATTAGAGGAATTTTCCAACAAAAAACGTAACGTAATACCCTACGGCAGACAAGATATTTCAGATAAAGATATTAATGAAGTTATTAATGTTTTGAGATCAGATTTTGTCACACAAGGACCAATAATTCAAAAGTTTGAAAAAAGAGTAGCAGACTACTGTAGAGTTAAATTTTCTTATGCTTGCAACAGTGCCACAAGCGCACTTCATATAGCCTGCTTATCTCTGGGAGTAGGAAAAGGAGACCTGGTTTGGACAAGTCCAATTTCGTTTGTGGCTTCCTCTAATTGTGCGCTTTACTGTAATGCTGAGGTTGATTTTGTGGATATAGATGCAAAAACTTATAATATGTCTGCTATAGCCTTAGAAAAAAAACTGGTTATCGCAAAAAAAAGTAAAAAGTTGCCTAAAGTAGTTATACCCGTTCATTTGTCTGGTCAAACTTGTGAAATGGACAAAATTCATGAGCTTTCAATAAAATACGGCTTTAAAATTATTGAAGACGCTTCACACTCAATTGGGGCCTCATATAAAGGTGAGCCTGTCGGAAATTGTAAATATAGTGACGTAACAGTATTTAGTTTTCATCCTGTAAAAATTATAACAACTTGTGAAGGGGGCATGTGCTTAACAAATGACCCTAATATATCAAAGTTATTAGGGCGTTACCGAAGTCACGGTATTACTAGGCATGCTGCGGAAATGAGTAAGATTCCTGACGGAGCTTGGTATTATGAACAAATTAATTTAGGGTTAAATTATAGAATGAATGACGTACAGGCTTCTCTGGGACTTAGTCAAATGGATCGCTTGGATGAATTTATTGATAAGAGAAGATTAATAGCTAAGCGTTATGACGAATTATTAGAAAACACCATAGTTGAGATCCCTAAACAGCATAAAGATTCAAATTCATCTTTTCATTTATATATAATACGTTTGAAAAAAAATAAGTTTATAACACACAAACAGCTTTTTGATCAGTTTCGATCAGCTGGAGTTTTAGTGAATATACACTACATTCCAATTTACCGCCAACCCTACTACAAATCATTAGGTTTTAGTAAAAAAGGATTTGATCAATCTGAGATGTACTATAAAGAAGCAATAAGTATTCCTATTTTTCCAACTTTGACATCAGAAGAGCAGGACAAAGTAGTTTCAATAATTAAAGAACCTATGGGGTTTCAAAACTTATTTTAATAAAATATTGTTTAGATGAAATTAGATCAAATTTTAAAGAACTTTTCAAATCATAAATTTAGTTTTATATCCAGAAAAAAATTTGATTGGGATGGGGTTTTTTCAATATGCAGCACCCCTGTAGTTTATTATAGTTCAAACTTTATCGATTTTCGAATGGAATATTTTGTTGGAAACAAAATTAAGTGTGATGATTTTTCTTTTGGAGTTCAATTAAATGGAGAAATTATTTGTCTTTTACCTCTTTTATATTTTGAAAATAGAGACGAAAATGGTCTAAGCTTTTTAGATCGCTCGATTTATCCTCCTATTTTCTCAAAAAATATTTCAAAGAAAATTGAAAAGGAAATTTCAAATCTATTATTTGAAAAATTGAAAACACTTTTTAATCGATTAAAGTTAAGCAGTATGGAAATATTTGATCATTTGTATCCATCTGATAATTTGAGTATTTGGCATAAAGTAGTTTTTAAACGTGCCAGTAATTGTTATGTTTTGCGAGAATCATTTGTTAAATTAAGCTTGGATTATTCTACTATCAGGTCGAATTACAGGAAAAGTTACAAATCACTAATTTCAAAGGGGAATGAACTTTTTGAGGCAATTAAGCTAGAAAAAAACCATAAATGTATTTGGGATGAATTTAAGGCTCTACATTTCAAATCAGCTGGAAGAAAAACTAGATCAGACAAAAGCTGGGAAATTCTATTTAACGGGCTAATATCAAAAAAGTATGATTTTTATTTTTGTGCGGACCATGATGGTGTTATGAAAGGAGGTTCTTTAATAATGAAATCTCCATTTGAGGCTTTTTACGCAATTGGCGCCTATGATAGGGATTTATTTCATTTACCCATTGGCCATTTTCTTCAAGATTTTATTATTAAAGATTTAATTAAAACGGATGTTCGTTGGTATCGTCTGGGGAGGTACTTCAACAATTACGATTTTGATAAACCAACTGAAAAAGAAATGCAAATAGGTATATTTAAATCTGGTTTTTCTACTCATTTAATTCCCAACTATAGATTTACGAAATTTAAATAATGAAAGTAACAAGTTCCCATTTTTTATGGCCCAAGATGAAATTTAAACTCATTGATATTTTTGGATCAAAAACAATTTCTAATTTAGAAAATGAACTTTATGAAATGTTTCCAAGTGGTCATCCAGTTATATGTTCTAGTGGAAGAGTAGCACTTTATATTGCCCTAAATGAACTAAAATTTGATAGGTCTAAAAACATTAATCTCTACCCATATGCAAGTCACTGTATTATAAATACAGTTGCCAGGTTGACAAATCCAATACCCTACAAGCCAACTGAAAAGATGAAAATTGTTTATCATCAATGGGGCATAAAGTTTAATTGCAACTATACTCCTTTGATTGAGGACAGTGTTGACAGTCTATATGAAAAAAAAACACCGCTGTTTGCAATGGGCTCTAAATTTGAAATATGGTCGCTGTCAAAAATATTAGGTACATCTTCAGGAGGAGTTTTATGGTGTAAAAATGAAAAAGATGCAATCTCTATCAGATCAAAAATCGAAAATAAAAGAGGAATTCTATTATCCTGGATGTTACGGTTACTAGGTTCTAGATATGCTTGTTTTTATCCCTTCTGGGAGGGTACAGAAAAAGGATATAAAGGTATCTCAGTTTTTCAAGTCAATGAAATTTTAAGTCGAATTAGAGAATGGGACAGTCTAGTCAAAAACCGGAAAGAAAAAATTCGTAAATTCCTGAAATACAGCATATTAAAAGAAAAAGAATTAAATGGGCGTTTGCCTAGCTGCCTTCCTTTAAAAATCAAAATAAATAACAATAAATTATATGAAATGGGTTTTTCTACTGGTGCCAGACATTTCCATCATAATTCTCAATTTGAAAAAGTTTTTCCGCTCCCTATCCATCAAGATGTAAATATCATATCTCTAAATAAGATCATAAATTTTTCAAAAAATGGACAATAAGTATTTGGGTAATGCGAGAAATGAAGCAGAGATATCTTTAGCATTAAACTTAGCTCATAAAGTTTTTGCTAAAAAAAGTCCCAATAAAATGTTAGCTCTTCCAAACAAAAGTTTAAATAATAAAAATGTGGTAGTATTTAAAATTGAAAATAAAGTCATGGCAACGTGTTTTATTCATAATCGTTTACTTTACTTTAATAGGGAAAAAATTCCTTGTTCATTTCTTATTTACATATGTGTCGATAAATCTATAAGGGGAATGGGCTATTCTAAAGATCTAATGAATTTTGCTATAGATTTGTGTAAAAAAAATGGTAAAAAAGCTTGCTTTGTAATTGCTAGAAAAGCAGTTGATTTCTATTACACAAAATTTTCATTTTTTGGATTTTCAAATTATCCAAAAATTTTGATTAAAAAAGAGTTACATAAAAAACATAAAAAAATTAAATTTTTAAAGTTAAAAAAGTGTCTTATTGACCAAATAATTCCTATTTATAATAATACTTACATAAGTTTATCAGGAGCTTTTTATAGGGATTTTAATGAATGGGAATTTATCACGAAAAAAGCTGAATTGTTAGGAGTAAAGCTGTGTATAATTAGAAATGAAAATAATAAGACAACAGGGTATGTATGTTTTAAGGAAAACAATATATATGAAATTGCACTAAAAAAAGATATTAATTATAATGAAGTTTTAAATAATATGTTTAGAATTATGAGAGTAGATAATCTTATTTTGCATTTTGGAATCAACCATCCGATAGCTAATAATTTAGAAGATTTTGACTCTACCTTTAGTTTTAGAAAATGTTGGTACGGTGGCCACATGATGAGGATAAATGATTACAAAACTTTTTTAAATATCAACGATAAACTAAATATAAATAGGCTAGATAAAATGTTTAATTCACTTGACGATAAAAATAAATTTAAACTTCTTGTAAATCAAAAAAATAAAAGTGAATCATTTATAAATGAAATTTATAATATTCCGTTAATGGATCAAGTATAAAATCATGAAAATAGCGTTAGGGAGTGTACAATGGGGATTAAACTATGGAATTTCAAATCAAGAAGGTGTTCCATCTAAATGTGAATTAGAGAGAATACTTTCTTTTGCTAATCAAAGTGGAATTAATTTATTAGATACAGCATCTTCATACGGAAATGCAGAAGAAAGGATTGGGGATCATTCAAAACATAAATTTAAAATCGTAACCAAAATTGGCGCAGCTGATAATTCAGAAACAATTGAGAAACAAATTAAAACTTCACTTAAAAAATTAAAGAGTTCATTTGTCTACGGATGTCTTTTTCACGATATCAGTAAAATTTTAAGATTCCCTTCGATGTGGGAGGAAATTCAAATTCAAAAAAATAAAGGTCTTATTAAAAAGATTGGAGTTTCCATTTATGATCCTAATGAATTAGAAAAATTATTTAAGCTAAACTATAAACCTGAAATAATTCAAATACCTTTCAATATTGTTGATCGAAGATTTGAACCTTACTTTAAAAATTTAACAGAGATGAAAATTGAAATTCATGCTAGATCAATTTTTCTTCAGGGATTGTTAGTAGACCTTAAAACGATGAAAAAATTGAAATTCGTCAAATGGAAACAAATTTGGGAAAAATATCATGAATGGTTAGCATTTTCTAACCTCTCCCCGATTGAAGCATGCATTTCCCATGTTTCATCTTATGAATGTATTTCAAAACTCGTAATTGGAATTCACAATTTATCCCAATTGAAGGAAATAATTTTGGCGACTAAAAAAAAATCTATTAGGGCACCAAAATCAATTTTATCAACAGATAATAAACTAATAAATCCGTCATTATGGATATAAACAGATAATAATGAAAAGAATAGCAATCATTCCTGCTAGAGGAGGCTCGAAAAGGATACCACAAAAAAATATTAAAAACTTTTGTGGTAAACCCGTAATTGAATATCCAATTCAAGCACTAAACGAAAGCAAATTATTTGACAAAATACATGTGTCAACGGATGATGAAAGAATTGCCAGTTTAATAAGAAAACTTGATTTAGATATTGATTTCTATCGACCTAACGAATTATCCGATGATCACACTCCAATTATGCCTGTAATTAAATATGTTATCGAAGAGTACAAAAAAAGAAAAGTGTTTTTTGATGAAATATGGATTGTATTACCTTGTTCACCTATGATTAAATCAGCAGATTTGTTAGAGGCTTCGTTAATGTTTAAAAAAAATGATAATTCAAAATCATTAATGGCAGTTGCTGAATATACTGTACCTATTGAGTGGGCATATGAAATTAATGAAAAAGGAAATCTAAGCCCGATGAACAAAGGATCTTTTGCAATAAGATCCCAGGATATTAAAAAGAAATTTTATGACGCTGGAATGTTTTATATTTATTCTAAAAGCACAATATCGAAAATTCATAGTGGAGGATCAGATGAAAATATAATACCTTTTATAATTCCTAAGTCAAGGGCAATCGATATAGATAATCATGAAGACTGGAATCTAGCAGAAAAACTTTTTAAAACAATGAAGCTATAATGAAAAGAATAAAATCAAATTTATATAAATCGGAAATAGATGACCTAATTTTAGATAAAAAAAAATAATGATATGGGGTGGATAAAACATAAGAATAGCGAATTTTTGTTTCTATTTTCAAAAACTCAAGCAGGAGAAATTCACTCAAGGGTTGCGGCTATAAAATCGATAGATACATTTAAGAAAAAAAATATAGTGAAACAGATGAAAAAAATGAGTGATATTTCTATTAGGAATTGCACAAAAATTATTGAAGAACGAGGATTTGAGAAACATATAGAACCAATTTCATTTTGGAGGCAGTCTATATCTACATTTAAAAATTTTAATAAAAAGCATAAACTAACAAATAACTATTTACAAGTGTATAAAATTTGAATATGAGACAAGGACAAAATTTATATAAAAAAGCAAAAAAAATAATTCCTGGAGGGACTATGCTTCTTTCAAAGAGGCCTGAAATGTTTTTGCCTGAAAATTGGCCATCATACTATTCCAAGGCAAAAGGTTGTAAAGTATGGGACTTGGATGGAAAAGAGTATACTGATATGTGTATAATGGGTATTGGGACTAACACTCTTGGGTATGGACATGAAAAAGTTGATAAAGCTGTTTTGAAAACTGTGACAAACGGGAATATGAGTACTTTAAACTGCTCTGAAGAAGTTTATTTAGCTGAGAAATTGGTTGAATTAAACCCTTGGGCAGATATGGTCCGTTTTGCAAGATCTGGTGGTGAAGCAAATGCAATTGCAATAAGAATTGCTAGAGCCGCTTCAGGAAAAGATAATATTGCAATATGTGGTTATCATGGTTGGCATGATTGGTATTTATCGGCAAATCATACAAAAAATGATATTTTGTCAGAGCATTTATTGGAAGGATTAAATCCGCTAGGTGTACCAAAGAACTTAAAAAATTCAGTTTTCCCATTTCATTACAATAACTATGATGAACTTTTATCTATAGTTGAAGAAAATGATATTGGAGTAATTAAGATGGAGGTTGTAAGAAATTTTGGACCAGAGAATGATTTTTTACAAAAAGTACGTACCCTAGCTAAAAAAAAAAACATAGTATTAATTTTTGATGAGTGTTCGTCAGGATTCAGAGTCACTTTTGGAGGTGCGTACAAAAAATATCAGGTTGAGCCTGATATGGCAATGTTTGGAAAAACTTTAGGGAATGGATATGCAATTACTGCTGTTGTTGGGAAAAAAGAAGTGATGGAATCAGCACAAAAAACATTTATTAGCAGCACTTTTTGGACTGAAAGAATAGGCCCATCTGCTGCTTTGGCTTCGTTAGAAGTAATGGAAAAGATAAAGTCGTGGGAGATAATTACTAAAATTGGCTTGAAAATCCAAAAAGGATGGGCTGCTTTGGCAAAATCAAATAACTTGGATATAAAAGTTAATGGTTTACCTCCTATTACCAATTATACTTTTAACTATTCTAATGCTTTAGAGTATAAAACTTTCGTCACCCAAGAAATGCTCAAAAAAGGCTTTCTGGCAAGCACAAATTTTTATGCATGTATAGATCATACAGACGAGCTAATAAATCTATACTTTGAGTGTCTAGATGAAGTGTTTAAGACTATCAGTAAGTGTGAGTCAAAAAAATTAAATATTATGAAATTATTGGATGGTCCGGTTTGTCACTCTGGATTTCAAAGATTAAATTAACAAATGAGACTAGCTTTAATCCCGTTAAGATTTGTGAATAACATATTAAAGAATAAAAATTTATTTGATTTTTACGAAAAACCAACGATATGTTACGCATTAAATGCAGCAAAAAAATATTTCTTATTTGATAATATTTGTATTACAATAGTTTGAAAAAAATTAAAAAAGCACTTTTCAAAGTTGGAGAATACCTTTTGAAGGGAACGCAGTAAAATCTATTTTTTGTAAATTTAATTAATATGAAAACATTAATAATTGGTGAAGCAGGAACAAATTATAATCAGGGTTTAATAAAAGCGAAAAGTGTGCTAAATGTTGCTGTTAGAGCAGGATGCTATCCGTAAATTCAAACCTACAAGGATGTACCTTTAAACCTTTTAGATTAATGACTTATGGTGTTATTTTTTAAATAATTAAATATGAATTTTAAAATTGGGAATAAGATTATTGGAATAGATAGGCCAACATTTATTATTGCAGAAATGTCTGCAAATCACGGTGGAGATTTAAATAATGCTGTAGAGATTATTAAAGCGGCTTCCAAGGCAGGTGTAGACGCAATCAAATTACAAACATATACAGCTGATACTATTACCATAAATTCAAATAAAAAAGATTTTTTAATTGATGAAAGTTCCCCTTGGGTTAATCAAAAAACATTATGGAACTTATATGACAAAGCACACACTCCTTGGGAATGGCACCCAACTTTATTTGATGAGGCAAGAAAACATGATTTAGAAATTTTTTCAACACCTTTTGATCAAACAGCTGTTAATTTTCTCGAAAAATTGGGGTGCCCAGCTTATAAAATAGCCTCACCTGAAATTACAAATATTCCATTATTGAAAAGAGTGGGCATTACCGGGAAACCTGTAATTATATCGACTGGCGTTGCAGATTACGATGACATAAAGTTAGCTGTTGACACATTGAGAAAAGTCGGTAACAACAAAATTGCAGTCTTAAAATGTACTTCATCATATCCTGCTCCAGTTTCTGAAGCCAACTTGTTGACAATCCCAAATTTAATTAAAGATTTCAATGTGGTATCAGGCATCTCAGATCACACATTAGCTTCAGTTTCATCAATTGCATCTGTTTCTTTAGGTGGTAAAATTATTGAGAAGCACATAAAACTTAAAAAAAGTGCAGAAACTTTAGATTCTTTTTTTTCATTGGATGAAGATAAATTTAAAATTCTAGTCCAAGATGTTAGAATTCTAGACAAAGCTCTTGGTAAAATAAGTTATAAAGTTACACCTAGCGCTAGGTCAAGTATGGCAAGTAAAAGCTCTATCTATGTTTTTAAAGACATAAAAAAAGGGGATGTTTTTTCAAAGGATAACATCAAAGTAGTTAGACCAGGATACAGCATTCATCCAAAATTTTACGAAAGTTTTCTCGGTAAATCTTCCTGTAAAGATCTGTGCGTTGGAGATAGACTTTCTCTTGATTTTATAGATGAGTAAAGTTTCAGTTCAAATATATTGTGATGGTGGAAAGGAAGTTGGATATGGTCATTTATTTAGATCAAGAGCACTAAATAATATTTTTCTATCTAATGGCATAACTTCAAGTTTATATGGCCTTACGAATGAAGTTAACGAATTGATTGGTAAAGAAAAATTTGATAATCAAAATGCAGATGTTATTGTATTAGATTCTCACAGAAATATTGAATCTAGATTAGTCAATTTAAAAAAACAAAACAAAAAAATAATAACACTAGATTGGTTTGGAAATGAAAAGCCACACATAAATATAGTAATACATCCACATCAAAAACCTAAAGCATTGACGAAGAGTTTTATTGGATACAAATATGTTATACTTAGAGATCAGATTTTGAATCAAAAAAAAATCAATAGAAAAAAAAATCAAGTCATTATATGTATTGGGGGGGGGGACTTATTGGGCCAAAGCAATTTGGCTGCTGATTATTTAGCAAAAAAAGGGTTAAATGTTATTATTGTTTATGGGCCAAGTTCAAATAGATTCTTAAAATCAGAAAAACACAAAGTTTTATATAACCCATCCAATTTTACTAGTTTAATAGCAAGTTCATCTTTAGTTGTTACCAATGGGGGAGGGTGCATGTTTGAATCAATATACTTGAAAACCCCTACTCTTGTTTTACCACAAACCTTATTTGAAAAAAGAGTTGCTAGAATTGCAAAAAAAAACAATGCAATATTAGGTTTAGGACTTAGTTATCTAAAGAATTTTAAAACAGAACTTAAGATGAACAATTTTAACTTCAAATTTATTGATGGTCGCGGGGGAATGAGAATAGTTGAAATTGTAAAAAAAATTTTGTGAAATGGATAAATGGTTAATTTCTGTAACTGCAGGACTTATTCAGAGACATGGTATAAGAAAAGCAAAAAAACTAGGCTACAAAGTCTTAGCAATAGATCAAGACCCTAGAGCGATAGGATTTAAATTTTCAGATATCAAAATTGTTTCAAGGTTGGATGAATTCAATGAAATTATAAAAAAAATAAGAAATTTAAATTTAAATATTGTTGGAGCTGTCAGTTTTTGCTCAGAAGCTGGGTTGAAATTATGTGCTAGAATTCGTAAAGAATTCAATTTGCCAGGTGAAAGAGAGAATGTGTATATGAATTTCATTAGTAAGGCTAATCAAAGAAAAATATTGACAGAAAATTCATTCAAACATCCTGAAAAGTGGGAAGTGTTTGAAAATCAAGAAAGCCTTGAGAAGGCCATGGATGAATTTAAATTTCCAATAATAATTAAACCAACTGAATCATCAGGTAGTAGAGGAGTTTCAAAGGTATTTAGCCTGAATGACAAAAATTTTAAATACGCTATAGAAAATGCATTCAATTTTGCCCAAAACAATGAAGTAATTGTTGAAACCTATATGAATGGATACGAATGTACAGTCGAATCATTTACCGTTAAAGGAGAGACCCACATTTTGGCAGTTACTGAGAAAAAAAAAGTTGAGAATTCTAATGGTTTAATAGCTAGTGAATTGGGCACTTTCAATCGGGATATAAAAACTTACAATAAAATATGCCAGCTAATCAAAAAAGCTATTCGAGTTTTAAACTACAACAATGGGCCGTGTCATTCTGAAGTTATAGTTATGAAGGATGGAAATATTGGTATTGTAGAGATTGGCGCTAGAGGAGGAGGTTTTCTTGTTTTTAACAAGTTTGTTCCTTTAGTTAGTGGAATTGATATTACAAAATTAACCATTCAACAATCCACAGGAGGTGTTTTTACGTTAGGTAAAATAAAAAATATTGTAGGAATTTTAAAGTTTATTTTACCGAAAAAAGGAAAAATTAAATCAATTAAAGGGTTTGATAACTTAAATAAAGTTTGTGGGCTTGAAGGTGAAACTTTTGTAAAAGAAAATGAAGTTGTTAGTTCTGTAAGCTCAGATGGTGATAGGCTAGGTTATATTATAGCAATAGGGAAAACATACAATGAGGCTAAAAATCTCATTGAAACTAATCAATCTTTAGTTAAATTTGATTATTATGATTATTGATTCTCATATACATTTAGATGAAAATTTTGACGGCACTTGTATAGGTGCATTCAATGAAATAGAGAGACAATTTAATGAAAGCCATATCGAAAAAGGCGTTGTTTTACATTTAGAGAGTCAACCCTGGTCTATGGAAGAATTTTCAAATTGTTTACTAAAATTCCCAAGATTTATAGGGTTTGTTAACACTGACCCATTAAAAAAAGACTCTATCAAAACGTTTCAACACGGAATAAAAAATTTGGGCTTCTCAGGGTTAAAACTACACCCAAGATTGCAGGTATTTAGTCTTACAGAACCACTGGTTGAGAGTTTATGCTTGGCAGCAGGAGAATTAGATGTCCCTGTTCTGATTGATGCCTTTCCAGATGGATCACACTTAATGCAAGGCTTCTCACCTATCAATTATTCCAAATTAGCGTCTGTGTGTCCCAACACAAAATTTATTTGGGCGCATATGGGAGGACACTATGTCCTAGACTTTATGATGTTAGCAAAAAGGTTGAAAAATGTGTATATGGATATATCATATAGTTTTCTATATTATCAATGTGATTCCGTTATTGACAATATAATTTATTGTATGCGGTCGATGAATTTTGATAAAATATTTTATGGCTCGGATTATCCAGATAGATCAATAAAAACTTCTTTAGATATGTCAATGAAAATCCTTAAAAAAAAGGGCTTAACAGATATCCAACTGAAGAAAATTTTATTTGAAAATGCTAATAGTTTTTTTAAATGGGGATAATGGAATATAATAAAACAGCTGAAATGTATAATAACAGGTTTGATCTTTTTGGGAATGACATAAAAACAGTTGGCTGGGGAAGTAGAGAGGATCAGTCCTTAAGATTCGAAGTACTATTCAGAGATATAAATCCATATGGTAAAAAAATACTTGACATAGGTTGCGGGCTGGGAGATTTAATAAGTTTTTTGGATAAAAAAACAGATAAAAACTTTGATTATATTGGGATTGACATAGCTGAAAAATTAATAATTGAGGCCAAAAAAAAATACAATTCTCATAATAGAAACTTTTTTGTTACTGACATTTTTTCATTTGATGGAAATTTTGATATAATTATTTGTTCCGGCGCACTATCCCATAAGTCAAAAGGTATATTAAATTACGCATATCGATCCTTGGAAAGGATGTATAATATGGCTAATGAAATAGTATCAGTAAATTTTTTAAGTAAATATGTTGATTTTGAATCAAAAAAAACCAACATTATTATCCTGAAAAAGTTTATAAAATTTCAAAAACTTTTTGTGACAAAATTAATTTAATCGATGATTATCCGCTTTATGAATTTACCTTACAATTAAAAAAATAAATTATGAATTACAAAGATAAAATTATTGAGTTTTGCAAGAAAAATAGAGTCTCAACTACTGAGGTTGCCGACGCCTTAGGAAAATCAGGTGTCCTTGAAGGACTTAAACCCATTAACGAAAATTTTTATAAAGTTGGAAAAGTAAGAACTATTTTTACAGCAAATAATTCTAACTTTTCTGTGCATGAACAAATTATCGATGTAGATGATGGAGATGTCGTAATTATTTTTGCTCACAATTGTAATGAGAGGGCAATTATTGGTGACCTTATAGCTAAATTTTTAACTTTATATAAAGGGGCTTCGGCTTTAGTAGTAGTTGGGAACGTCCGAGATGTTTCAGCTCTGAAAAGAGAAAAATTCCCCATTTGGTCTACAGGTTTTAGCCCTCTTGGATGTTACAATACGCCAGCGGAGGGATTTCCCAAAAAATTAGAATTCGAATTAAGAGAAAAATATAGTGATGGTGTCGCGGTTTGTGATGACGGAGGAGTAGCTGTAATTTCAAAAAAGTTACTAAATAAAAATGTCTTGGAAAGACTTCATAGAATCGAAATGCAAGAAGATATTTGGTTTTATTGTTTAGACACTCTTAAATGGGATACAAAAAAAATTGTTTGTGACAAAGAGTATTTAAATGATCACAAGCCTTTTTCAGCTATTCAAATAGAAAAAATAAAAGACATTCAAGAACCGCTTGATGAAAAGGATTAATATTTTAAAATTTTGATTATGGAAAATAAAATTAACTCTAGATTAATTACAAAAATGGAACAAATACAAGTTTTAAAGGAACTTGACATATATGGATTTAGTAAAGTTGATAACTTTTTAACCACAGTTTCTATTGAAAACTTTTTGGATTTAATTAATTCAAAATACGATGAAATAAATAAAACCCAGAAAGTAAGTTATCCTGGGGTTCCAACAAGGAATACTAACGACAAAATCATTTATAATTTACAAAACATTGACATTTCCTTTATTGATGTTTTAACGTCACCGACCATTGTTTCAATTGCATCAAATAAACTAAACGATCCCTTTTACAGGTTTCTTCCACCTGATAAACCAAATTATGTTTTACAATACTATAACGCAAGATCAAGTGGACAAAAACTTGATTTACACATTGATTCCCACATTCCATTTTCAGGCAGTTTTACAAATATGATGCAGTTTGTTATCTTGTTAGAAGATAGTACTATCGATAATGGCTGTACTACCGTAGTACCTGGATCTCATCAGTCCGCAAAGTTCACAGATAGGGAACTTAAAAATTTAAAGCCTTTGGAGGGAAAAGCAGGGGATTTAATTTTATGGGATAGTAGACTTTGGCATGGAACAAATGAGAATATAACTGGGGATTCAAGATGGGCTCTAATCGCTACTTTATCCATGTGGTGGATTAAACCGTCTATGGACATAGTGCGAGGAATGAGTGAGGATATTTACGATAAATGTAGTGATCACCAAAAACAATTTCTAGGTTTTTGTAGTATACCACCCATAAATCCAATGGATAGGAATAACACAAAAACCGGATACGATTTCCTAAAAAAGAAATTTAAGGACTATAATTTTTAGGATGACGATTTTATAATTTTTCCCTAGTAATTATTAACGTACCTGGAAAACTACTTAATATAAATGAATTCAACATTTAAAAACTTAATATGGTATACTATTCCCTTTCTTTTTAGGAATTTAATTCCCCTAATTAGTTTACCTTTTTTCACAAGATATTTATCCCCATTTGATTTTGGAAATCTTGCTTTATCTGTTATTTATGCAGTTTTTTTAGTTGCACTTCTAAACCTTGGATTAATTTACGTTTTTGAAAGAAACTATTTTGAATATGAAAAGGATGGTGAAAAATTAAAATTACTTTGGTCTTGTGTAATATTTGTTTTTATCAATTTGGGCATAGGCGTTATAGTTACTATTAATTACGAGGAACAAATAAATTATTACTTATTTAGTAAATCTTTACCCACTCACCTAACAGTATTTGCAACAATTCATCTTGGAGTAAAAAGTCTTTTGCAATTTTTTTATATTTATTTAAGAAACGCTAAAAAAGCTTTTATATACTCATTATTATCTATTTTTGAGGCTCTTATTTGCACTCTTTCATCTGTTTACTTAGTATTTTATAAAAAAGGAATACTGGGATACGTTCAAGGTCAATGTGTAGGTGTTTTTGTTTTATTTGTCGCAATAATCTTATTTTCAATTTTTAGAAGAAATATATATTTTAGTTTTCTTCTATTAAAGCAAAACCTTTCTTTAAGTTTCCCATTAACACCAAGAGTTTTTTTTGGTGCAATTAATACACAATTTGATCGATATATGTTAGGTGTTTTAAACACCAGAGGAGGAGTTGGTATTTACGATATTGGTCAAAAAATAGCCAATTTCGGATTTTTATCAATGACTGTAATGCAGCACGTCTTTGCACCAGAGGTAATTTCTACTTACGTAAATAAACCCAAAGATTTTTCTAAACATGTTGGTCAATACTTGGCACCTTTCTTTTATGTTAGCACATTTATTTGTTTACTTCTTGGACTTTTTTCAAAAGAAATAGTTTTTCTTCTTACAACACCCGAGTACTATGAAGCATATCAAATAATTATTATTCTTAATATGCTATATGCAACATATTTCTTTGGTAAGCAACCACAATTAATTTTAGCAAAAAAAACTAAATTAATTTCAATACTTTCATTTGTGTCGATAATATTAAATATAGTTGTTAATTATCCATTAATTAAAATTTATGGTATAGTTGGGGCTGCACTAGGGACCTTGTTTGCCGGCATGATTATGGCTATAATAAGCCTCTATTATGCACAAAAATTCGCCAAAATAGAGTATAATAAGTCTGTATATTTTATTTATGCATTATTTCAAATATCAATGCTGTTAATTTTATATCTATCAACTTTTCAAGTTTTTTCTTACATCTCATTTTTGGTTGTTAAGCTTTGCATAATTATTCTTTTTATTTTGTTAGGTTTTAAATTAAAAATTATAGATAAAAAATTTATTAAAACAATTAAGTTAAGAAGAGATGTTTAAAATTAAGAATTGGATAAAAAAGAGAAGAAGAGCTGACTTACGTTCTTACATGAGAGGATATATTCACTTAGATAAAAACAACAACACTGAATATATTGATTGTCTCAAGCGAAGATTGTCTGAAACAACTATTGAAAATAAAAAATTCAATTCTGCTTCAAAAAACCCTGAAGAGATATGCTTACAGCAATTTCTAGTATACAGACTTTTAGATAAAAATTTTAATATTGAAATTTTAAAATCTTTGAAAAAAAAATCAGCATTAAATCTAAACCTACCTCTTTCCTGGAGATTATTATTAGAAGATGAGGGGTTTAAAGTCAACACGTCAAAAAATAAATTAAATTGGTTATCATTTCAGTTAAAATGGTTCATTTATGGAACATTAACAGGTCTAAAAGAGGTTACAAAATCGTTTAATAATAATTTAGTTAATATTGAGTACGTATATTTTTATGATTTATCACCAAAAAACTTCCCAATTTCTGAAAATGACACTGAATCTAAAAATATAGTAAGATGGTTTGTTGAAAGTGCATTTTCTAAAGGAATTAAAAAAATTGCGCACAGTGCAGAAACTAATTTAAAAAGTATTTCAGGAATAGGACTGTCAAAAACCAGTGGTCCACTACCTTCATTAGTGGGAACTAAAAGATTCCTTTTTATCTTTTGGTTAATCAAAAAGTTTTTTCAAGGAATTCTATATTCTAATCAAAGAATTTTGTTTAGGGAGAAGATATTTTTAAAAATTCTAAAATTGTCATCAAAAAAAAGTCTTCCAGTATCTTATTATTTTCATAATGCCTGGAGCATTTTTAAGCCATTATGGACATATGAAGTTGAAAAAATGGGCATTGATGTAATTTTATATTTTTATTCAACCAATATTTACACAATGATTGAAAAAGGGAAAGATGAAAAATTATTTTTTAATCCATGGTTGTTTTCAAGATGGAAAAAAATCTTAGCTTGGAATAAATCACAAGAATTATTTATAAACCAAAAATCATCAATAAATAGTAAAATTTACAAAGTCGGTCCTATACCCTTCTATTCGAGCAAAGGTATACGAGATTTTAAAAAAAATATTAATAACCCCAAAATAGTAGTTTTTGATGTCCAGCCTTTTAAAAAATTATTTTGGTATGCGTATGCACCCCATTGCGATTATTATAATTTTAAAAATTCAAAGCAATTTTTGAGTGACATAAATTTGTTAGCAAAAAAAATTGGAGGGACTGTTTATATAAAAAGAAAAAGAAACACAGAAGTTGTAAGTAATAGTTATATAAAATTAATTTCTCGTTTTGTAAAAATTGATAAGTGGATTGAAATAGACCCTGAATTGGATGTGTTTAGATTGACAGAAATTTTAAATCCTGATATATCTATCAATCGACCTTTCACTTCTACAGCACATGTGACAAAATCTTACAATATACCTAGTATTTACTATGATCCCTCAAAAAAACTAGATTTGCCAAAATATTCATTTATTGAAATTGAATTAATCAACAAATATTCAAAATTAATTCAATGGACAAAAAAAAACATTAAGCATAAAAATCTGACATAATAAATCTAAAAAAGAATTTTTGACTATTCCTTTACAATTATTCTTTTTAATTCAATGGTAAGGAGTCCACATAGTTTTATAAGAAATATAAAAAGAGTACATATGGACATAAAATAATTTGAAAGAAAATGAATTTTGTATTACAAAAACACCTTCATTTCAACAGTCCCTAATAGTTTCATTATAGATGAAAACATAAACAAATTTAATCACATTGAAAACCTTCTTTAGTTGTAGAGGTAAGATTGTCGGGTCTTTTATTAATAAAATGGGATTCAATATGATAATTATTGAAAGTGAACTATATTTAACGAAATGTATCTAAATTAAATTATTCCTAAACCATAATGTATTTTTTATTGAAAGTTTTATAAAATGGAACAAAAAATTGTAAAGGTTGGGTATGGTAATGTAAATAAAATAGAAATTGGAGGTACTAGGCCTCTAGTTTTTGTTGGAGGGCCTTGTGCTATTGAGAGTAGAGAACACGCATTGATCATGGCTGAGTCAATTTCGGAGATATGTAGCAAATTAGATATCCCTTGGATTTATAAATCTTGTTATGACAAGGATTGCCGTTCTTCACCTAAAAGTTTTCATGGGGTCGGCCTTGATAAAGGCTTGAAAATCTTGTCTGAAATTAGAGATACTTTCAAAGTTCCGGTAGTCTCAGATTTCTCTGACCCTTCTTGGGCGGAGGCAACTGGTGATATTTGTGATATGGTACAAGTCCCTGCATATCTTTGTCGTCAGACTTCTATTCTGAGAGCTGCTGCTAAAACTGGTCGACCAATCCTATTGAAAAAGGGGCAATTTATGAGTCCCTGGAATATGAAAAATTCATGTAGGAAATTAGAGGCATTTGGGAGTAACGAAATTATACTTGCAGACCGTGGTACCTTTATGGGATACAATATGTTAGTTAATGATATGACTTGTTTTCCCATCATGAGCTACACTGGCTATCCTGTTTGTTATGATGCTACTCATTCAGTTCAACTTCCAACTTCAATGGGAAATATTTCAGGTGGGCAACGTGAATTTATTCCTTATTTGGTTAGGGCTGCAGTTGCAAACGGGATAAATATCCTTTTCATGGAGACTCATAATAATCCGGCGGAGGCTTTATCTGATGCGAATACTGTACTTGATATAAAGTATCTCGAGAATATACTTTTTCAGGCAAAAAAAATCCATGAATTAAGATTAGAATTACTCAGTAGATTAGGGCCTGATAATGTTCATCCAGTAAACGAATAGTTATGAAAGTAAAAGAAGTGATGATGAAAATCGGAGAATTTCCATCAATTGAAAAAAAAACAATTTTAAAAGAAGCATTGATCGAAATGGGAAAAGCAAATTTGGGATTGGTTTGTATAGTTAATCAAGAAAAAAACCTGTTGGGTCTAATGACAGATGGTGATTTGAGAAGAAAATTATTAAAATATCAAAAACCAATCTCATCTTTTTTTATTGATGATGCTTTAAATCACGCTAAACTAAATCCAATTACTTGTAATCCTGCTGATGACCTTAAAAAAGCTGTAAAATTAATGGGTGATAAGCAAATTTGGGATTTACCAGTAATAGATAATGAAAAGCGTTTAGTTGGCTTGTTACATTTACATCCTGCTATTAAAAAATTAATTGAAAAGTAATTTATAAATTGAAAAAAATTATTGCATTTACTAATATTATAAATTCCAAACTCTTATTTACATAAAAAGTATTTAATTTGATGTAAATAGAAACTTTAATAAATGAAAGGTCAAATCGAAAGGCAGAAGAAATTAAAAGAGGCACTTCGAAATAGAAAAAAGCTTTTTGCCTCATGGATTTCTTATTCACATCCTTCTATCACCGAAACGTTTGCTAAAGCTGGGTTTGATTTTATCGCTATTGATATGGAGCATTCAACTATTAATCAATCAGAGGCCCAACGAATAATAGCTGCTTGTCAATTTGAAGGTGTACCTTGTTTACCGCGGCCGGTCTCCCACTCAAACGACACCATAAAACCTCTGTTGGAGTCTGGTGCAGATGGAATTTTAATTCAAATGGTCAATTCTGCCAAAGAAGTAAGTAAGTTAATTAGTGATATAAAATACCCACCTGTAGGAAAAAGAAGCTATGGTGTGAGTCGTGCACAGGGATACGGTTTTGATTTCAAAAATTATATAACTAACTGGAATAAAAGGTCAATATTTATGGTACAAATTGAATCATTAGAGGGAGTTAATAATATTGATGAAATATTGTCATTTGATCAAATAGATGGAGTTATGATTGGCCCTTATGACATTTCTGGATCATTAGGAGTGCCAGGTGAATTAAATCACCCAAAGGTCGTTGAAGCCTCAAAAAAAGTGATAAAAGCATGTGAAAAATTTGGTAAAAGTTGTGGGACACAGCTTAATAATCCAAACAAACAAAATATCGATGAACTCTTTGGTATGGGCTATACTTATGCCATTTTAGGGTCTGATTTATTCGTATTATGGAAGTGGGCTGATAAAATGCAAAAAATTATTACTGATTTTCGTAAAAATTAAAACATGTATTTAGAAAAGCTTTTTAATTTAAAAGATAAAGTGGTTGCTGTTATAGGTGGAGGTGGATATTTATGCAGTGAAATGGCCAGTTCGTTTGCTCATGCAGGGTGTTCTGTTGCCATAATTGATATTAGGTTAGAAAAGGCAAAAAAAATAGAAATAGGAATTAATAAGAAAGGATTTAAAAATACTTTATCACTTAGTTTGGATGTTGGAAAAAAAAATCAACATGAGAAAGTTTTAAATTCAATTTTAAATAAGTTTGGATGTCTTGACGTCGTAATTAATGGTGCTGGGATAAATGGTTCAACTTCTTTTTTAGATATAACAGAAAATGAATGGAATGAAATAATGGATTCTCAAATTAAAGGTACTTTTTTTGGATGCCAAGTTTATGGAGAATATATGGTTTCTAAAGGTAGTGGGAATATAATAAATATTTCTTCTGCATCTGCTGGTCCACCCCTTTCAAAAGCTTTTACATATTCTGCAGCAAAAGCAGCGATCAAAAATTTGACACAAAATTTAGCAAGAGAATGGGCACCAAAAGGTGTTAGGGTGAATTCAATAAGGCCAGGGTTTTTCCCTACTGAATGGAATCTAAAGAACTTTATTGATGAAGACCGTAAATCTGCAATTTTGAATCATACTGCTATGCGAAGATTTGGGATACCAAGTGAATTAACTGGCGCAATTCTTTGGCTAGCTTCAGATTCAGCTAGTTTTGTAACAGGATCAGAAATTACTGTAGATGGTGGTTTTTCTTGTATGACGATATAAAATTTATGAAAAATAAAAAAGTAGCTATTGTAACTGGCGGAAATCGAGGAATAGGCCTTGGAATAACCAAAACCTTTATAGAAGCAGGCTATTTAGTAATTGTTGGAGCAAGAAAAAGTTTAAATATTGAAAATCATGAAAATGAAGGGATTTTCTTTGTTTATACTGATGTTCGTAAAGAGAAATATCATCAAAATTTAGTTAAATACGCAATTGACAAATTTGGAAGATTAGATGTATATGTCAATAATGCAGGGTTTTCTTTTTGGAAACCTATTTCTGAAATAGAAGAAATATTTTTAAGTGAGATTTTAGATACTAATTTGAAGGGCGCTTTTTGGGGTTGTAAAGCGGCTTCTAAAGTTATGAAGTCCAAAGCAACAATAATTAATATTTCAAGCCTGGCAGGTAAAAGAGGTTCGTCTAACAACTCCGCATATGTTGCCTCCAAATTTGGAATGAATGGTCTGACACAATCTCTAGCTAAGGAACTTGGCCATAGAAATATTAGAGTAAATGCCGTTTGTCCAGTGCTAATTGCTACTGATGGACTAAATGAAGCCTTGAAAATGGATTACGCCCCTGGAGGAAAAAATCCAGAAAAGTTTATTAAAAATTTTACCAAATCAAATTCAGCTCTTATGAGAATGCCTACTGCTTCTGAGGTAGGTGAAATGTGTGTTTTTTTAGCATCAGAGAGTGCCAGTGCTATTACGGGCCAATGTATTAATGTCGATTGCGGAGTTTTACCTCAATAACTAAATGAAAAAAATAGTAGTAATTCCTGCAAGACTGAACTCTAAACGTTTCCCAAATAAAATTTTATTTGATTTGAAAGGCTTACCAATGATTGAGCACGTAAGAAGGCGAGCATTATTAGCTAAAAATGTTGAAAAGGTTTACATAGCGACTTGTGATACCGAGATAAGAGACGTTTTAGAAGGTTACGGCGCAGAGGTAATTATGACTAGTAAAAATCATAAAAATGGAACTACTAGGGTAGCAGAAGCTGTATCTAACATAAATTGTTCAAATGTAATTTTAATCCAAGGCGATGAACCATTATTACTACCTAGACATTTAGATAAAATGTTAAATATTATTAGTCATGACAATAGTTCTTTTGCTTGGAATGCAACTGGACCTATAGAAACAGAAGAGGAATTCAATAGAAGTTCTGTTGTTAAAGCATCAATTTATGGAAATAAAATACTTTATTGCTTTAGGAAGAAAAACTTAATAAATGATTATACAAATCATTCACATAATTACAGAAAAATCTTGGGTCTTATAGCATATAAAAAAGATTTTTTAGTTAGACTTACCGAAATGAATTCAACACTTATTGAAGAGATGGAATCAATAGAACAAATGAGAATAATTGAAAATGGATATTCAATTTGTTCAGTACCCTTTGAATCTAGCCAACCTAGTGTTAATGAACCTTCAGAAGTTCAATTAGTATGGGATTATGTTGCAAATGACAATGAACAAAAAATCATATTGGAGAAAGTTTTTAATTTCAATTATAAATAGATGAAATGTATCACGGAGACACAATATGATCAATTGTGTAAGACATGTGACAATATTATTAATAATAAACCTAGTTCATTTGCGAGAAATGCAAACTCTTTTTTACATGTAATTAGAGAGCATCCAATATTTTTAAATACATATAAACCAATTTTTTATAATAATTTTAGATTTTATTTCTTCATTCTCACTCAACTTTTTAAAAGTTTCATAGTAGGGTTTTTAAAGTTTTTCGATGCTATTTACAGAATTTATTTCTTAAAAGATATTATAAATAGTGACAAGACGGACTACCAGAATATATTTATAACTCACTTTTTAAACGATAAATTCCTTAAACATAAAAATGATTTTTATTTTCATGAATTACCAAAAAAATTTATTAATTCTCAAAAATCTAGTTTAAAGTTATATATAAATTTCACAAATTTAAGTTCGAGTGATGCCGAAAAAAAATGGCTCAACAATGAAGTAACTTCAATACTAATACCAAAATACCTTTCTATTTATTTAGAATTGAAACTTAGGTTTCTAATGTTTAGAGAGGCCATATCAATTTTAAAAATTAAATCTTTCTCATCCTTTGATATGAGAGTTAAAATTTATGCGGCTGTTGCATCATTATTTTCTAGTTCACACAACAATTATAGATTAGCTTTTATTGTTCGAAGTTTTGTCAAAAAAAATACTAACGCCAGTATTTTCACAACATATGAGGGACATCCTTGGGAGAGATTAATATTTGGCATGGTCAGAAAAATTAATTCAAAAATTAATTGTATAGGCTACCAACATGCAATTATTTTCAGAAAACAACATTCAATTAGGAGAAAATTATCAAATATTTTTGAGCCCAATTATATTATGTGTTCTGGGGAACATGGTTTTAAGGAATTAAATAAGATTAATTATCTACCTCCTAGACGTTTATTTATATTTGGGAGTAATAGAAGAAACTATAAAAAATTGAGTAGTTTGGCAGTCCAATCCAAAAAGAGGGACACTTTTTTGTTGCTTCCAGAAGGTGATTTAGTTGAGTGCATTCCAATGGCAAATTTCGCTCTTAATTTAGCCTTAAAATTTCCTAAATTTAAATTTATAATTAGATTTCATCCGGTAACGAAAGTAAAAAAAGTAATTAGAAAGTATCCTCAAATATTGCAAGAGTTACCTAATATTGAAATATCAAACTCATCATTCGAGGAAGATTTATTAAGATCGCATTATGCCATATACCGGGGATCAACAACTATAATAAAAGCGGTCGAGTACGGATTGATTCCTCTTTATTATAAAAGACCAAATGAGATTTCAATCGATCCACTTTTTGAAATTCAAAGCCAAAAAATCAATATATCTAACCCAGAAGATATACAAATTTTAGATAAAATTTCTGAGAAAGAACATGTTTACAATCAGTCAAAACTAATTGAGTATGTCCAACATTTTTTTAGTCCAATCAATTATGATGTGGTTTTAAAATTAAAAGATAATCAATGACTTTTTCAATAGTAATACCTACTAAAAACAGACCTAAAGAATTACTTAGATTATTTATAGCTATAATTAATCAGACAAGACCACCAGACCAGGTTATCATAGTTGATCAAAGTAATCCAAAAAATGTAATAAAAAAAACAATTATTTCTAAAGCAAGTAAAGTCAATTTGGAGTTAAATTATTTACATAACGAAAAAATAAATGGATTGGTACAGGCAAAGGACTATTCAATTTCATATAATCAGTGTGATTATATTTCTTTTTTCGATGATGATATTTTAATTGAAAAAGACTACTTTTTATTTATTGAAAGAGCTTTTAAATCCTTTCCAGGAATGATTGGAGCGAACGGAGTTATAACAAATATGCCTAAGAAAAATGGTTTTAAAAGCTTCATATTTAAATTAACTCATTTTGGAATTTTTAAAGATAACCGTCCAAAAACAATTAGATCTTTAAATTTAGATAGTGATAATCCAAAAAACGTAAATGTGTTAAGTGGTGGATTATCTACATGGAAGAAACAAGTATTTGAAAAAGTGAATTTCGACACAAAAAATAAATTTCACTCATATGAAGATATTGAATTTTCAATCCGAGTAGAAAAGATTTTTCCTGGTGCTATGTTTATTATACCTAAAGCTAGACTTAGCCACCATCACGCCTCTTTAAATAGACAATCATTGTTGTTAAGAACTCAAAATGATGTAATTGAAGTTTGGATGTTATTTAAAAAAAATAAAAACTTTAATCTTTTAGGCCTTGACTTCCTTATTTTGATTTTGGGACTTTTTTTCAACTCAATTTTTTTAAATTTTAGATACAGAAATTTAAAATTTATTAAAAAATTTTTTTCGGGTTTTATTTTAGGTTTAAATAAGAATATTATTAGAAAATGAAAATCGATATTGGAATTTTAGGAATGGGTTATGTTGGCCTTCCATTGGCAATTGTAATGGCAGAAAAATACAAAGTTATTGGATTTGATGTTGATAGAAACAGAATTTCTTCTTTAAAAATGGGAATCGACAAGAAAAAAGATGTCACATCCAAAAAAATCATAAAAACAGATTTAACTTATTCAAATAAACCAGAATCTTTAAAAAATTGTAACATTTATATAGTTACAGTTCCTACACCTATAAAAAATAATAAACTTCCAGACTTTACATTTTTAAAAAATGCATCTAAGATTATTTCAAAATATCTCAAAATAGGGGATATCGTTATTTATGAGTCAACTGTTTATCCTGGAGCTACTGAAGAAATTTGTATTCCAATTTTAGAAATTTCATCGCTAAAAATAAACAAAGACTTTTACGTTGGGTATAGCCCAGAAAGAATTAATGTTGGAGATCAAGTCAATACTCTTAAAACAATTCCTAAAATTGTATCAGCATCAAACAAATATTCTCTTAAAAAAATAAAAAAGCTATACGAATCTATTATAGATGCTGAGGTACATCCCGTATCATCTATAAAAATAGCAGAGTCTGCTAAAGTTATTGAGAATGTTCAGAGAGATGTCAATATTGCATTTGTAAATGAATTAGCAATGATGTTTAAATCTTTCAAAATTGATATACATGAAGTCCTTAATGCAGCTTGTACTAAATGGAATTTTTTAAATTTTAGGCCCGGTCTTGTTGGAGGACACTGCATAGGAATTGATCCATATTACCTAGCCCATAAATCAATATCTATGGGGTATAAACCTGAAATATTATTTTCTGCAAGAAAAATAAATGAAGAAATACCCAATTTCGTTCTTAAAGACTTAAAACAAAAATTGTCTTTTCATAAAATTAAAACCTCTAAAGCAAAAGTTTTATTTTTAGGTATAACATTCAAAGAAAACACATCCGATATTCGAAATTCTAAGGCATTGTCTTTAGCACTGGGATTAAAAAAAACTTGCAAAAACATCTTAATATGTGACCCATACTTAAAGGGTGAGGACCTTAATCTAGAATTTGAGTTTACATCAAATTTACCTGAAGAGCAAAAATTTGATGTATTGGTTTTGGCAGTTGCACACTCCTTATTTTTAAAAATAAAGCCGTTAACTCTTTTGTCAAAAGTTGGGTTTGTTTACGATATAAAAGCAGTTTTTGAACCACACGAAAAAATTTACCGATTATGAATCTAAGTTTTTATGATAAAAACCCTTCCATGCATTTAATAAAGAAGCTTCATTAAAATTTTTTTCAACATATTTTCTTCCATTATCTCCCATTTTTTTCATTATTGATGGATTTAATAAAGCATACTCCAGTTTATTCTTTATTTTAGTGATATTTCCAGCTGGATGTTTCATACCAGTCAAACCATCAATAACAGTTTCATTTAGTCCGTATATGTTGCTACAAATTATTGGTATTTTAAGAGAAGACGCTTCAATTATTGAAATTCCAAATCCCTCTCTGTAACTTGGTAAACAGAAAGTATCACACGCTTGCATTAATTTTTCTGGAAACTTTTCGTGCTCAATAAAAAATATCTTATTGGAATAAGAATTAAATTTTTCTTTAATTTTCTCCTCATCATCACCAACTAAATAAAGCGAGCAATTATTTATACTTTGATCAAGTAGAGAAAAAGCCCTAATTAAATCAATAACACCTTTGTCTTTATTCAATCTCCCAAGAAACATAAATACCCATTCCTCATTTGGGATTTTTAATTTTTTTCTTTGTTTTTTTCGTTCGACAATCGATGGACTAAAACGTTTTGTTGAAATTCCGGCTATAGATCCGTTCCCTAATATTTCTCCTTTGTTTACAGCTATNTTATTTTCAAATAAAAATTTGAGTTGAGATTTTCCATCAACTAATATATGTGTAGCTGAACTATCAATAATGCGATCAATCGACTTTAAAAAAAATCGAAAAAAACCTTTTTTAGTTGCCCAAACCTGACCTGTAAACGTATGAATTCTTATTGGTATAAGGGCAAACCGACCAGCTAACATTCCGATCAGGCCAGCTTTTGGTGATACAGAGTGAATGGCATCAAAATTATTTTTTTTTAAAAAGTAAATCATTTTAATCAAGCACCTTATATCTTTGATAACACTTATTTTTCTTAAAATTTCAAAATGAAATACTTTTTTAACATCAAGAATTTCAATAAATTTTTTATACTCGTTTTTTTCATTTAAAATTAAATACACTTCATAATCTTTGGAAAGTTTATTAATAGGGCCTCTCAAAAAAGAATACGCAGTTAATGGACTTGAAACGATGAAACAAATTTTTTTCATTTTTTAGTTTTAATATAATTATCTAGAAAGTTAAAATAGTCCAACTGTATTTTCCCTGCTAACAGACCCTCAATTTTTTGACATGAAATACTGCATGTATTTGTGAAAAATTTTTTTATTTTTTTATTTTTTGGTTTAAAAAATAAGCTCAAACCAATAATATTAATAAAAAGATTTAAAGGTAAACTTATAAATATTTTTTTATCTAAAATTTTGTTGATAGTCATCAAAAAATCTTCCAATAATATATTTGAAGAAATATTAAATGATTGACAAAAAGCTTTTTCCTTTTCAAATATTTCTAAAATTGTTTTTACAACGTCATCTAGTAAAATAAAATTAGCTATGATTTTTTTAGAAAAATTTATTTTAATTCCAATTCTACTGAGAGTTATTAGATAGTCAATTATTTTCGATTTCATATTTAGGTCCAATATTATGGAAGGCCTTAGAATAACGAATTTTAAATTGTTTTTTTGATAAGATTTTAAAATATATTCTTCACTTAAAAACTTTGTTTTTTCATAAAGATTAAATTGTTTTTTATGACTATTCTCGTTAATCTGATTCGATTTAGAAAAATCAAATACACCAATNCTCGAAAAATAAATAAAAGGTATATTTTTATTTTTAATGCTGTCAACAAGCACCTTTGTACCATAATAATTGGTTTTCATCATCTTTGATTCGTCATTTAACTCTGATGCCAGATGAAAAAGAAATTTTATCCTTTTTGTAAAATTTGATACTTTTTCTTTATCTGGGTTTAACAAATCGATTTTATAAATTTTAATATTAGGGTTTTTTTTAAAATTTTCAGGATTACGGGTTAATACATGAAGTATGTATCCTTTTTCAAGTAGATTTTGACATATTTTTGATCCAATTATTCCTGATGCTCCAGTTATTCCAATAGCTTTCACCTTCATTTATTGTTATAAAGTATTTTTAAATATAAAAACACATCTATTTATTTCACCATATTATTTTCTAAATTTGAAATGAATTTTAATAGTAAATGTTCAAATACGTTTCATTCAAATCCTTTTTTGACTTTTCTTTTTCTTTTTTGATATTGATATTAATCTCACCGTTTATACTATTTGTTTTAACCATTTTACTCATTGATTTAAATGAAAGTCCTTTTTTTATACAAAAAAGACCTGGTTTTAAAGGAAAAGTTTTTAGCTTATATAAATTCAAAACTATGAAAACTGTATTTGACAACAAAGGTAATTTACTTTCAGACAAAATTAGACTGACACTGATTGGGAAAATTCTTAGAACATTGTCAATTGACGAACTACCTCAACTTTTTAATATCTTGAAAGGCGAAATGAGTTTTATTGGGCCAAGACCACTACTTTTGGAATATCTTCCGTTATATAGTATAGAACAGATGAAAAGGCATAATGTTGTTCCAGGGATATCTGGTTATGCTCAGGTCAATGGACGCAATTTAATTAGTTNGAAGGAAAAATTTAAACTTGATTTATATTATGTTGAGCATCAGAGTTTTTTTTTAGATTTAAAAATATTAATCTTAACATTTAAAAATGTTTTAGTGGCTAAGGGGATAAATTCTGATATAAATATCACAATGGAAAAATTCAATGGAGAAAACTGATTATTTAATTTACGGAGGGGGAACACACTCTAGAGTTGTAATTTCTATTCTTGAAAAGATTGGAATTCAAATTGCAGGAATATTTGATACAAATAATAGGCTAAAAAAAATTAAAAAAATACCTTTTTTAGGTCACTATGACGCTCAAATTTATTCCAATTGTAAATTAGTAATTGCAATTGGCGATAACGATATAAGAAAAAAAATTAGTGAAGTAATCCAACATCCAATTGGTACAATAATTGATCCTGATGCGATGATTAGTGAAGAAGTATTAATAGGAAAGGGCACACAGATTATAACTTCATCTACTATTAATGTAGGAACAAAAATCGGAAAACATTGTATAATAAACACAAACTCTTCAATAGATCATGACTGTAAAATTTATGATTTCGTGCATATTGCACCTGGAGTTACCATATGTGGAGGGGTTTCTATAGGAAAATCTACTTTGGTTGGAGCTGGCACCACCATATTGCCTAATGTAAAAATAGGAGAAAATGTTGTTATTGGAGCAGGCTCTTTAGTAAATAAAGATATTCCTGATAATTCAAAAGTTTTGGGTTCACCAGCTAAAATTATTGAGAATGAAAAAAAATAGAATTTTTTTATCTCCACCTCATGTTGGTAAAGAAGAAGCAAAAAATGTCTTAAAAGCATTTTCTAGTAATTGGATTTCCACAACTGGACCTTTTGTAGATAAATTTGAGGAAGATATTGCAAAATATTGTAAAAGAAAAGAGGCTTGTGTTGTTCAATCTGGTACCGCAGCAATTCATCTAGCAATACGAGTGTTAGGAATATCAGAAGGAGATACAGTTCTATGCCAGTCCTTAACATTTATTGGAAGCTGTAATCCTGTTGTATATGAAAAAGCAAATCTTATCTTCATTGATTCGGAAAATGATACCTGGAATATGTGTCCGGATTCTTTAAGAGATGCTTTAGAAGACTGCAAAAAAAGAAAAATAACTCCTAAAGCTATTATAGTTGTTCATCTTTATGGGATGCCTGCAAAAATGGATGAAATACTTTCTATAGCTGATCAGTTTAAAGTTGCTGTGATTGAAGACGCCGCAGAGGCATTGGGTTCAAAATTAAATAACAAGCCATGTGGCTCGTTTGGAAGACTTAGTGTTTTAAGTTTTAATGGGAATAAAATCATAACTACGTCAGGTGGAGGAGCATTGGTTTCAGATAACTCAACCGATATTAGTAAAGCAAAATTTTTATCCACACAAGCGAAAGAAAATAAACCTTTTTATGAGCATAAAGAAATAGGTTATAATTATAAGCTTTCAAATATTTTAGCATCCATAGGTGTTGCCCAGCTAAAAGTTTTAAATGACAGAGTTATTAAAAGGAGAAAAAACTATAAATTTTATTATGAACTTTTGAAGGATATAAAAGGGATTACTTTTTTAAATGAACCTAAAGGTTATTTTTCAAATAGATGGCTGACATGCTTAATCATAGATGAAAAAAAATGCGGTATCTCAGTTAATCAAATAATTTGTGAATTTGAGGAGGATAAAATTGAAACTAGGCGCTTATGGAAGCCTATGCACATGCAACCAATTTTTAAAAATAATCAGTTTTATGGGAGTGGAGTATCAAATTCATTATTTGAAAATGGAATCTGTTTACCTTCGGGGAGCAATATTGACGAAAAAGACATAAAAAGAATAAAAAATAAACTGACTAAAATTTTTTCTATAAAGTAATGTTCCAAAGAATTTTTAAAAAGCATTATTCAAAAAAATACGCATTTGTGATGGACACGATATGTTTAATCATGGCAATGGAATTACTCAATTTTTTAAATGGTTCTATTCTAGTTTTAAGAGGATGGCAAGATAAATTAATATTTTTATTTTTTTCTCTTATGTATATCCTTTTTTTTAAAGGATATAGCATGTTTCTTAGATTCACAACTTTCATTGATATTAGCAAATTAAGCCTTGGTCTAATATTATCAATTGTTAGTTATTCAATTTACATAGGTGCGGACACAAGGGCTCACTTTAATTATTTATTATTACTCTTTTATTTTAGTTTATCTCTTTTGATATTTTATAGACTTATCGTTAAAATTTTATACAATAGGACCACTAAAGATGACATGCTTTTAAGTACCTTACTTTATGGAGCAGGAACAAACGGAGTTAGAGTTAAAAGAGCCTTGGATGATAGCAATTCAATAAAGGTTGTTGGTTTTTTGGATGATGATACATCTAAAATAGGTAGAACAATTGAGGGATTAAGAGTAGAAAGTTTAAATAATAAACTTCAAAATATTAACAATAAAGGTGTCGGAGTTGACCAGATAATTATAACTACAAATAATCTTAGTCAAAAAAACAAAAACACCCTATTTGATTTTTTTAAAAGTAAAAAAGTAAAAATTTTTAAGTTACCCTCAATAGATAATCTTGCTATTAATAAAGGAGCAATAAATAATCTAGCACCATTTAAGATTGAGGATTTATTAAAAAGAGACCAAATTTATATTGATTTAGATAAAAACAAAAAACAATATTTTAAAAAAACTGTTTTAGTCACCGGTGCTGCTGGCTCAATTGGAAGTGAGATTGTCAGACAACTCCTAAAGTTTAGTCCGAAAGAAATAATATTATTTGATAATAACGAGAATTCTCTNTTTAATATTAAAAAGGAACTNGAAAACAAGAAGTCAAAAACAAATTTNCATTACTTATTGAAAAGTGTAACCGATTTAAATTCAGTGGAATTTTGTTTTTCTAAGTTTAAAATTGACGTTGTTTTCCACGCAGCTGCATACAAGCACGTTTATATGACAGAAAATATGCCTCAAGCCACAATAATAAACAATATATTGGGAACTAAAAACATTATCGATACGGCAATAAATAGAGGCGTTTCTGCCTTTGTATTTGTTTCGACCGATAAGGCTGTTAATCCTTCCAATATCATGGGAGCTACCAAAAGAATTGCTGAGATGTATGTCTCTGGGATTTCCTCGGAATACAAAACAAAAATAATAACGACAAGATTTGGAAATGTTTTAGGATCAAATGGGTCAGTTGTTCCTATTTTTCAAAGCCAGATAGCAAAGGGAGGACCTATAACTGTGACCCATCCAAAAGTAACCCGATTTTTTATGACAATTACAGAAGCGTGTCAATTAGTTCTTGAAGCTGGTGCAACAGGTAACCACGGAGAAATATATGTCTTTGATATGGGAAAACCGGTAAAAATTATTGATTTAGCAATTAATATGATTAGGTTGTCTGGTTTAATTGAAAATGAGGATATTGAAATTAAATTTACAGGTTTAAATGAAGGAGAAAAACTTTATGAGGAGTTACTAACTAATCAAGAAAATCTTAAAAAGTCACACAATAAATTAATTTTTATAGCTGACAAACAAAAAATTGATATAAATGTGAAAACAAAGATACTACAATTAATTACTGATGCTTCAAACTCAAAAAGCACAAGTTCTTTAGTCTCGTCAATAAAAAATATTGTTCCTGAGTTTAAATCAACAAATTCAAACTACAAAGCATTGAAATAAATTCTATTCAGAGGGAATAATTTTTATATTTCTTAAGCAAACATTGAAAGGATAAGCTTGTCTTCCATTTGCATTAACTACAGAGGGATATTTTGTAAAACTTAAATTAAAATCGGAAATTAAAGGGAGAGGAATAATAACTTGTCTAAAGTCAGAAGATTCATTTGAAGAATTTGACCATAACTCCCCAGCCTCAATAGTAATGCTTGATGATGAGGATAAATTTGGAGTATATCCGAGGGAAATCCTTTTTAAGTTACTAGAAATAGTAGGCAGAACAATGAAATCAATTTTGTATTCGAACACCAAGTTTTTTTTAGTAGTCCCAAAATTTGAAAATTCTTTAGAAATTTCTATCGGCTCTTTTAGAGTAAAATCATCATTATCATAAAACCCAACAATTGAATTTTCACAAGCTGAAAAAGTTATAGTTGATAAATTTGACGGGCTATACCAGAGTCCAGAATTATTTATCCATCCGTAAGGATTTAATGAGTTTTGTACTTCAAGGTCATCCAAATATTCATATGTTACATAATCTGATTTAGTATTTATGTCGAAACTAGCTGAGTTAGCTACTGCGTGGGTAACATCGTATTTACCAAACCCGTCACGATATTCAACCAAAACCCCTATCTGACTAGATGTACTTGGATCATTAATATTTCCCTCAATAATTGTAGTTCCGCTTGACGTCGTGCTTGATCCAGAACCACTAGTGTATCCACCTTCAAAAACCCATTTAAAAATATCAAAATTTTGGGCTGTGGATACATATGAAACACTAAATGTGTCTGAAATCATAGAACTTTTAGAGAATGTAAACTTATTTTTGGAAGACAAAAATGTTGCTTCAAGTTCTCCAACTCTTCCGTCAGGATCTTCCGTTGGAGAAATAATGTTATTTCTATCTGAATTAACATCTACAGGAGGCGAATATTCAGGATTACAACTTACAATTATAATGAATGTAAAAGTTAAAAATCTAGTTTTCATTGCCATAAATTAAATAATTTTCTACACTTAAGATATCAATAGCTCCTTTTTCAAGAGCTATAATTCCTAAAATTGGGGAATCAATAATAGGCTCTTCGTGAAGATTAAAGCTTGTATTTAGTAGAACTCCCACTTTACTTAATTTTTTGTACTCTTGTAAAATATTGTACATTTCTAAATTATCTTCTTTAAATAAGACTTGTGGTCTGGCAGTATTATCAATATGGATGGAACCTTTTATTTTTTTGCTGAGTGATGATTTTATATCATACGTGACTGTCATGTATCTTGAAGCTATATTATCAATGGTATAATTTTTTAAAAATTTTTTTGCGTCAGTATCTATTATCATGGGTGCAAAAGGCATAAATTCAGTCCGGTTTAATCTTTTATTTAAAATTTCATTTATAGAATAATCATCGGCTTTAACTAAAATGGATCTGTTACCTAAGGCCCTGGGTCCCCACTCAAGCCTCCCATTAAACCTTCCTACAATTTTTCCTTCATTCAAAAATTTCGCAATTTCAGAATGATAATTTTCACTTCGCTTGAAGTTGATTTTATTTTCTTTCAAGTAAGTATCAAACTCTTTAATTTTGTATGAAGACCCTAAATAAATTGTTTTAAAATTTATTTTTTCATTGAGTTTGGCAATAGCCGCTCCCAGAGCAGTTCCACTGTCATCCATAGCGGGTTGAACAAAAATATTTTTTACAAATGGGAGTTCAAATATTTTTTGGTTGACTTTGACGTTCGCGAAAACGCCTCCAGCTAGGCATATGTCAAATTTTTTGTTTGTGGGTAGATTTTTTTTAAGATACAGAGTTATTAGGTCTTCTGTGTGCTTTTGCAGACCAGCTGCAATATCTTCCCTATTAATATTTGAAAAATTTTTTTCAAAAAAATCAAAAAATATTTCAAAGGAAATTGCAAACTTCATTAATGATTTATCCAATCTCCTTAAATGGCTTTCATTTATTAATTTTTTGTTTTTGATTTTTTTTAAAGCTTTTATTGAATCTTCTATGTTGTTGTTTAGTTGATTAATTATTTTACCATTTTTTATAGTTAAGCATTTCTGAAATGCACCTAGAGTTTTTTGAAAATCTCCATAAGCCGCTAGACCAGTAATTTTACCTTCATGACGGTTATGTTTAAAACCTAAGTAAATTGTAACAGCTTGATATAACTGTCCAATAGAGTTTAGATCTTCAGTTTTATCAATTTCGTAAATGTTATTCTCGTCAAAATATGATAAAGTAGAACAAAGACCATCCCCTTTTCCATCCATTGTAAAAACAACGCCATCTTTGTAAGGACTGCACTTAATTGCAGACAATGCGTGACAAAGGTGATGATCAAAAAAAAATATTTTCTCCTTTTTAAAACCAAAGTCTTGCATTAGTTTAAAGAAAAAATATTTTATCACATTTTTTTTGATATTATTGAACGGAAAGATTATGTTAAATGCATCGAAACTATAACCTAAAAAGATATAAAGTAGAGATTTTTTTTTAAAATATCTAAATAGAGATCTAAGGTTAAAGCAAAATTCAATTACATTTTTACAACCAATTGAAACTGAATTTAAGTCATTAATAGAAATATTCTCTTTATTTAAAATATAATTTATTGATAATGACGGAAAACTAGTTAGTCCTTTTACTCTTGCTATTTTTTCTTCTTCAATTGCATAAATAATTTCACTCCCCTTCAGTAAAACAGCTGCTGAACTATGACCTAAAGCAACACCTAACGAATAACTCATAATACAAAATTAATAGATTAAATATTAAATTTGTCAAATTATAAATTATTTATAAATACTATAAACTGAAAGTTTTTAGGATTATTATTGAGACTTTAACTAAAATAAGTAAATTTGCAATCCAAAGAAAATAAATGTTTGCTATAGTAGAAATTTTGGGACAACAATTTAAAGTTGAAAAGAATCAAAAGATAATAGTTAACAAACTCGATGAAAAAGAGGGTTCAAAAATCTCTTTCAGTAATGTTTTGTTAGTTGATAACGGAAAAGATTTTAGCTTGGGAACACCAACAGTGAGTAATTATTCTGTTGATGCTAAAATAACTAAACATTTAAAAGGAGAAAAAGTCATTGTTTTTAAAAAGAAGAGAAGAAAAGGTTACAGGGTAAAAAATGGACATAAGCAACACTTATCTGAAATTATAATTGAGTCTATTTCTCAAACCAGTGGTCTTGTAAAAAAAACAAAGGATAAAACTAAAATATCCACTGAGAGCAAACCAAAAAAAGTAAAAGCCAATCTTAGCGTAAATAAATCCAATCTTAAAGCAAAAACCTTAAGTGAACTTAAAGAAATTGCTAAAAACAAAAAAATAACTGGCTATTCATCTATGAAAAAAGCTGATTTAATTAAAAATATTAATTCATTAAATTAAATAAATGGCACACAAAAAGGGAGTTGGTAGCTCCAAAAATGGTAGAGAGTCGGAATCTAAACGGTTAGGTGTTAAAATTTTTGGTGGTCAATTAGCCAAGGCCGGAAATATAATAGTCAGACAGAGAGGTACCGTACATAATCCAGGGGCTAATGTATATATTGGCAAAGACCATACTTTACACGCAAAAATCGATGGTCTAGTAAAGTTTACCAAAAAGAGAAACAACAAATCCTATGTTTCTATTGAAGCTTGAACAAACTAAAGTTTAAAAGCTATTTTAATACCTATAATATTCGGGCTTATATGGACCTGATTTTTTAACCCCTATATATTTCGCTTGCTCTTCGGATAAATCTTCCAGCTCGACTCCAAGATGTTTAAGGTGAAGTTTAGCAACCTTTTCATCAAGGTGTTTAGGTAGAGTATAAACATCATTTTCGTAATTTGCATGGTTTTTCCAAAGCTCTATTTGAGCCAATACTTGATTGGCAAATGAGTTACTCATTACAAAGCTAGGATGCCCTGTAGCACATCCCAAGTTAACTAGTCTTCCCTCTGCTAAGACAATGATTTCTACACCATTATTAATTTTATAAAGATCAACTTGCGGCTTTATTTCAGTTTTTTGGTGAGAAAAATTTTCTTCAAGCCATGAAATATCGATCTCATTATCAAAATGGCCAATATTACATACAATTGTTTTATCCTTCATTTTTTTGAAGTGCTCGCCCGTAATTATATCCTTGTTACCCGTTGCAGTAACTACAATATCCATTTTTTCAATCACCGAATCAATTTTTTTAACCTCATATCCGTCCATAGCAGCCTGAAGTGCACAAATTGGATCTATTTCAGATACTGTTACTATCGCACCGGCTCCGGAAAAAGATGCTACCGTTCCTTTTCCAACATCTCCATATCCAGCGACCAAAACTCTTTTTCCAGCAAGCATTATATCCGTAGATCTTCTTACAGCGTCAACAGCACTTTCCTTACACCCGTATTTATTATCAAATTTTGATTTTGTTACCGAATCATTTACATTAATAGCAGGTAATGGTAGTGTTCCATTCTTCATTCTCTCATATAATCTTAACACACCTGTTGTAGTTTCTTCTGAAAGGCCCTTAATGTTTCTAACTAGTTCAGGATATTTGTCAAAGACCATATTAGTTAAGTCACCACCGTCGTCTAAAATCATATTAAGAGGTTTTTTTTCGCTTCCAAAAAATAATGTTTGTTCTATACACCATTTAAATTCTTCTTCGTTCATACCCTTCCACGCATAAACTGGAATTCCAGCGGCTGCTATCGCAGCAGCGGCGTGGTCTTGAGTTGAAAAAATATTACATGAACTCCAAGTTACATCGGCTCCGAGGGCTACTAGTGTTTCAATTAAAACTGCTGTTTGAATTGTCATATGCAAACAACCTGCTATTCTAGCTCCCTTTAATGGTTTTTCTTTTGAAAATTCCTCTCTAATTTGCATTAATCCAGGCATTTCTGCCTCAGCAAGATTAATTTCTTTTCTTCCCCATTTAGCTAAACCAATATCTTTTACTTTATATTGCAGAGTTTCCAACTTGTTATTCATAATAATTTTAAATTTATTGCAAACCTACTTACTTTATTTTTAATTTCAAATGCCATTATCAAAATCTCTGATATTAAATGATACAATTCAAATCCACATATGGAAAATAGATGAATCTTTAATCAATCTAAAAAAGTTAGTTTCACTCTCTAGTGAGCAAAAAAAAGTCTTTGGGACTCGTAAAACATTAATTAAAAAGAAGCAGTATTTGGCGTCTCGAAGGTTAATGGAAATATTTTCAATTATTGATATAAATGGAGTTTTTAATATTTCATCATTTAAAAATAAAAATAGCTTTTATTCAATTTCACACACAAAAAAATTTGCAATTTTAAGTTTCGGAAATGTGATGAATGGTGTAGATATTGAGTCTTATCGTTCAAAAATTATTGAAATCAAATCCAAATTTGTAAATAAAAAAGAAAATTTTGCAACACATTCAAATGATATAAAACTTTTGACAAGGTTGTGGACTTCCAAAGAGGCAATCTTTAAATGCATGTTAATAAAAGGATTGTCTCTAAAAAATGACATTCAAATTAAAAAGTTCAATCACGAATCTAAAGTTGGTTTTGCCAATGTATATTTAAGAAATAAAAAGATTAAAGTTAATTTGCATTTCATTAATTTTAATAATTATGAAATAACATTAGCACATATATGAAAATTTCAGTTGAAATTACTTTTGCACCACTCGAAGAAGAATATAAGGACAAAATAAAAAATCTTATCATTTCCATAAGAAAATCAGGTTTCAAGTATAGTGAAAATCCATTAAGTACTCATATTTATGGGGAATATACTTCACTAATGTATTTTCTAACAAAATCAATTCAAGAAAGCTTTGAAGAAATAGATGCTGGCATTATTAGTCTGAAAATATTTAAATCCGATAGAAGTAAATATATTCCGTTTGATTGAAAATCCATATGATTCGATTTTTAGAACAGATTAACTTTGACTCAGGGCTTGAATTTTTTGCTGCCGTTCTTGGAGTTTTAAGTGTATGGTATGCCAAAAAAAATAAAATTTTAGTGTATCCTACAGGTATAATTTCAACATTAATTTATGTCTGGATTTTATTTAAAAACCAGCTTTTGGGAGATTTAATTATCAACTTATATTTTTTTTTAATGAGTATATATGGATGGTTTTATTGGAGTAAAAAAGATGAAGGAATTTTTCAAAATAAGATCTCAAGACTGAATTTAAAAGAATTAATTTTAGGTTTAATTATTTTCGCCTTCGCCTTTATCGCTATAAAGTATATTTACAACATATCAAATTGGGAGGAAAGTTTTGTTTCATCTATTGATACTTTAACAACTGCTATTTTTTGTTCCGCAATGTGGTTTATGGCTAGGAGAAAAATTGAGCACTGGATATTATGGATTATTGGAGATATTATTTCTATCCCCCTATATTTTTACAAAGGTCTTTATTTTACATCAATTCAATACCTTATTTTTACTTTTATTGCAATTTTAGGATTTTTCACATGGCTAAAAGAGTTAAACAAAAAAAAACTAACTGTAAAAGAATTGTAATTTATGGACCGGAAAGTACCGGTAAAACTAC